>JAXIPB010000148.1:0-32764 GCA_045403155.1 Micromonosporaceae bacterium
GATCTTGGGTTAGCGCCAGAATTGGAGGAGGTTGCGGCCTTCGACGATGAGCCAGGGCGGCAGGCCTATCAGGTCGGAGATGGAGTAGACGACGTCGAAGAAGATCCGGCCGACCGTGGGTTCGAAGATGAGCACGAAGAGAAGCAGCAGCCCGAACGGCGCGACCACGTCAAACCGGCGCCCCCAGGTCTCATCGAGCCACGGCCGCACCAGATTGCCTCCGTCCACGCCGGGGATCGGGAGGAGATTCAGCAGCGACGCGGTGAGCTGAAGGAACGCGAGGAACGCCAGTCCGGCCCAGAACGCCCGGTGCTCGAAGGTGTCCACGCCGAGCACAAACGGAAGCGTCAGCGCGATCGTGAACACCACGTTCACCGCCGGCCCAGCGGCGCTGATCACGCTGTCGGCGAGCCTCCCTCGGATAGCGTGCCGGTCCACCCAAACCGCGCCACCGGGAAGGCCGATCCCACCCAGAAAAAGGATCACGACGGGAATGACGACCGACAGGATCGGATGGGTGTACTTCAGCGGGTTAAGCGTTAGGTATCCCCTGTCCGCCACGCCCACGTCGCCGGCGCGATAGGCGAGGAGCGCGTGGGCGTACTCATGGAGCGAAAGTGATACCAGCCAGCCCGCAACCACAAAGACGAGGATGTTCACGCTCTGGTTGCCGTATCCCTGCCAGGACATCACGCCGCCGACGACCCAGAGCCCAACCAGGCCAAGAAACACCGCGGAAGGGCGGAAGGCGCTGCGGGGGACTCCGAAGGTGGGGTTACGTCGACGTCGATCGATGCCCATCACTCACCGGCCGGCAGGAGGCTCATCCGGTACTCGACCCGGTCGTCCTCGACCAGAACGGCCGTGACGACGCCGTTCGACACCAGTTCGCGCCAGGTCTGCCCGAGCCACGACTCGGCGTCCGACTGGCTGGGAAACGACTCGCTGCCGCCGGACTGTTTCTGACCCTTCGCGCCCTCGTACCGCCAAGCCCACGCCATCGCATCCTCCTTGGCCAGCGCCCACGCCGCTGCGGAACCGCCGCTATAGAAGTCATAGGGTACGGGCATGCCGCGCCCGACCTTCAGACGCGCGCTGATCCTCGGCGGCATTCGCTCGGGTAAATCGGAGTTCGCCGAAAGCCTCCTGGCGACGGTACTGCCCGTTCGGTACGTGGCGACGGCCCGCCGGGATCCGGCCGACCAGGACTGGGAGGCGAGGATCGAGGCGCACCGGGCGCGCCGCCCCGGCACATGGGCGACAACCGACGTCGGGGACGACCCGTTGGCGCTGCCGGAACTGCTCAAGTCCGCTGGGCCTCATGACGCTCTGATCGTCGACGACCTCGGAACCTGGGTCGCGGCGGTGACGGAGATCATTTCGGGGCGTACGGCGAATCCCGTACGTTTCGACACGATCCTGGGCCGACTGGCCGCCGGAATCCGGGCATCTCCGGCCACATTGGTGCTTGTCAGTCCGGAGGTTGGCCTTTCGGTTGTCCCCGCGACCGCGGCGGGACGCACCTTCGCCGACGCCCTGGGCACGACGAATCGAACTGTCGCCGCGGAGTGCGAGGTGGTCACCCTTGTCATCGCCGGCAACGCCGTGCCGGTCAAAGGCGGGCTTTAACGGCCGCACACAGGTAACCTGATCGCCGTGCAGCCCACGGCCGACCCCCCGATGCCCGCACTGAGCGGAAGCGACTTTGACATCAGCCCCGGGATGGCCCTGCCGCTGCCGGACGAGGCGGCGGCGATCGCCGCTCGCGATCGGCTGGCGGCCATCGATATCGGGATCAGCGCACCGACCGTCACGGCTCTCGGCATGCTCGCCGAGGCCGTGGTATTCGTCGCAGCGGTTCAGGGCACCGCGTACCCGCGGCCCTTGCTCTCGACTCGCGTCGTGCTGGTCACGGGCGCCCATGCGGGCGGGGTTGTCGCCGGCCCGGCGCCGGACCCCCGAAACGGCACACCGCTGCAGCACCTCGCTGGCAATTCGGGCGCGAGCATCGTCACGCTCGAGTGGCAGCCCGCATCAGCCGCCATCGAACTCGCCGATGCGATCACCACCGAGCAGATGGACGCGGCGCTGCGGGCCGGGTGGGACGAGGCCGAACGCGCGGCCGACGAGGGGATAGAGCTGCTTGTCCTCGCCGCCGGCGGGGCCGGCTCGGCCACTGCCGCGGCGGCAGTCGTCGCCGCCGTCACCGGTGCCGAGCCGACCGCGCTCCTCGCCCGGGTCGTGACGCCGGCCGGAATCTACGACGACAACGCGTGGATGACCCGGTGCCTTGCGCTGCGAGACGCGTTGCATCGGGTGCGTGATCGCGACGGAGATCCCCGTACGGTGCTGTCCGCGCTCGGTGGTGCTGACATCGCGGCGGCCACGGGTCTGGTGCTCGGGGCCGCGAATCGGCGGACGCCCATCATGATCGACGGCCCTGTGGGCGCCGCCGCGGCCCTCCTCGCCAATGACTTCGCGCCGAACGCTCGACGTTGGGTCATCCTGCCGGACACCGGACGTCACATGGCCGTACGTCTCGCCGCCGAGGCCCTGGAACTGCGTCCGTGGCTCGACCTCTGCCTCGACCTTGGTGAAGGTGCCGCGTCCCTCGCCGCCCTGCCGATGCTGCAGACGGCGCTCACGCTGGCGTCGGCGGGCGAGCCGGTCGAGCCGAGCCCGCCGAGCCGTTATGACTCAACCGGAAACCAGGTGTTCGTCGGCGTCGCCAAGCCGGTCGAACCGGTCGCTGGAGCAGAGGAACCGGCAGGGACGCCCAGCGCGGCGACGAGGGAGAAGGCGGACGCGGGGACCGCGGTCAAGGCGGCCGGGGCGAAGGCCAAGCCGATACCGCCGGTCAAGGGTGAGCCCACCAAGGAACCACCAGCCAAGGAGATCCCGGCCAAAGAGACACCGGCCAAAGAGACACCGGCCAAGGAAACCGCGGCCAAGGAGCCGTCAGCCAAGCAGCCTCAAGCAAAGGAGGCGCCGGCGAGGGAGACCCCGGCGAAGGCGGCACCGGCTTCGGCCGCCAGACCGACGCCCGTGAAGGCGACGCCCGCCAAGACCGCGCCGCCTCTCGAGCCCGCAGCCAAGGCCGGCCAGACCACACTTCCACCCACGAAGGACAAGGACGCGCTCGTCAGGGAAGCTGCCGCAAAGGAAGCCTCGCCCAAGGACGCCTCCCCCAAGGCCGCCTCGGCCGAGGTCGCCGCGGACAAGGACGCCTCGGCCAAAATCGCCTCGGCCAAGGAAACCCCAGCCAAGGAAACCCCAGCCAAGGAAACCCCAGCCAAGGAAGCCCCGGTCAAGGACGCCGCGGACAAGGACGCCGCGGACAAGGACGCCTCGGCCAAAGTCGCCTCGGCCAAGGAAACCCCAGCCAAGGAAGCCCCGGTCAAGGACTCTGCCGCCACGACGGCGCCAGCGAAGGATGGCGCTGGCAAAGCCGCTGCTGGTAACGAGGCTGCGAGCAAGGATGTCGCCAGCAAGGACGTCGCCGGCAAAGAGGTTGCGGCCAAGGACGTTGCGGCCAAGGACGCTTCGCCGACGCGGCCCGCGCCGGCTCCTCGGGAAGCGGGGACTCCGAAGGAGACCGCGGCCGCCAAGGATGGGCCGGCCGCCACGGACCCGCCAGCTGCGAAGGACAGCCCACCGAAGGACAGCCCAGCCGCCAAAGACGGCCCCGCCGCGACCAAGTCTTCACCAACGGCCGTTGCGGAGATTGACGGCGCCCGGTCCACCGAAGATGCCGACTCTGGCGGCGATCGCGCGTCGAACGGACGCCCGGCCAAACCGAACGAGGCCACTACCGTCACGGCGCCCTCGCAGATCACGTCACCGCGGCCACGCAAACGGTCGTGAGCGAAGCCCGAGCGGCGATCACTCGAGCTCGGCCGCGCCGGGGGGAGTGTGCACATGGTCACTACTGGATCTCCCGAGGTCAAGATCCCCGTGATCATGATCTCAGCGTCCCCAAACTGTGTCGATCATGACCTCCAAATCATGATCGGCGATGAGGGGAGACCCGAGTCGGGCCGCCTGGTCGCGGGGGTGCGCCTCGCCCTCACCACGCTGACCGTGCTACCCGTCCGCGCCGGAACCGTCGACCGGTCGGCCGCGGCAGTCGCCATGGCAATCGCGCCCGGGATCGGCGGTCTCCTCGGGCTCGCCATCGGAGGACTCGCGGTCGCCATGATCGCCGTCGGCGCGACACCGCTGCTCGCCGCGGCGTTGACCATCGCCGCCGGCGTCATGCTGACCCGAGGCCTTCATCTGGACGGGCTCGCCGACACGGTCGACGGCCTCGGTTCGCACACAGACGCGGAAACGGCGCTCGCGATCATGCGTAGACCCGACATCGGGCCGTTCGGCGTAAGCGCGATCGTGCTCGTCCTCCTGACGCAGGCCGCGGCGGCCGCCGCCGTGCTCACGAGGCCGTGGTTCGCGGCCCTGGCCGGCGTGGTGGCGGCGACGGCGTCCGGACGACTGGCGATCGCGGCCGCCTGCCGTCGCGGCGTGCCGTCCGCGCGCTCGGACGGGCTAGGCGCCGTGGTGGCCGGCACAGTCGGGCCTACGGCGTTGGCAATCGGCGCGGCCGCCGTCATGGTTGTCGCGGCCGCGGCTGTGCCGGGACGTGCGTGGCAGGGGCCCGTCGGCGTGATCATCTCATTGGCCACGGTGCTGATCTTTTTGAGGCACGTCGTGCGCAGGCTCGGCGGTGTCACCGGAGACGTGTTGGGGGCGGCGTGCGAGCTGGCGGTGACGCTCACCTATGTCGTTTTGTCGGTGTAGTGCCCGGCTTGCGGGGGTGCAAAGTAGGTCGTAAGGTGCGCCGATGACCTGGGCATCGCATCCAACCGCCGAGATGCCCGTGCGAGCCAAGGCGTGGACGGGCCGCCACCGACGCCGGAGCGCCGGCGTTATTGGCTCGATTGCGACGTTGGCTCTTCTCGTTCTCACGGTCGCCGCCGCCATGCTCTCCCCCACGCTCGTGGGCTGGCCGCCGCCGAGCCAGCCGGCACCCGCGGCACCGTCCACAGTGGCGGAGCATCCGGGTGTCCCGATCGCGCCCGGATCGTCCGCGCCGCCTGAAGGCGTGCGTCAGAGCACCCAACCCACGTCGACGCGGACGCCGACCCCGGCGAGGTCGGGTCCAGCATCGACCGGACTCGCGGCGATGGAGGACGCCGTACTCATAATGACCAACGCCGAACGGCAGCAGCGCGGATGCGTCAGGCTGGTCCTCGACATGAGACTGCGTACCGCGGCTCGCCTCCACAGCGCCGACATGGCTCACAACCGCTATTTCAGCCACGACAGCCCTGACGGCAAGGATCCCGGCAGGCGGATGCGCGACGCGGGCTACAACACCGACGGCGGCTGGGCCGAGAACATCGCCCGCGGGTATCCGACGGCGGCGGCGGTGATGACCGGATGGATGCGCAGCCCGGGCCACCGCGACAACATTCTCAACTGCTCGATGCACTCGATCGGCGTCGGCGTCTCCCGCGACAGCGACGGCCAACTGTATTGGACCCAGGATTTCGGTGGACGCTGACAGAGCCACGCCTGACGCCGACGACGTCATCACGCTGCCCGTCCCCGAGGTGGTCCGGGCGATCTACCTCGTGCCGATGGTCGATCCACCGGCGGACATGGTCGATCAGCTCCGCCACCTCGCCACCGATCGGTGGGGCGGGGATCTCGGAGACGCTCTCGCCGAAATATTGAACGGTCCAGTCATGCCGATCGAGATCCGGCCGGTCGAGGGAGTTCCACCGCTACCGGTCGAGTTGCTCGCGGCCATGGGAGCGGACGATGATCAGTTGAACCGGGTCGAATCCGCGACTCATTTCGCGATTGCCACGGTGCAGAGCCAGGCGGGTTGGCCGCCCATTCACGAGTGGATCACACGCGCCATCGCGACCGTCATCGCCGAGCGGGTGCAGAGCGACGTCATCGACGTGCTCAACTACCAGATTCTCGGTGTCGACCGCTCACTCCGCACCCTGCCCGACGACAAGGGCCGCATCCGCTTGGCCGACTGGGTCTGGGTCGACTACTCCCCCGACAGCACCGGCTACTGGGTGACCACGACGGGGTTGCGCCGGTTCGGGCTCCCCGAGCTGCAGACCATCGCCGCGCCACCGAACGTGGTCGAGTCCTGGGGACGGGCAATGACCGGCCTCGCCCACGTGCTGTTGGCGGCGTGGAGTGCGGCGCTCTCGAACGACCGCCACGCGGCCTTCGTCCAGATCCCCGCCATGATCGAGGTCGGCGCCCAGGACGTGGACACGGCGTACGGACGGGACCCGACAACCGGGACGACGGCCGGCACGACGGCCGCGGTGAGGCTCGCGCTCGACCCCGGCGCGTACCCCGAACAGCACGCGTTCCTGACCACGCACCCGCCGATGAGTTGGTCCGGATCGGCGGGCGAACACATTGCCGAGGTCTGTGGCGCGCTGTTTGGACCGCGGACGAGCCGGATCCGGTACGGCCCGCAGAGCGACGTCATGAAGCGCGCCATCTCGGCGGCCCGCTCGGGGCTAACCGGCATTCGAGGCCGGTTCGAGGCCGGAGAACTCGACCTGCACCAGAAGCTCATGGTGAAGTTCGCTATGCCCGCCGAGCAGGGCACCGAGTTTCTGTGGGCGTACGTGACATCGTGGAGCGACCCGCACCGGATTCTGGCGACCAGTGCCGCGGACGCCGTCTACCACCCGAAGGTGCGCGCCGGCCGCCCGGTGGTCGTCGACACGGACACCGTCGTTGACTGGGCGGTCGAGCACGACCAGATGGGCGTCGTCGAGGGTGCGTGGACCCAGGCCGCACTCGACGAGGACTGAGCCGGCAGCTACCGCACCGACGGGGTGACGAAGGGGGGCTTGACGACCTTCATGGTCGAGCGCCGGCCGCGTACATCAACGCCGACCTCGGCACCCTCATCGAGCCCAGCATCGGTATCGAGCAGAGCGAGTGCAATGCCGATCCGCTTGGTCGGCGAGAAGGTCCCACTAGTGATCTCCCCGACCGGCTCATCCCCCAGCAGTACGGTCATGTGCGCGCGCGGGATCCCGCGATCGAGGGACTCCAGACCCCACAGAAGTCGACGCGGACCGGCGGACTTCTCGGCGATCAAAGCCTCACGACCCCAGAACGCCGGTTTGGACCACCCGACGGCCCAGCCGGCTCGGGCCTGGACGGGCGAGATGTCCAGCGAGAGGTCCTGCCCGTGCAGGGGGTAGCCCATCTCCGTGCGAAGCGTGTCGCGCGCCGCCAACCCGGCCGCACGCAACCCGTACCCCTCGCCAGCCTTGAACAGCGCGTCCCACACCAAGCCCGCGTGCTCGGACGCGACGACGAGTTCATAGCCGTGCTCTCCCGTGTAGCCGGTCCGGCACACGGTCAGCTCCACGCCGTCCACCGCCGTCACGGCGAAGCTCATGTACTCATGCGCGGCTGGAAGGTCGAGGCCGGTGAGCACGTCGGCGGAGCGCGGGCCCTGGACCGCTAGTACTGCGTACACCTCGTGCTCGTTGGCGACGGTCACCGCGGACGGCGCCGCCGACCGGAGGCGATGCACGACCTCGGCCGTGTTGGCCGCGTTCGGTATGAGGAAGACGTGGTCATCGGCGTGCAGGTACGCGATGAGATCGTCGACGACCCCGCCGCCGGCGTCACAGCAGAGCGTGTACTGCGCCCTCCCGGGACCGATCCGCCTCAGGTCGTTGGACAGACACGAGTTGAGGAAGTCGACCGCGCCCGGACCGCGCACCGTCGCCTTGCCGAGGTGCGACACATCGAAGACGCCGACGGCCTCACGCACCGCAGTGTGCTCCTTGAGTACGCCACCGCCGGCGTATTCAAGCGGCATCTCCCAGCCACCGAAGGCGGCAAACTTCGCACCAAGCGCGAGGTGGCGCCCGTGCAGCGGCGAGCGCCGCAGCGTCCCGGTCATGCCAGGAAGGTATCGCTCCGACCGCGTGTCCACGTCGCCGAGGTCTGACGCGAGAGAAGACTCCATCCATTCTGGTAACGCCGTCGCCGACCGTGCAGCTAGCATCTGTGGGCACCACCGACGGCGCATCTACCCAGACACGCCGCACCGACATCTGGAGCCGCAGCGTGACACCGCTCTCCCTCTCCGACACCGACCCCGCTGAGCTGGCGGTCGACGCCATCATCGTGGGCTTGCACACTCCGAACGGGGACGGCGGGCCCCTGCTCGCGCCCGGCGCGGAGAGCGTCGCGGTCGCGTTCGAGGGCAAACTCGCCGAGACGCTCGCGCTCCTCGGCGCGACCGGCTCGCCCGGCGAGGTCACGAAGCTAGCCACACTCGGCACCGTCTCAGCGCCGGTCATCGCTGCCGTCGGGCTCGGACCGGCGCCGGCCAGCGGCGATCCTGACCATGAAACGCTGCGTCGGGGGGCCGCCGCTGCGGTGCGCTCCCTGGCGGGCGCGGCGAAGGTCACGCTGGCCCTGCCGGCCGCCGACGGCGACGAGGGAGTTCCGTCGCTTCGCGCGATCGCCGAGGGCGCACTTCTCGGCGCATACCGGTTCGCCGGCTATAAGACCAAGCCACAGCCCGGCCGGCGCGACCCGGTCAAGGCGGTCTCCGTCCACGTCGCCGACGCGGGCGACAAGGCGGCGAAGGCGGAGGCCAAGCGCGCGGCCGTCGTCGTGTCGGCGGTCGCCCGGACCCGAGACTGGGTCAATACCGCACCCAACGACCTGCGGCCCCCCACATTCGCGGCCGAGGTCGTGAAGGCCGCGACGGACGCCGGCCTCGAGGTCGAGGTTCTCGATGAGAAAGCCCTGAAGAAGGGCGGGTACGGCGGAATCCTCGCCGTCGGCATGGGGTCGGAGGCACCGCCCCGTCTCGTCCGGATCGGCTACGAACCCAAGGGTGCGACCAAGAAGGTGGCGCTCGTCGGTAAGGGGATCACCTTCGACACGGGTGGCTACGCGGTCAAGCCCGCCCAGGGCATGTGGGAGATGAAGTCCGACATGTCGGGCGCGGCGGCGGTGGCGTCCACGATGATCGCGTTGACCGCGCTGAAGCCCAAGGTCGCGGTCACGGCGTATCTACCGATGGCCGAGAACATGATCTCGGGGACCGCGTACCGGCCCGGCGACGTCGTCACGATGTACGGCGGCAAGCGTGTCGAGGTGCTCAACACTGACGCCGAGGGCCGGATGATCCTGGCCGACGCCATCGCCAGGGCCGGCGAGGACGAGCCCGACTACCTCCTCGAGGTCTCTACGCTCACCGGCGGTCAGGTGATCGCGCTCGGCAAGCGGATCGCCGGCGTCATGGGCGACCCCGACCTGTGTGAACGCGTGCGGGCCGCCGGCGAGCGGGTGGGCGAGCCCGCCTGGCCCATGCCACTGCCCGACGACGTACGCAAGGGCATGGACTCCGACGTCGCCGACGTCTCCCAGGTCAATGCCGGCATGGACCGCGCAGGGCACATGCTCCAGGGCGGCGCCTTCCTGCGGGAGTTCGTCGCCGACGGACTGCCATGGGCGCACATCGACATCGCGGGGCCGGCCTACCACTCCGGCGAGCCGACCGGCTACTGGGCCAAGGGAGGCACGGGCGTGCCGCTGCGTACCCTCGTGGAGTTGATCGACGACATCGCCGCCAACGGGTGATCCCGTGTGGTGGGTCAGGCCTGCTCGGCTCGCTTGCGCCGCTCGTTGAAGTCCCGCATGCGCTGTGGGTAGCCGACGAGGGCGACGTCATAGACCGGGATGCCCACCCTGTTGCCCCAGACCCGAGCCGCGTCCACGCTCGGCACGCGTCGGCGGGTCCACTCACCATCGTGCGCGATCAACAACACGGTGGTGTCGGTGACGGTAGTCTTTGGCTCCAGGAAGGCCTCGACGCCCCGCCGCGTCTGGACAAACTGCTCAAGGTGCTGGAAATCGTCCTTCTGCGTCGGGCGGTTTGACCGCGAAGGCGTCGCCGGGCGACGTCGGAACCAGGCCACCAGGGGTCCTCCTCGAGCGGAGCGGCTGGCATGAGGGTCGACTGCCGGCAAGGGTACGCGACAACCGGGCACGGGACGATCCCCGAAACGACCACGGCGTGGCCGATGTCGGCGGGAATTGTGGTCCCCGACGCCGCCATCGCCGAGGACCTCGCGTCGCCACTGACGCCGGCGAGTGACAAGATGACCACGGGCACACACAACGCCCACGCAGCGACCGGAATAACTGAGCAACCGGCACGTTTGAGCCACTGGCGCTGAACCACTGGCATCGAGCCACTGGCACCCAGCCACTGGCACCGAGCCAGGGCGCAGCGCCACCAGCGGGGTCGTGCCGACCGGCACAAAACGAGAGCGAGCCAGACATGTCACACGGCAGCGGCGGGAGCGAAACGTTCGACGTCGTTATTCTCGGGGGCGGCAGCGGCGGGTACGCCACCGCGATGCGGGCGTCCCAGCTCAACCTGTCTGTCGCCTTGATCGAGAAGGACAAGCTGGGCGGCACATGCCTGCACCGGGGCTGCATCCCGACCAAGGCAATGCTGCACGCTGCCGAGGTCGCCGACCAGACTCGCGAGTCGGACCAGTTCGGTATCAAGGCCGAGCTCGTCGGCGTCGACATGGCGGGCGTCAACGCGTACAAGGACGGCGTCGTCGCCCGGCTGTACAAGGGACTGCAAGGTCTCGTCAGTGCCGCCAAGATTACCTATGTCACGGGTGAGGGCCGGTTGGTCGGGCCGACCACAGTGGAGGTCGACGGGGCGCACTACACCGGCCGCAACCTCGTGCTGGCCACGGGGTCGTACTCGAGGACGCTGCCCGGCCTGGATCTGGATGGGGAGCGGGTGATCACCTCGGAGGACGCGCTGATGATGGACCGCGTGCCGGCGTCGGTCATCGTCCTCGGCGGCGGCGTGATCGGGGTCGAATTCGCCAGCGTATGGCGGTCCTTCGGCGCCGACGTGACCATTGTGGAGGCTCTTCCTCGGCTGGTCGCGGCCGAGGACGAGGAGTGCTCGAAAGCGGTGGAGCGGGCGTTTCGCAAGCGCGGCATCAACTTCAAGGTCAACGCGCCGTACGAGACGCTCGAGCGGACCGAGTCCGGGGTGAAGCTCACGGTCGCCGGTGGGGCGAGCGTCGAGGCGGAGGTGCTGCTCGTCGCGGTCGGCCGCGGTCCGGTCACGGCGAACATCGGCTACGAACAGCAGGGCCTCACGATGGACCGCGGGTTCGTACCGACCGACGAGCGTCTACGAACCAACCTGCCCAACGTCTATGCGGTCGGCGACATAGTGCCCGGGCTGCAGCTCGCCCACCGCGGATTCCAGCAGGGAATCTTCGTGGCCGAGGAGATCGCCGGCCTTCAGCCGCGAGTCATCGACGAGAACGGAATCCCGCGGGTCACCTACTGTGATCCCGAGGTCGCGTCGATGGGCTTGACCGAAGCGAAGGCCAAGGAGCAGTACGGCGCGGACAAGGTGAAGACCTACTCATACAACCTCGGCGGCAATGGCAAGAGCCAGATCCTCAAAACCGCCGGCTTCGTCAAGCTGGTCAGTGTTGCGGACGGACCGGTCGTCGGCGTCCACATGGTCGGAGCCCGGGTCGGCGAGCTCGTCGGCGAGGCGCAGCTCATCTACAACTGGGAGGCGTACCCGGCCGAGGTCGCACAGCTGGTCCACGCTCACCCGACCCAAACCGAGGCGCTCGGCGAGGCCCACCTGGCACTCGCCGGCAAGCCACTTCACGCGCACGCCTGAGCATCACCCGTCGGAGAGGAAGCTGTTCACATGCCGGTATCGGTCACCATGCCCCGGCTGGGTGAGAGTGTCACCGAGGGCACCGTCACCCGTTGGCTCAAGCACGAAGGCGACCGGGTAGAGGTCGACGAGCCCTTGCTGGAGGTCTCCACCGACAAGGTGGACACCGAGATCCCTTCGCCGGCTGCGGGTGTGCTCGCACGGATCGTGGTCGCTGAGGACGAGACGGCCGAGGTCGGGTCGGAACTCGCGATCATCGCTGGCGAGGGAGAAGCGCAGAGTACGGGTGGCGCGGCACCCGCCGCGTCGACTCCGCACGCGACTCCAGCTGAGTCGGCTCCCGCAACCGAGTCGGCACCGTCTGCTCCCGCGAACCCGCCCGCTCAGTCGGCCCAGCCCGCCCAGGCCGCCCCGCCGGCCCAGGTCGCCCCGCCGGCCCAGGCCGCCCCGGCCAGCGGAGACGCGACGGCGATCAAGATGCCCCCACTCGGCGAGTCGGTCACCGAGGGCACGGTCACTCGCTGGCTCAAGCAGGTCGGCGACACGGTCGAGATGGACGAACCACTGCTCGAGGTCTCAACCGACAAAGTGGATACCGAGATCCCGTCGCCTGTCGCCGGTGTCGTGCTGGAGATCAAGGCTGCCGAGGACGATGTCGTCCCGGTCGGCGGCGACCTTGCCCTGATCGGGGCTTACGGCTCAGCACCCGCTGCCCAGGCACCAGCCGCGCAGGTGTCGCCGCCGCAGCAACCGGCGGCCGAGGCCCAACCGACCACTGCGTCCGCACCCCCCGCGTCCGCAGCCCCTGCGCCCGCACCCCCCGCGTCCGCAGCCCCTGCGGCTCAACCGCCGGCCACCCAAGCGCCGCCGACCCAGGCGGCGAAGCCACCGGCCGCGGCGCCCACCGACGGCGACGGTTACGTCACTCCGCTCGTGCGCAAGCTCGCCGCCGAGCAGGGCGTGGATCTGGCCACGCTCACCGGCACCGGCGTCGGTGGGCGAATCCGCAAGCAGGACGTACTCGAGGCGGCCGCAAAGGCGAAGACACCCCCCACGGCCCCACCAGCGGCGACAACGGGAACCGCCGCCCCGCCACCGAAGGCGGAACCAAGCCCGCTGCGCGGCCGCACCGAGAAGCTCTCCCGGCTGCGGGCCGTCATCGCTCGACGGATGGTCGAGTCGCTCCAGGTGTCGGCGCAGCTCACCACGGTCGTCGAGGTCGACGTCACGCGGATCGCCAAGCTGCGTGACCAGGCGAAGAGCGACTTCCATTCGCGCCACGGCGTCAAGCTGTCGTTCCTGCCGTTCTTCGCGCTGGCGACGGTCGAGGCGTTGCGGGTGCATCCGACGCTCAACGCGTCCCTCGACATGGAGGCCGGCACGGTCACCTACCACGATGCCGAGCACCTCGGGATCGCCGTGGACACGGAGCGCGGCCTTGTCGTCCCGGTCATTCGCGAGGCGGGAGATCTCAACCTGGCCGGCCTCGCCAGGCGAATCGCGGACCTGGCCGAACGTACCCGGACCAACAAGATCAGCCCAGACGAGCTGTCCGGCGGCACGTTTACGCTCACGAATACCGGCAGTCGAGGGGCGCTCTTCGACACTCCGATCATCAACCAACCCCAGGTGGGCATTCTGGGCACCGGCTCCGTCGTGCGGCGCGCCGTCGTGGTGGAGGACCCCGATCTGGGCGAGATCGTCGCCACCCGGTCGATGGTCTACCTCGCGCTCTCGTACGATCACCGGCTCGTCGACGGCGCCGACGCCGCTCGCTTCCTCTCAACTCTCAAGGAGCGTCTCGAAGCCGGAAACTTCGAGACAGAACTCTCCCTCTAACCCCACCCCCCCTCTGCGCCGATCCTGATGTGGAGGTCATGATCGGCGCGTTCCGACGACCCTCGCATCATGATCGTCGCGATCTTGAGGGCCTGAATTCGGCGCGGCTGCCCTCGCGACGGGGCGGCATGAGGCAGCGATGATGGACGCATGCGAATCGTGATGGCTGGGTCGTCTGGCTTTCTGGGCACGCATCTGCGCCGCCGCCTCATGGAAGACGGGCACGAGATTGTGCAGCTCGTACGCCGCGAACCGACCGCCCACGATCAGCGCCGCTGGTGGCCGGAGAGGGGTGAACTCGATCCTTCGGCCGTCGAAGGCGCAGATGCCGTGATCAACTTAGCCGGGGCGGGTGTCGGTGACCGACGATGGAACGCGTCCTATAAGGACGTTCTTCGCTCCAGTCGGATCGATTCGACGAAGACGATTTCGGCGACTCTGGCTGGACTCCCTAGTGGTCAGCGTCCAGGTGTGTTGCTGAACGGCTCCGCGATCGGCTTCTACGGCGACACCGGAGACACGGCCGTCGATGAGGACTCCGACCCGGGAACCGGCTTCTTTCCTGACCTCTGCCGGGCGTGGGAGGCGGCAACCACCCCGGCCGCGGACGCCGATGTGAGGGTGGCATTGCTGCGCACCGGCTTCCCGCTCGACCGTGATGGCGGGCTTCTCAAGCCACTGCTCATACCGTTTCGCCTTGGCATCGGCGGCAAGCTCGGCAACGGTCGACAGTGGCTCCCCTGGATCTCGATGCCCGACTGGCTTTCGGCGGTGGATTTCGTGCTGCGCCGAAGCGACATCGCCGGCCCGGTGAACCTGGTCGGACCCGACCCGGTACGAAACGCCGACTTCAGCAAGGCATTGGCGACGGCGCTGCACCGACCCTCGATCGCGCCCGTACCAACCTTCGCTCTGCGGCTGGTCATCGGCGAATTCGCCATCGAGGCGGTCACGAGCCAGCGCGTCCTCCCTGGAGTGCTCAAGCAGCGTGGATTTGAGTTCCACGACCACGACCTCACCTCGGCGCTTCTCACCGCACTACACAAGCGTTAGCGGCGGGCTAGGCTGGCCAGGTGACCAGCACCGTGCACAGTCCGGCGGTCGTCCGGGCCGGCGTCGTCGACTACGACGTCGCATGGGATGAGCAGCGCCGGCTGCACGAGGCCGTGGTCACCGGCACCTCCCCCGACACCGTGCTGCTGCTCGAACACCCGAGCGTCTACACCGCTGGTCGGCTCACCGATGCGTGGGACCGGCCGACCGACGGCACTCCTGTCGTGGACGTGGACCGGGGTGGCAAGATCACCTGGCACGGCCCCGGCCAGATCGTGGGCTATCCCATCGTTCGGCTACCCGGGACGGCGGAACGGCACTCGGTTGACGTGGTCGCCTACGTGCGCCGGCTCGAACAGATGCTCATCGATGTCTGCATCGAGGTCGGTGTCGCGGCGACCCGGATCAAGGGCCGCACCGGCGTCTGGGTGCCGTCCGACGACCGCGGCCCGGATCGCAAGGTCGCCGCCATCGGAGTACGGGTCGCCCGCGGGGTGACGCTGCATGGCTTCGCACTGAACTGCGACTGCGACCTCAGCGCATTCGACAAGATCGTCCCGTGCGGGATACGGGACGCCGCGGTCACATCGCTGTCGGCGGAGCTCACTCGCGACGTAACCGTGTCCGAGGTCCTGCCCATTGTCGAGCGCCACCTCCCGACCCTGTTTCCGCGGTGACGCCGCCGGCCGGACCCAAGATCGTCGCAACTGTTCATCACTCGCCCGGTGCTGCGGCGCGGCATCGGGCGAGTGTCGGACATTTGCCACCGACCATGAGGCCCTGCTGTGAGGATCAAGAGGTCAGCGCGGTAAGCGCCTCGGCGAAGACGTCGCGATACCGATCGACGTCCGCCTCCGTCGTATCGGGACAGGTGAGCGCCATGTTGTGGAACGGCGTCAATAGCACCCCGCGATTGGCCGCGAACACGTGCAGGTAGTCGTCCAGCTCCGGGTCGGCCGCGGCGTTGGACTCGGTGCCGTTGCGGGGGGCTGGGTCGGCGAAGCGGTACTCCACCCGCGCGCCAAGTTGCGACACCGACCACCGCAGCCCGGACACGGCGAGAGCGGCACGTAGCCCTTCGGTGAGCCGAGTCGTCAGCGCGACCATGCGGGCGAACGCCGACTCAGTGAGCACCTCGCCGAGGCACGCGCGAGCCGCTGCCATCGACACCGGATTGCCGGCGAGCGTCCCGCCGACCCCGCCCATGTCGACGAGATCGAGGTCTGCCCGCCCGAGGGCCTGGTCGGCCAGGGCGGCGGAGAGTCCGTACGCTCCACATGGGACACCACCCGCGATCGACTTTCCGATCGTCACGACATCCGGCGACAGGTCCCAGAGCCGGGTCGCACCGCCCGGCCCGGCGGAGAAGGTATGGGTCTCGTCGTTGATCAGCAACGTCCCCGCGGTGCGCGTCAACTCGCGCACGCCGTCGAGGTAGCCCGGCTCGGGTAGGACGATGCCGATGTTCGTCAGCGCCGGCTCCATCAGCACCGCCGCCACGTCACCGTGCGCCAACTCCCGCCGCAGCCCATCGAGGTCGTTGAACTCGGCGACCCGGCTCGTTTGCAGCACGTCGTACGGCGCGCCGACATTGCCCGGTCGGGACGCGGGCCGGCCGGACGAGACCACGATCAGCGACTCGTCGACGCTGCCGTGGTAGCAGTAGCTGTTGAAGAGGATCCTCGGCCGATCAGTGAGGGCTCGAGCCAGGCGCATCGCCCATCGATTGGCGTCGGTGGCCGTGAGGGAGAAACTCCAGTACGGCAGCCCGAACCGCCGCGCAAGTTCCACTCCCACCCATGACGCGTCCTCGGTCGGCATCATCGCGGT
Organism: Micromonosporaceae bacterium; assembly: GCA_045403155.1. GTDB lineage: Bacteria > Actinomycetota > Actinomycetes > Mycobacteriales > Micromonosporaceae > JAXIPB01. The sequence continues at coordinate 16,481 of JAXIPB010000148.1, forward strand.
CAGTCCGCCGTCATCGGCGAGCCGGCGCCGTACCGCCTCGACCACCGCCGGCGGCGAGTGTCCCGCCATCGCACCGGTATCGCCGAGACACAGGTCCACGTAGTCGTGGCCGTCCAGGTCCGTGACGTGCGCCCCTCGCGCCACCGCCAGGTAGAGCGGAAACCCACCGGCAAGCTTGTTCATCCAGGTCATGGGGACCCGGCCGAAGAGATTGGACGCGTCCTTATAGGCCGCCGCCGAACGCGGATTGCGCTCGGCGAACTCGGCGCGCTCGTTCTCCAGCAGGGCCGCCAGTCGTTCACGGTCGATCATGCCCCGAGTGTAAGAGGGGTCCCCATCTCTACCGACAGCGATACGAGGGGACCCCTCCTTCCGAACAACTCAGGGGGTGAGGCGGTTCAGGTCTCGCGGGAAGTAGGTCACCTCACGGACGTTGCCCACCTCAAGCAGTCGCATCATGAACCGCTCCAGGCCGATGGCGAAGCCGCCATGCGGAGGCATGCCGTGCCGGAAGACGTCCAGATAGGACTGGTACGCCGCGGCGGGCTCACCCGTCTCGTCCAGCGCCGCGACGTAGTCGGTGTAGCGGTGCAGACGCTGCCCGCCGGTGACCAGTTCGAGCCCGCGGAAGATTAGGTCGAAGGAGTTGGAGTAGGCCGGCCGGGCCGGGTCCGGGTGAGTGTAGAAGGGCCGCTTCACCATCGGGTAGCCGACCACGAACAGAAAGTCGGATCCGTGCTCGCGTCGCGCCCAATCCCCCAGCCACCGCTCGTGCGCGGGGGCCAGGTCGGGTTCGTCCGCAAGGTCCTCACCCGTCGCGGTGCCTACCATCTCCAGGGCGTCGGCGAAGTGCAGCACCGGGATCTCCCGCGGCACTTCGGGCAGAGTCACCTCGAGCAGTGACACCGCCTCCGGCGTACCAGAAGCGATTGCGGCGACCATGCCGGCGACGGTTTCCCGAAGCACCGCCATGACGTCACGGTGGTCGGAGATGAAGCCCAGTTCGGCGTCGAGCGAGGTGTACTGGGCGAGGTGGCGCACGGTGTCGTGGGGCTCCGCCCGGAAGACCGGTCCGACCTCATACACCCGCTCGAAGACACCGACGAGCGTCTGCTTGTAGAACTGCGGCGACTGCGCGAGGTAGGCGGGCCGGCCGAAGTAGTCGATCGCGAACACGTTGGCGCCCGACTCGGTCGCCGAGGCCACGATCTTCGGCGTGTGCACCTCGACAAACCCCGCCGCGTCCAGGGTTGCCCGGAATCCATGTACGGCGGCGGCGGACATCCGAAATGCCGCCTGGCGCAACGGGTGCCGTAGTGAAACAGCGGCGTTGTCGAGCAGCGTCGGCAGAGTCGCCGTGAGCCGCGGCCGATACAGGTCAACCGGCGGTGCCTCGGCCGCGGCGAGTACCCGTACCGTCGCCTCAACGACCTCAACGCCGGCGGGCGCGGTGTCGTTCGCCACGACGGAGCCGACGACCTCAACGACCGTCTCCTCGGTCATGGCATCCACGGCGGCGTGCAGTTCCGGGCCGGCGATGACCACCTGAGCGAGCCCGGCCGCGTCCCGCACGATCAGGAATGCGACGGATTTCAGCAGCCGGCGGCGATGAATCCAGCCGGCGATTGTCACCTTCTCCCCCACGTGGGCGGGGAGTTCAGCGGACAGGATGCGTTGCATGGTGTGGACCTCCTCCTGGTGTCGCACGGTGTTGCGAACGCAGTTCGCAAGCTCGCTGCGACGTCCCCTGGGAGGCGTGGGCGAGCGGGATCCTCGCGGTGCCACCACACCTTCACCGCCGCTTCGCTAAGGAGCGCGGACCGGCGGCCTCTTTGTGTTACCGCAGCTCGGGAGTGTCTTCGCGCCCCGGCGTCAGGCCGCCTTCACAACTGGTGGCGGCTCTCTCGGCTGACGGATTCGGGGCGTTACTTGTCTCCGTCGTCGCTGTTGGCGCAGAGCCTACATCGGTCACGGCGTGTACGGCGCGTCGTTTCTGCTCACCTCGACGAGGCTCGATCCGGTGAGCTGGTAGATCACCGTGCGCTCGATGTTCACCGTGGCGGGCGGCAGGTCCGGAGTACGGGTGAGATAGACCACCGTGGCCTTCTGGTCGGCGATCGTGATGTCCGTGACCGGTTCCCGGTCGCCGTAGTCGATCAGTGCCGCGAAAACCGGCTCGCCGCCCACGTTGCGCCAGGCCGCCAACGAGTAGAAGTGCCCCGTCCCGCCGGTTGACAGGACGACGGAAGCCACGCCGTCGGCCGCCCCGTCGCCGGTCATGTCCCCGATCGCGCACTCGCGCAACTCGACGTTCGAGCCGTCCTCGCCCGCCCAGATTCCGTCGGAGAGCGGGATGTAGTCCGGATGACCGTTGTACGGAGTGGACGCGGACCCGAGGTGGGCGTTCATCAACCTGGTGCAGGTGAGCGGCTGGGCCAAGGGCGGTGACACCGGCGGTGTCGTAGCGCTGCTCCCCGAGGCCGCGCCGAGCACGTCGCCTCCGCCAGGCGGGGTAGCGGCGTCCCCGCCGGTCCTACCACACGCGGCGGACGCGCCGACCGCGATAAGCCCGACGATGACGGGGACGGTGGTCGCTGCCCAGTTCCGACGCCTCATCCGGGAGCCTCCATTGATCACGTGCGCGGGTGGCCGGACCGTAGCAACGCCCGGCGCGGTGATCAACGCACCGTCGTCATCCCGACTCGCGCTATCCTCCCTCGCCGCGAGGCGTACTGCTCGGTACGTGAGCCTCGTCGCGCACGGGCCTTGCGCGGCGCCGCCAGGGTTGTGGCGGCGTTAGGCTGCACTCGTGACGACCGTTGCCCCGGAAGGCCGCCGGCTGCTGCGCATCGAGGCACGCAATGCCGAGACGCCGATCGAGCGCAAGCCGCCGTGGATCAAGGTCAGGGCGACCATGGGGCCGGAGTTCACCCAGCTACGCGGGCTGGTTCAGCGCGAGGGCCTGCACACGGTGTGCCAGGAGGCGGGCTGCCCCAACATCTACGAGTGCTGGGAGGACCGGGAGGCCACCTTCCTCATCGGCGGCGACCAGTGCACCCGGCGGTGCGACTTCTGCCAGATCGACACCGGCAAGCCGGCTGAGTTCGACGCCGACGAGCCACGCCGGGTGGCCCAATCGGTGTCGGCGATGGGCCTGCGATACGCCACGATCACCGGGGTCGCCCGCGACGACCTCCCCGACGGTGGAGCGTGGCTCTACGCCGAGACGGTCCGGCAGATCCACACACTGCTGCCCGGCTGCGGCGTCGAACTGCTCATCCCCGACTTCAACGGCGAGCCGCGCCAACTCGATGAGGTCTTCTCCGCCCGCCCCGAGGTCCTCGCGCACAACGTCGAGACGGTGCCACGCATCTTCAAGCGCATCCGCCCGGCGTTCCGCTACGACCGCTCGCTCGAGGTTCTCACGCAGGCCCGCAGCGCGGGGTTGGTCACGAAGTCGAACCTCATCCTCGGCCTGGGCGAGGATCGCCAGGAGATCTCGCAAGCCCTGCGCGACCTCTACTCCGCCGGCTGTGAGCTGCTCACCATCACGCAGTACCTGCGCCCCACCCCGCGCCACCATCCGGTCGAGCGCTGGGTCAAGCCGGAGGAGTTCGTCGAGCTGCGTCAGGAGGCGGAGCAGATCGGCTTCGCAGGCGTGATGAGCGGGCCCCTCGTACGGTCGTCGTACCGGGCCGGACGGCTGTACCAACAGGCGATCGAGGCTCGGAGCCGCGAGCTCTAGCCGGGGTGGGTGCCAACCGTATCGCGAATCTTGAATCCCTGACCGGTCTCGGCGGTCCGGGCGCAGTGAGCGCAGCAGTAGAACCGCCCCTCGACCTCCACGCCGTGCCCGATGATCCGGCATCGGCAGTGTTCACACACCGGCGCCAGGCGTTGGATCGCGCACTCAAATGAGTCGAAGACGTGCGCGTTGCCGCCGATCGTGTGCACCTCGAACGACATCCAGTAGTCGTTCCCGCACACTTCGCAGACCGCCATATCGACCTCCCTCGGGGGGCAGCCCTTCACGCGCAGCCTGCACCGTCCGAACCGACCAGGCAAGCGGAATCGACCGATTTGTCGCAGCCCGCTGTCGCAGCGCCATCAGCGGAGCTGGCGGAACCGGCTCCCTTTCACTCTCGCGCGGGCCCGGCGTAGGAGGTAGAGCGCGCCGCCAGCCACGGCGGCACCGACCAGCAGGTAGAACGCGAACTTGAGCAGTGCGCCGAGCACCGACACGACGACCATGCCGACCACGATGAGCGCCACCACGCCAAGCGCCAGCCAGACCAACGTCTTCCCCATAGTCACCATCATGCCGCGAGTCACGCGCCGCCCGCACCACCCCCGCCGCCAGGGTTCCGGCCGACCTGCCGGCCCGGCCAACCTGCCGGCCCGGCCACTAGACTTTGCGCATGGCCAAGGCACAGCAGCCCGAGAAGGTCGGGTTCATAGGACGCATCAAGCAGATCGGCATGGTGTTCTCCTTCACAGCGAAGCGCGACAAGCTCTTCCTCCCGTTCGTGATCGGCGCGGTCACCCTCGCCCTGGCGCTATCCGTGCTGCTGTTCTTCGTGATCGGCTGGTTCGCCATCCCGCTCGGCATCATGCTCGTGCTGCTGGCCGTGCTCATCGTGCTCAACCTGCGCGCGAACAAGGCGATGATGACCGAGGCCGAGAATCAGCCCGGCGCCGCGGCGCAGATCGTGGAGCAGATGCGTGGCGACTTCCGGGTCACCCCGGCCCTCGCCTCGACCACCCAGTTCGACTTCGTCCACATGGTGATCAGCCGGGCGGGCATCGTCCTGCTCGGCGAGGGCAACCCCGGCCGGGTACGGGGCCTCATCAACCAGGAGCGTAAGCGTCTATCGAAGGTGATCGGCTCGGCCGACCTGCGCGACTTCATGATCGGCAAAGAGGAGGGCGACGTGCCTATCGCGAAGCTCCGGACAACCCTGATGAAGCTGCCGCGCACGCTGACCCCCAAGGACGTCAACGCCCTCGACAAGCGACTCAAGGCCCTCTACGCCCGGCCGCAACTGCCCAAGGGAGCCATTCCCAAGAACATGCGCCCGCCGAAGGGCCAGTTCAAGGCAATGCGAGGCGGCCCCCGCTAACCCCCCTTCATCGCCGATCATGATTTGGAGGTCATGATCGACGGGTTTCGGCGGCGGTCAGTTCATGATCATGGCGATCTTGACGGGGGCGGCCCCTCTTCAGAGTGAGCGCCGCGGGTTCAGGCCGGGACAAGGTTGAGGTGCGCCACGATCAAGGGTGTCGACACCGACGGCGCGTCGTTCGTGGATGGCAGCGCTCGCACGCGCGACGGAACTCGCGCTCGCCGTCGCTGGATTCGGCCACGTCGTGTTTGGCAGCGAGGAGCCGGCCGATGAGGCGATCTTCCTGCTGTGCTGGAACACCGTTGCGGCGGCGTACCTTCTGATCGGCGCGGGCCGCATCAGGAGGCAGGTCAGGCGCGCCGCCGACGACGAGGAGGGACGCTCGGCGCCACTGGCCGCACTCCGCGGTCAGCGGTTCAGTTTTCTCTTCACCGTGGCGGCGAGCCTGACCGGGCTCAGCGCCGCACTCGACGTGCTGCACGGGTTCGAGGGCGAACTCGCTCCCATCATCGAGGGGTTGTCCGTCACGACCGTCATCTGCGCGTGGTTGTTGCTACACACGGGATATGGGCGGTACTACGCGGCGTGGGACCGTGCGGAGCATGGAGAGGGGTTCGCCTTTCCCGGCACGCCGTCTCCGGGCTTTGTCGATTACCTCTACTTCGCGATCACGGTCGGGGTCTCGTTCGCCGCGTCGGATGTCGCCGTACGCCGCCGCGCGCTGCGCTGGCACGTCACCGTCCACAGCGTCGCGAGCTTCTTCTACAACGCGATCGTGCTCGCGATCGGCGTCGGCGTGCTCACGGGGCGCTGACCCCGCCCCCGTGGCCCCCCTGCGCGCCGATCATGATTTGGAGGTCATGATCGGCGCATTTCGGCGACGATGAGCTCATGATCACGGCGATCTTGACGGCTCTGGGATCGCCACCATGACTGTGCCGGCGGCGCGGTCATGCAGGCCGCGCTTGTCCCCGTCCATGATCAGAGCCGGTACGAGGAGAGCGAGCAGCACGCCGCGGAGCAGTGCTCGAGGCACGCCCACGGGTCGGCCATCGGCGAACCCCACGCACCGGAGTCTCGTCGCCCACATCCCCGGCGTCTGGCCGAACAGACCGATGAAGAATCCGTACTCAAGGATCAGAATCGCGACGGGCGGCCAGCCGTCGCGCACGGGATCGGCGAAGATTCCACTGATCAACAGGCAGAGAATCCAGTCCAGAACGAGCGCGCCGATCCGGCGGATAAGGGGCGCGGATTCCCAGTCGGCTCCTTCGATCGCGTCGGGGACATTATCCGACACATCATTGTCCGAGAGATCACGCCCCGCCATGGTGTTCGAGCTTACCCACGGTGCACGGAGCGATACAGTCGCCCCGACAGGGCGCGCGTAACATGGCCGAAACAAACGGGATACGGCGGGGCAACGCCGCACCCATACCGTCGCCTCCATCTACCAGGCCCCGTGGACTGCCCAGGAGGATGTGTGTTCGCCAACCCCGAGGAGCTTCTGCGCTACCTCAAGAACGAGGGCGTCAAGTTCGTCGATGTACGATTCTGTGATCTGCCGGGAGTGATGCAACACTTCACGGTGCCGGTCGAATCGTTCGACGAGAACGTCTTCACCGATGGCCTCGCGTTCGACGGATCCTCGATCCGAGGCTTCCAGCAGATCCACGAATCCGACATGCTGCTCCTGCCGGATGCGGCCACGGCCTTCGTGGACCCCTTCCGCGTGGAGAAGACCGTCGCCCTGAACTTCTTCATCCACGACCCATTCACTCGCGAGGCGTACTCGCGCGACCCGCGCAACATCGCGAAGAAGGCCGAGACCTACCTGGCCTCGAGCGGCATCGCCGACACGGCGTACTTCGGCCCCGAGGCCGAGTTCTACATCTTCGACTCGATCCGGCACGAGACCAGCGCCCAACAGGCCTACTACTACATCGACTCGGTCGAGGGTTGGTGGAACAGCGGTCGCGACGAACCGGGCGGAAACCGCGGCTACAAGACCAATTACAAGGGCGGCTACTTCCCCGTGCCGCCGGTCGACCATTACGCGGACCTGCGCGACGCGATGGTGCGTAACCTGGTCGACCTGGGCATCACAGTGGAGCGCGCTCACCACGAGGTCGGCACCGCCGGCCAGGCCGAGATCAACTACCGCTTCTCGACCCTGCTTCTCGCCGGTGACACTCTTCAGCTCTTCAAGTACGTCGTCAAGAACACCGCCTGGCACGCCGGCAAGAGCGCGACGTTCATGCCGAAACCGCTATTCGGCGACAACGGCTCCGGCATGCACACCCATCAGAGCCTGTGGCTGAACGGCGAACCGCTGTTCTACGACGAGACCGGATACGGCGGCCTGTCCGACATCGCGCGTTGGTACGTCGGTGGCCTGCTCCACCACGCGCCGTCGCTCTGCGCAATCACCAACCCAACGGTCAACTCGTACCGGCGCCTGGTGCCCGGATTCGAGGCGCCGGTGAACCTCGTGTACTCGCAGCGCAACCGCTCCGCATGCACCCGCATCCCGGTGACCGGGACCAACGCGAAGGCGAAGCGAGTCGAGTTCCGCGTGCCCGACCCGTCGTGCAACCCGTACCTGGCCTTCTCGGCCATGCTGATGGCCGGGCTCGATGGCGTTCGCAACAAGATCGAGCCGCCGGCACCCATCGACAAGGACCTCTACGATCTCCCGCCGGAGGAGTTCGCCACGGTTACCCAGGTGCCCGGCTCGTTGCCCGAGGTCCTCTCGGCGCTCGAGGCCGATCACGACTACCTCCTCGAGGGTGGAGTCTTCACTCCGGACCTGATCGAGACGTGGATCGACTGGAAGCGATCGAACGAGATCGACCCGATCCGGCTACGACCCACCCCGCATGAGTTCGCCCTGTATTACGACTGCTAAAGCGCCGATAGGACTGGTGGCCGTGGTTTGATCACCGCGGCCACTGGTCCTTCGTCGGCGCGGAGGTTGGCCCAGGAACGTCGGCTGTCCGGTTCGCGCGACTCCCCTTCCTGGCCGGGGTCCACGGGAAGATCGCAGTTTGGGAGCAGGGGGAACGGAGCCAGTCGGCCGGTGTCGCGGCGACAAACGCAGGCCGTACGATCCGCGACGTGAATCCCGTACATGTTTCGCCAGAAGGTGATCCTGTCCCCGCCCCCGAGCAGCCCGTGGTTGAAGCGGACGACGCGGCGCTTGGAGACGCCGTGGCGGAGGTCGGCCGCGCGCGCCGCAGTCCGTGGCGGTTCATCGGAAAGATCTCGCTGTGGCTGCTCGGGGTCGTCCTCACGCTCGCCCTGGTTGCCACTGGTCTGGTGATCTGGTCGGTCAGGCGGGCGTTCCCCGAACACGGTGGCGAAATCAAGCTCCCCGGCCTCTCGGCGCCGGTGGCCGTGTACCGCGACTCGTACGGGATCCCGCAGGTCTACGCCCGCACCCCGGGCGACCTGTTCACGGCACAGGGCTTCGTGCACGCGCAGGATCGGTTTTGGGAGATGGACTTCCGCCGTCACGTAACTTCGGGCAGGCTCTCAGAACTCTTCGGCGCCGATCAGGTGCCGACTGACGCATTCCTTCGCACACTCGGCTGGCGTCGCGTCGCCGAGCAGGAGTGGCCGCTTCTCTCGAATGAGACCCGGGGCTTCTTCGAGGCCTATGCCGACGGCGTCAACGCCTGGATCGCCGCGACCGGCGGCGCCCAGTCGAGCGGCGCGAAGAGCCTCGAGTACACCGTACTCGGTCTGTCCAATGGCGACTACACGGTGGAGCCGTGGACACCAGTCGACTCGTTGGCCTGGCTCAAGGCGATGGCGTGGGATCTGCGCGGCAACATGGAGTCGGAGATCGGCCGGGCGGTGCTGCTCGCCAACGGCCTAACTCGGGAGCAGGTCGACCAGCTCTATCCCGCGTACCCCTTCGACCGCAACCGCTCCATCCTGCCCACCGGCGCCGTGGTCGGCGGAGCCTTCGACCCAACCGCAACCCCCGCGCCCTCCGGCGGTACGGGCACCAACGCGCCCGCCATCTCCTGGCGCGCCGCCGAGCCCGTACTATCGTCGCTCTCCGCCGCCGTCGAGCGGCTTCCGAACCTGATGGGAGACGGAGGGCCCGGCATCGGGTCCAACTCGTGGGTCATCGGCGGTTCGCTGACCGCGACGGGTAAGCCACTGCTGGCCAACGACCCACACCTCAGTCCGTCGATGCCGGGCATCTGGTATCAGATGGGCCTGCACTGCGAGTGTGAGTTCAATGTGGAGGGCTTCACCTTCTCCGGCGTACCGGGCGTCGTGATTGGACACAACGCTCGCATCGCCTGGGGCTTCACGAACCTCGACCCCGACGTCACCGACCTCTACCTTGAGCGGGTCGACGGCGACCGCGTCTTCGACGGTTCAACGTGGACACCCTTGGTCACACGGGACGAGGTCATCAAGATCGCGGGCGGTGATCCGGTCACGATAACCGTTCGATCGAGCAAGCACGGCCCGCTGCTCTCGGACCGATCCGGCGATGCGCTGACGATGGCCGCGCGTCCGGCCGTCGACCCCTCTGGCTCACCTGTCCCATCAGTGTCGCCCGCGCCCACGCCAAGTCTGGATCCGGCGGCGCCGGGCGTACCGCCAACTGCCGCTGCGTCGCCCTACGCAGTAGCACTGCGCTGGACCGCCCTCGATCCCGGCCGGACCGCCGAGGCTCTCTTCGCGATCGACAAGGCATCCGACTGGTCCTCGTTCCGGGCCGCCGCCGCCCTGTTCGAGGTGCCGTCGCAGAACACCGTCTACGCCGACGTGGACGGGAACATCGGTTACCAGTCCCCCGGAAGGGTGCCGGTGCGCGGCAATGGTGACGGCCGGTGGCCGGTGCCGGGCTGGGATCCGTCGTACGACTGGCGGGGCTTCATCCCATTCGACGAGTTGCCCACAGTTCTCACCCCCGCCGAGGGCTGGATCGTCACCGCCAACCAGGCGGTGATCGGTCGGCAGTACCAGAATCTGTTGACGCGGGACTGGTCCTACGGGTACCGCAGCGAACGGATCATGGACATGATGCGCGAACGCGTGGCGGGCGGGAAGATCACCGCGGAGCATGTTCGACAGATGCAGTTCGACAACCGGAACGGATTCGCCCCGACGTTGGTGCCCGCGCTTCTCGCGGCGCCCGCCACCGGCGCCGCCGCGAGCGTGCGCGAACTGATGAAGGGATGGGACTTCCAGCAGCCCGCATACGAGCCGGCCGCGTCATCGGCGGCCGCCGCGTTCTACAACGCGACCTGGCGGCATCTGCTGCTGCGGACGTTTGACGAACTCCCCGACGATCGCAAGGCGAGCGGTAGCGACCGGTGGTGGGAGGCCGTCCGGCCGCTGCTCGATCAGCCAAGCTCGCCGTGGTGGGACGACCACTCCACGCCCACAGTGGAGACGAGGAACGACATGTTGGCGGCGGCGATGGTCGACGCCGAGGCCGAACTGCGCGAGCGGCTGGGCGACACGCCGTCGGATTGGCGCTGGGGCAACCTGCACACGCTGGAGCTGGAGAACGCGACGTTCGGCAAGTCGGGCATCGCGCCGGTCGAGTGGCTGTTCAACCGTGGGCCGGCCGGCACGTCCGGTGGAGACGCGATCGTCAATGCCACCGGCTGGTCGGCCGACGAGGGGTATGAGGTGGACGCGGTGCCATCCATGCGGATGATCGTGGATCTGTCCAACCTGGACGAATCCCGGTGGATTCAGTTCACCGGGAACTCGGGACACGCCTTCCACCGCAACTACGACGACCAGTTCGAACTTTGGCGTACGGGACAGAACCTGCCGATGCGCTGGAACCGCCCCACCATCGAGGCCGGGGCCACCCACACGCTAACCCTGACCCCCTGACGTCGGCTCATGATCGCGACAGGTGTCTGACACTCGCCCGGTTCCAGTCGACGGCACCGGCAACTGTTGAACACTTGCGCGGTCGCGGCGCGGAACGGGACACCAGCCGAGAGAGAGACAGGGCACCTCTTGCGCGGCGTCTCACACGTCTCCCAGCAGGGTTGGAACACGACGCCGTCGATCTTGGTCATGATCGATTCTCTTTGGCGGGTGGCCAAGTTGGACCACGACGCCTTCCTCAAGAAAATCAGCTGGGGTTAGACCGAGTGCGCCAAACCCGAAATCATCGAGGCGGCGGCAACAACTCGATCGGCGTTCTGCTCGTCCAGCCACAACCACACGTCGAGGTCTTTGGTGAAGCGTGGGTGTCCGTGGGCGGCGACGGCATAGCCTCCGACGATCAGGAAGCGGACGTCATGCGCGGCGCAAGATGCGATGAACTCGCTGAAGTCGCGGGTCCAGCTCCATCGTTCCATCCGTAGTATTCACATCGGAGTTCTTCTACGTGCGCGAGTCGCTCCGCCGGCGGGCGCGACCGCCACCACGCGAGGCCAGGATCACGATCGTGGAGGCGCCGCCGCGTCACGACCTTCGCGATCGAACTCATGCAACTATTCTAACGCCTTGATCGCTTCGAGCCCAGCCGTCGCCGGGGAAAGACAGGCCGCCGGCGCGGGCATCTTCAGGATCACCGCGAGTGTCTGACACTCGCCCGGTTCCGGTCGACGGGACCAGGCAACTGTTGGACACTTGCGCGGATCTTGATGCAGGCGGCCGTTAGGTGAGCGGCCGTCAGGCGAGCGATCGTTAGGCGAGCGACCGTTAGGCGAGCGACCGTTAGGCGAGCGACCGTCAGGCGAGCGACCGTCAGGCGAGCGACCGTCAGGCGAGCGACCGTTAGGCGAGGAACACGCGCTCGGCGGCGGCGCGGGCGCGGCGGGCCGTACGCAGATACTCGTCGAGGAACTCGCCGGGTTCGGTGCGGGCGGGTCGGCCCAGTGCGCGGGCCACGCCAGCGAGCTCGCTCCCCTGCCGCGGCAGTTGGTCGCTCGGTCGACCGCGTACCAGCATGAGCGCGTTGCGGACCTGCGTCGCCATCACCCAGCCTCGCGCCAGGAAGACGGCGTCCATCTTGGAGACGAGGCCGGCGTCCTGGGCGGCCGCGAGAGCGTCGAGGGTGCGAGGAGTCCGCAGGCCTTCAAGGTCGAACCCGCGGCGCAGCTGCAGCAGCTGGACCGCCCACTCGACGTCGGCCAAACCGCCGCGGCCAAGCTTCGCATGCGTGGCCGGGTCTGCGCCCCGGGGGAGCCGCTCGGTGTCGACACGCGCCTTGATGCGGCGGATCTCGGTGATCTGTTCCGCGCTGAGCCCACCGCTGGGATAGCGGACTCGATCGGCAAGGGAGAGGAATCGCCGTCCCAGGTCCTCGCTGCCGGCGACCAACCGGGCACGCAGCAACGCCTGGGCCTCCCAGGTCCGCGACCACTCGGCGTAGTACCGCTCGTATGCCGCGAGGCTGCGCACCAGCGGTCCCTGGCGTCCCTCCGGCCGCAGATCGGCGTCCACGCCCAGCGCCGGCTCGGGTGACGGAGCGGAGAGCAGTCGACGCAATTCCTCGGCGATGCGGTGAGCCAGTCCGCTGGCCGCGTCCTCGGCGACTCCGGGCGGCGGCTCGTAGACGAAGAGCACATCGGCGTCGGACGAGTAGCTCATCTCCGATCCGCCCAGGCGACCCATGCCAATGATCGCGAAGGCCATGCCGTTCGCTCCGACCCTCGCCTGGGCCGCCCTCAGGGCGGAGGCCAGTGTCGCATCGGTCACGTCGGAGAGCGCCTGGCCGACCGCGACGGCGTCGAGGCGGCCGCTGGCCGGGGCGACGCCGTCCGGCACAGCGCCGAGCAGATCCGCGCAGGCCACGCGGAACAACTCCCGGCGGCGCAGTGCCCGTACCGCCTGAACCGCGGCGCCGGCACCGCCACGCCAGCCGTTGGCGTCCACCAGCCCGTGCCGATCCACCGCCGCCATGAAACCCTCTACAAGGGAGGCTCTCGGGCGCGGAACCAGCTCAGCGTCGTCGGCGATGAGGCGCAGCGCCTCGGGGTCACGCACCAGGAGATCGGCCACATAGCGCGACGTGCCGAGGAGCCTGGCCAGACGCAGCGCCACGGTCCCCTCGTCGCGCAGGAGCCGCAGGAACCACGGCGTCGGTTCGAGAGAGTCGGAGACCTGCCGGTAGGCAAGCAACCCGCGATCTGGCTCCGGAGCATCGGCGAACTCATCGAGCAGGACTGGCAGCAGCGTGTGCTGGATCGCGGCATAGCGCGAGACGCCACCGGTCAGCGCCTGCAGGTGGCGCAGCGCGCCGGCGGGATCGCGGAAGCCGAGGATCTCCAACCGCTGGCGGGCGGCCTCCGGGGTCAATCGCAGCGCCTCGCTCGGCACCCGGGCGACCGCTTCGACCAGCGGCCGGTAGACCAGCTTCGCGTGAAGCCGCCGCACCTCCTGGGCGTGGGTGATCCACGCGGCACGGAATGAGTCGACGGCACCGCGTTGAGCGTCCGCCCGGAATCCCACCGCGTGGGCCAACCAGCGAAGCGCGGCGGCCCCCCCGGCCGTCTTCGCGTCGGGGACGGTGTGGTTACGCCGCAGCCGCTGCAGTTGCAGGCGGTGCTCCACGACGCGGAGAAAGCGGTACGCATCGGCGAGCGCCTCACCGTCGCGTCGGCCCACGTAACCACCCCGCGTCAAGGCGGCCAGAGCATCCAGAGTGGACGACGACCGCAGCTCCTCGTCGCCTCGTCCGTGCACGAGCTGCAACAGCTGGACGGCGAATTCGATGTCGCGCAGTCCGCCCGGTCCCCGCTTGATCTCTCTATCCCGCTCCTTGGTTGGAACGTTCTCGATGATGCGCCGCCGCATCGCCCGTACGTCCTCGACCGCCTCCGGACGCTCAGCCGCGTGCCAGATCAGCGGCTGCAGGGCGGTGAGCCATTGCTCACCGAGGTCAAAGTCTCCGGCCGCGGGGCGGGCCTTCAACAGCGCCTGGAACTCCCACGTGCGCGCCCAGCGCTTGTAGTAGGCGATGTGCGCGGCGAGCGTGCGTACCAGGGGACCCTGACTACCCTCGGGTCGCAGGCCTGCGTCCAGCGGCCACGCGGCCTGACCGCAGATCTGCATCATCCGGGCCGCGATCACCTGAGCGTCGGCCAGATCGTCGTCGCCGGCGCAGACGAAGATGACGTCGACGTCACTGACGTAGTTGAGCTCACGACCGCCACATTTCCCCATGGCCAACACAGCCAGCTTCGGAGCGGCGCCGCGCTCGGCCTGGGCCAGCCGCAGCGCCGCGGTCAGCGTGGCGTCGGCGAGGCGAGAGAGTCGGTCCATCGTCTGCTCGACGTCGGCCGTGTGGGCGAGATCTTCGGCGGCCACGCGCAGCAGCGCACTCCGGTACGTGGAGCGCAGCGCCGCCGGCGAGTCTGTCGGCGCGCGTTCGAATGGGTCAGCGTCGTCGAGGGCGTCAGCCAACAAACGCCACCGGCCGGGGTTGGCGACAAGGTCGTCGCCCAACGCCATCGACGCACCCAGCACGGCGGCGAGCCGAGCCCTCAGCTCGGTGTCCGACCGCATCGCCGCCACCACATCCCACCCAGCCGCCTCCGTGGCACGACCGGATGTGGCACGACCGGATGTGGTACGACCGGATGTGGTACGACCGGATGTGGTACGACCGGAGGACTCGGCCACCCGGTGAAGCTGACGCAGCGCGAGATCGGGATCGGCACAGCCGCCGATGGCGATGAGAACATCGGCGGCGTTCTCATCGACTGGACGCTGCTCCCCGCCGTCCCACAGTCCCAGACCCTCGGGTGGCGGGCCGAGCAGCTTCGCGGCGGCGGCTGCGTCGGCAAACCCGAAACGGGCCAGGCGACCCGTGGCGCTGGTGGGCCGGCTCATGCGTCAGTGGCCGAGCAGCCGAAGCTCGCGGCCCGGCCGTGGCCCGGCTGGCGACGATGTGGGTAGGGCAAGCTCGCCTCGCGCGAGGGCGGCGAACCGAGTCGCGAAGGGCTGCCAAACCTCGAACAGGTCGTCCATCACCGCATCGACTCCGGCCACGACGGCCTGCGCGGTCAGGCCGGCCGCGTCGAGGTCGGAGCCGCCCCCCGCGGCCCAGTCGGCGATCATGGCGGTGTCGCACTCGATGTGGAACTGCAGCCCCCATGCGCACGCGCCGACGCGAAACGCCTGGTGCGGGTAGCCCGTCGAAGCCGCCAGCAACACCGCGCCCGAGGGCAGCTCGGTCACCTCGTCACTGTGCCACTGGATTACGTCCGGCAGCATCGGCAGCGGCCCGAATAGCGGATCACTGTCGGCGGCGTCGCGTTTCGCGACGAGGCGGGCACCGATCTCCGGCCCTGCGGCGGCGGGCCCGACCGTCCCCGCGTGCGCGACCGCGAGCAGCTGGGCGCCGAGGCAGACGCCGAGCGTGGGCACGCTGCCCCGGACAGCCTTGCGCAGCAGTGACTCCAGGTCGCCGAACCACGGCGCGCCCGGTTCCCCGTCGGAGCCCGGATACACATGCTGCTCACCGCCGAGCACGACCACCGCGGCGTAGCCTTGAAGGTCTGCCGGAATAGGGGCGCCGGCGTGGGCCCGGACCACCTTGAGCGACAAGCCCGCCGCGCTCAGCCACTCGCCGAGGCGCCGGGCGTCGTCGGAGGCGTCGTTCTCGATCACAAGGCAGCGTTGCGTCTGGCTCACCCAGCCAGGTTACTGGCCCGCCTCCCGGATGGCTGCGACCGACTGCCTGTCTGACCGTTTCGAGCGCGCGTCGGGTGAGCCTCCGGTTGGCTCGGCAGGACGCACGCGGGGGATGGGGAAAGCGTGGGCCCGACCGTGCCAACCGGCGTGCTCGAACTGGGCGGGCTAAGCTGGGCGGCCGTGGATCAGCAGAGGGTGCTGCGGCCAACCGCGCTTCAGCCGGGCGACCTCGTCATGCTCGTTTCGCCGTCGGGGCCGACCCGCCCGGAGCGGGTCGAGCGTGGCATCGAGCTCCTCACCCATTGGGGTCTTCGGGTGACGACGGCGCCCAACGTCTACGCCCGCACCGGCTATCTGGCCGGCAGCGACGACCAGCGGCTCGCCGATCTCAACCTGGCACTGCGTGATCCGTCCGTCCGGGGAGTCTTGTGTACCCGGGGCGGTTACGGGGTGCAGCGCATCGTGGACGGCATCGATGTCGCCGCGGTCGCCGCCGACCCCAAGATAGTGGTCGGCTTCTCCG
>JAXIPB010000138.1:0-17017 GCA_045403155.1 Micromonosporaceae bacterium
GGGTCGTGGGTTCAAATCCCGCCGTCCCGACGGCGTGAGGGTTTCCGCAGGTCACGCGCTTTGCGGAACGCCCTTTCATTGCTCAACATGGATGTCAGGTCGAGCACGCCGCTGTTGGACCCCTTGATCGCCGATGTCGCACCAAGCGACCTCCTATCCCCACGCAGCCTCCCCGCCAGCAGGGATCCGCACGGACACTGTGGACGGGCGGGTCACATATTCGGCCGGGTCGTGACGTCAAGTTGACTGCGCGCTGTGGTCGCGTCGGCGCCACCATGTGGATATGAGCGATGTGGATGTGCGCGATGTGGATGTGCGCGATGTGGCTGTGCGCGAATCTCCTGACCGGTCCCGCGTGATCGCGGGGGTCGCGGTGCTCGCGGCGCTGGCGCTGGCTGCGGGCGGCTGCCACGGCAACCCCACGCCGTCCCCGACGCCGTCGACCGCCGGACCTCAGGCCCACCGGATCGCCGTACGCCAAGCTGGTGGCGGGCCGGAGTTCTTCGACACCCGCACCGGCCAGCGCTTCGTGCCGCGCGGGGCGAACTTCCACCGGCTGTCGGTGGAGGGCGGGGCCGTGGTGGACACGCTGTTCGCTGTCGGCAGCTACGACCCGACCTGGGTGGACGGGCAGTTGGCCGCCATGGCCGCACTCGGCTACAACGCGGTCCGCACGGCGTTCGACCTGTGCCAACACAACTGCATCGGCAAGGCCGGTGGGGGTCTGGACCCCCACTTCCTCGACAACATCGCCGACTTCCTCGGACGGGCGCGCAACCATGGCCTGCAGGTGTTCTTCCAGTCCAACGACCTGCCGTTGGACGGCGGTTATGTGCCGAAGGTGGAGGCGACCGCGGGCGCGACATTCGACGGTTACATGAACTCGCACTACTTGTCCAAGACTGCGTTTGAGGTGTACCGCGACTACTGGGTCGAGATCGTGCAGGGTCTCGTAGACCGGCACGCGGCGCTGGACGCGGTCGCCGGTTACGGAATACGGGGCGAGGCGTTCCTCTTCGCCGACAAGCCGCCCGTGTCGTTGCTCAGCGGGCAGGTCACCACGGCAAACGGCAAGACGTACGACCTCTCCAACGCCACGGCCCGGCGTGCGATGCTCGACGAAGGGCTCCGCTTCTGGGTCGACTCGATCCGGGCGGCGATCCGCCAAACCGATCCGACGGCGCTGGTCGGGGCCGGCGCCTTCGCGCCGAACGACCCGAACCCATGGCGCCCCCCCACCGACTCCCGGCTGGTTGTGATGGAGCCTATCTGGGGGTCCACACTGGACTTCGTTGACGTCCACCCGTATCCGGGCTACATCCCTCTACCGGATCTCGCTGCGAACTTCCGGCTGAAGCCAGGTCACCAGGGCAAGCCCGTGATCATGGGTGAGTACGGCGCCTTCACGTTCGCCTTCCCCTCGCCCGCGGTCGGGGCCGCCGGGCTGATGGCGTGGCAGGTGGCCTCTTGCAAGTACGGCATCGACGGCTGGTTCCACTGGCACTGGCAAGGGACCAACGACCACGAGGTGTGGACGGGCACCGATGGCGCAAACATCATCAACAGGGCCCTCTCACCGATGGAGCGCCCCGACCCGTGCAAATCGGCGAACCTCCCGTACCTCGAGAACAACATCGCGAAGGGGCGGCCGGTCACGGTCTCGGCCGTCATTCCCGGGCGCCCCGGCTCGCTCGCCGTCGACGGCTCCGCGTCGACCGGCTGGCTCAGCGGCGGTGGTCCGCCGGGTTGGATCCAGGTCCAGCTCGCGGGCGTCTCGACTGTACGCGAGGTGCGGCTGACAGTAGATCAGGACCCGGCCGGACCGACCGTGCACCAGGTCAGGTTCCGCATCAACGGGCAATGGCAAATCGTGCACACATTCAGCGGCCAGACCAAGATCGGCGACGTGTTGACCTTGGCCTTGACTCCGCCGGCCGTGAGTGTCACGGCCGTCCGCATCGACACGGTCGCCTCGCCGTCGTGGGTGGCCTGGTACGAGATCGAGGTACTCGGCGGCTGAGCGTGCATCACTGGGATGCTGAGTTCGCATCACTCGGGCAAGCTGGGCCCGCATCACTCGGGCAGGCGCTTGTGTCGCCGTCTGTGCGCCCGCCTACGCGGCGTCTGCGTCGTCGGTAGTCGAGGCTCGGCGGATAGCGGATGGGCTAGGTCCGTGCCCGCCTCGAGAAGCCGTTGCGTCGGCCGGACAACGCAACCATTCGCCCGTGGTGGTCTAGGCAACGCCGGTCCTATGCTGGCGAAAATCCTCCCACCGCGCCGGAAAGGTGCACAATGGACGAATCTCGCAACAGCCATGAAGCATCCGGGGAGCAGACCAGCACGCGCGTCGACGTGCGGGTCTCCCGCCGCGGCCTGATTGCCAAGGGTGCCGCGGTCGCGGCTGGCGGCGTGGGCCTGGCCGCACTCGCGTCAACGCCGGCCGAGGCGACCACCGGAGCCATGCAGTACGGCACGATTAACGTCGCAGGATTCGATGTCACGACGCTGCACTCCACGTCAAGTGACACGACGCTCAGGCTGTTTAACGTCGGCACGGGCGCCGCTCTCGCGGTGCAAAGCGTGGACAGCATCGGCATCATTGCTATGGGCGGGAAAGCCCCGATCTACCTCGGACCCTCCGGTAATATAGGAGTGCCGAGCACCGGCCAGCACATCACCGGCGAGGTGTTCGTCGACGCGTTGGGCCGGCACTTCCATTGCGTGGCCGTCGGGACACCGGGCATTTGGGTTCGTCCCGGGCTCAACGCGATCGCCCCGTACCGGGTCTGCGATACCCGATCCGGCACCGGAACCCCGTACTCGACCGGAGTAAAGCTCGGCCCAGGCGCGAACATGCTGATACAGATCGCCGGCGCGGCCGGGGTTCCTGTGCTTGGGGGGGCAACCGCGATAGTCGGCAACCTCACCGTGACCGGCGGCACCGCCACCTCCTACCTGACTGCCTACCCGGCCAACATCGCCGCACCCACCGCCTCGAATATCAACTTTGTCGCCGGGCAGACCATCGCCAACCAGATCACCGTCGCCCTGGACACCAACGGCGGCATCAGGATCCGCAACAAGGCCGGCAGCGTCCACGTCATCCTCGACCTCGCCGGCTTCTTCTTCTGACGGACGGCTAACGCTGCTGCCGCACCGCCTCGAGGTGGTCGGGCGGGTATGCCGGTTCGGCGTGTCAGCCACTCACCCTGCTGTAGGCGACGTGAAGGCCGCGGCCGTCAATAGTCGCCGGGCAGCCGCGGCACATCACGAACGAACAGGTTCGTCTTACCCGGGCCGAGCTTATACCCGGCGCCGCACATGTCCGGGATCCACTTCCAACCGGGCCCGGCGAGTCCAGTACCAGCGTCCGCCGTCCCCGTTCCGTCTCGGCTCGCTCTCGACCAGCTGGCCGTCGATGAGCAATTGTTCAGCAGTAGGTGTTCTGCAGTACGTGTGTTGTGCAGCGGCTATGAGGGAGGCAACGTGGAGGGTCGGCTGGCGGGACGGGTGGCGGTCGTAACGGGCGCGGGCAGCGGCATTGGCCGAGCGACCCTGCGCCGGTTCGCGGCGGAGGGTGCCCAGGTGGTCGCGGTCGACCTGGACGAGCAGTCGGGACAGTCGGCGGCCGACGAGGTGGGCGGCAGGTTCATCGCCTGTGACGTGGCTGACGAGGGCCAGGTTTCCGCGCTGTTCACAGAGGTGACCGGCGTGCTGGGCCGGGTCGACATCGCCTTCAACAATGCCGGTATCTCGCCGCCCGACGATGACTCGATCCTGACCACCGGTCTGGCGGGGTGGGAGCGGGTGCAGCGGGTGAACCTGACGTCGGTCTATCTCTGCTGCAAGTATGCGATCCCCTTCATGCAACGGCAGGGCAAGGGTTCGATCATCAACACGGCGAGTACCGCCGCCTTGATGGGCGCCGCGACCTCCCAGATCTCCTACACAGCCAGCAAGGGTGGAGTGCTCGCGATGACGCGTGAGCTAGGCGTGCAGTTTGCCCGGGAGGGGATCCGGATCAATGCGCTGTGCCCTGGGCCGGTCGCCACCCCGTTATTGATGGAGCTCTTCGCCAACGATCCGGAGCGCGCAGCCCGCCGACTGGTGCACGTCCCGATGGGCCGCTTCGCCGAGCCCGACGAGATCGCCAACGCGGTAGCGTTTCTCGCGAGCGACGACGCCTCCTTCATCACCGCCTCGACCTTCATCGTGGACGGTGGCATCACCGGCGCCTACGTGACTCCGCTGTAGCGGGTACTCGTGGAGTTTCCAGGACCATGTCTACTGCGACGACTGCGTCGGACGAGGAACCAACCGGGCCCGCCGCAACGAGCCTCCTTATCACGGAGGCTACGCCGAAGTTCGCAGCAGGCGCCGGGTCAGTGCTGCCTGGACGGCCAGGGAATGCCGCAGCTGGTAGCCAGTCGTAGGAGGAGGGCATCGTGCAGCACTTGCACACGCCCCGCAGGGGCTGGCCGGGCTGGTACGACTTCGGAAAGGCCCGCATCTTTACGACCGGCGTCTCCTTGATCACGGGCGGCGCGTCCTGCACGCCGACGTTGTGCAGCACCATCAACTCGCTGCACTGGAGGTCGCCACCGGTCGCATCACTTGCGGCACGCGGATCCATTCAGCGAGATCGAGGTCGGGCACGCTGGTAAACGTGCCGCGTCGGATGGCCTGGCGAGTGTGTGTGTCAGCCATGTGGCCGGAGGGTCTTCGAGATCGCCGTGCCGTGATCGGCAACGTTTGCCCGGCACTCCGACCCGCCCGATAGCGGGTGATACCGAGCACCGCCTCAGGGTCGTGGTGGCCCGTTCAGGAAGCCCAGCACCCGGCATTGTCCGCACGACTCCGCCCTCTTCGACTGCGTTGTCTTGCTTGCCGATAGAGACGTTTACAGGTAGTCGCGAGCTGTGCGGGTAAGGCGGTCCAGCGCATAGCGATCAAACTGGGCGGCCCCAACTGTGATGCACGCCAGGTCGACAAAGATGCACCAGAGATCGCGGCGTTGCGCGAATTCGGCGTCAATCGGTGCGATATCACGATACGCGCGAAATACATCTTGGGGCACCGGCTGGAAGTAATCGACAAGCGTCAAGTCAATCTCGGGGTGTCCGAAGTACGGTGCGGCATCGGCTACCACGGCGCCGTCATCGGTGCTGACGAAGTTGTGTTGTTGAGCGTCGCCGTGAAGCAACGTTGGTTGTGGTTCTGGACCGCAGAGCGATGGCAGTCGATAAACGAGGCGCTCCACTTGACACGCAAGATCTTTCGGTAGGTGCCCCGAGTCAACGGCGGACCTGAGTAATGGAACAACGCGCCGTTCGCTATAGAAGTCGACCCAGTGGTTGGAGGTGACGGGCTTGTTGTCTTGGGGCAAGGGACCGAAGAAACCATTGAAATTTTCGAGCCCGAACCGTCCGCCATGCACTTGATGGAGGGTGGCCAGGGTGTGACCGATAGCTCTCCAGTCGTCGGGTGTTCGATCCTTAGGAGGACGCTCGGATAGCGCCTCAGTCAACAGAAGGGATCCGTGATCCAATTGGAGGAGACCGGTTCCGATCGGCGTCGGGATGGCGATCCGTGCGCGATCTCGCAGGAGAGTCAGGCCGCTCAGTTCGGCCTGGAACTTCTCCTCAGCGTTGTCGCCGATGTCGAGCTTCGCGAACACCGAGAAGGGCTCGCCGTGAAGCACGCCGCACGGATGTGATGCCCGCTCGTTTAGGTCGGTGAACGCATGGCTGACCCATCGTCGTCCGAGATAACGGGAGGCTGCGCTTTCAATGGCGCTCTTGACGTTCGATTCGAGGAGTGGGTGTCCAACGACCACGAACCGACCATAGTGGCGACGGCACGGGATTGGGACCCCGAGCGAGAAGTGCCGGTCCTCAGCCATCTAGCGCCAAGAGGACAGCGGATTCGGGCACGCATAGTCGGGGATACCGGGGTGTGGTGAATGAGCCCGAACGAGGCAAACGTTGCCTGATGCGGCACTAGCCAGGACTCGATGCCACAACGGGGTGCTTAAGAGCGACGTATCAAGGGCTCAGCTTGGTGGCAGGACCTGGGCGAGCCAGCCGGGATCGTCCGCCGTCCAGGTGTAGCCGCAACTGATGCGGCAGGCCATGCCGTCGCGGTCGTTGAGTCTGTTGAGGTAATCCGGTTCTCCGAACTTCAGCGGGGTGTCGGCGCGTGAGTGAGGCCCGTGGCCTCGGCATGCTGACTGTCTCATGTAACCGACAGCAGCGTGGCCACGAGCATGGACGACACTACGTCTTTGTTGTTCGGCCTGGACAGCTTCCGCGTCGTCGACGTCGTTCGTGTCGCCGACCGGATTGTTCGGGTCGTTATCGAAACCCTTGAGCAGCAAGGGACCTGTACCGACTGTGGGGCCACGAGTAGCCGGGTCAAGCAACGCCCGATGGTGCGCATACGCGATCTGCCGATCGCCGATCAGGGGGTGGCGCTGTGGTGGCGCAAACGCCGATTGCTCTGCCTCAACCTCGGGTGTACGCGTAAGTCGTTCACGCAGGTGACGGAGGAGATACCGCCGCGGTCACGGTAACGGCACGGCTGCGCCACCGGCTGGCCGAGGCGGTGGCCCGATCCAACCGGGCAGTGTCCGAGGTCGCCGCTGAGTACGCGGTGTCTTGGCGCACGGTGCACCGCTCATTCATCGTCGCAGCGGCCGGATGGCTCGGTGAGCAGGCTCCGACCGGGTGCTGGGCATTGACGAGACTCGGGCCCGCACTGTGCGGTGGATCCTGCATGAGGCTGGTTGGCGCGCAGCGACCCGTGAATGACCTCGTTCGTTGACGCCGACACCGCCAGGCCAAGTGCGCTGCTCGGCCTGGCTCCCGGTCGATCCGGGGCCTGTGTACGCACCTGGCTAGGTGAACAGACGGCACAGTTTCGGGCTGGGATCGAGCTGGTCGTCATCGACCCGTCCGCGCCGTACGCGGCCGGTATCCGTACAGCGCTGCCCCACGCACGGATCGCGATCGCAGGGCGCCGCTGCTACCGATCCGGTTCGGCGGGGCCGAACGGCGTACTCACGACTATGTGCGACACGGTACGACCATCCTGTTCGCGGCACTGGAGGCCGCCACCGGTCGCATCACCGCGGATGCCTGCCTGCCCCGTCATCGCAACGGGGAGTTCCTCACGTTCCTCAAGCTGGTCGCCAAAGCCCACCCCCGAGTACAGCTGCACGTGGTGTGCGACAACCACGCCACGCACAACCACCCGGCCGTGAAGGCGTGGCTGGCTAAGCATCCGCGGATCACGATGCATTTCACGCCAACCAGTGCGTCGTGGTTGAACCTAGTTGAGATCTCTTCGGCATTCGACAGGCCATCCGACGCGGCACGTTCACCAGCGTGCCCGACCTCATCGACGCGATCCGGATCTTCATCGAAGCCTACAACGAACGCTGTCAACCGTTCGCCTGGACCAAAGCCGCCGACCACATCCTCGCCAAGGCCAACCGCCAAAAGATCTCAGACACGATGCGGCGAGTGGGCTAGGCCTTCAAACGCTTCTTGGCGCGGACGCGACCGGGCCACTCCGCCCGGCCCTAGGCGCCCCGTGGCCCCCGTAGAAACCGGCGCACGGGTGACAAACGGGCACGGGCGGGCACGGAAGTCCAGCGCGTTCGGGCGTTCACAGAGCCCGTCGCGCGTCGCTGCTCCGGAACGGCGGCGGGCGGTGCTCATGCGGACGTTTGAGCCAGTGTGCTAGGACGCGAGGTACCCACTCGACGGGGAGCCACTTGAACCTGTGCGAGTTGTTGGCGAGCGGAGGAGATCGACGCGCTCGGCCTCAGCGCATCAACCTCAGATGTACGTAGGTTCGCCGCCGTGGCTGTCAAGATTCTTCCACCAGGGGAAGGCCTGCTTCCATTGATCTTCTCCGCGAGCCCATCCGAGTGCGGCGTTCTCCACGGCTGTCTCGTCGGATGTGATCGTTCCAAAGTGGGTTCCGTCCTGGCCGAGCTTGTATTCGACGTAAAAGAGTCCATTCTCAAGCAACACTTGAAAGAACTTACCGGGATCTTCCGTCTCCTCCAGGATCAGGAAGGTGTCGTCAACTCGCTCCCGAAGCCCCGCGACGACCTCGAGAATCTGTTTCGCCGTGACGGGCCCATTGTCGTGTGCTGGGTGTGCGATCCGTACATCGCGGCGTATCGCAGCCGACGGAGTGTCGGCGGATAATGTAGTAACGACAGGTGCGACCGTCGCGACAAGCCTGGCAATGAACGAAGGTGTCGGCAGCCGCTCGTCGCCAACATCCTCGGACTGTATGTTCGACAGCCGAAAGAACCTGTCGCCTCGCAGGAGCAGGGGAAAGATGGGCTTTGACTTTTCCTCTGCACGATTGATCTCCCGATTCACCCAGTCCGATTCCTCCGACTCCGGCGTCATCACCACTACGAATGCGGCGCAACGGTCTATTTCGTTCCGTATCACCTGATGCCATCGGTCGCCGGCGGCCAACTCGTAGTCAAACCAGACTGGGATGCGGGAGCCTGAGAGATGCTCGGCGAGTTTCTCTACATACGGCCGATCGGGGCGGGCATAGCTGATGAACACGGGACCGCTCATGTCGATGCACGATACAGCCTTAATGCGACAACTACGGATAACTGCTGTCGCGTCTCGTCCTCTCGGTATGCGGGCGGCGGTCTGGTCAGTCGAGCGTGTCCACGGCCTCGACTGCCGGGTCGACGTCGGCGACGCCTACCGTGATCCGCTCGGCCGCGGACCATCCGGAGCCGTGGCGGATCACGATGCACAGGTCGAGGCGCCGCAACACGGCGCGACGCTGGGCGAGATCCAGGCCGTCCCACTCCGCGGCCAGGGCTTCCGCTGAACGGCGACCGGGCGCCCGCGATCGTCGCGGCGTCGAGGCGCGCCTGTGCGGCGTCCCGGTCGCGGTGCAGCTTGGCGGCCGCCGCTGGCGGTCGGCGTGCGAGCGGCCTGAGCTGCGGTCATAGCGTGCCAGGTGCAAACCGGCAGCACGGGCGACCTATGCGGGCAGGCGCGGTCCTCTCGTAGAGGCGCACAGTGCTCACATTGGCCATTCTGGGTCTCCGCGGTGAGCGGCGTCGACGCCTGGGGTCATCGCGCTGATGGGACTACCTTCACTGTGCACGGTGGCCTCCGAGGAACGCTTCGCGCGCTTGTCCCGCGAGGACTGACATGAGACGGCGTCCTCGGGGGTGACCGGCGGAGGTCAGACGCCCTCGAGGATGTTGTCCCGTGAGGACTGGTCCATCAGCACGACGCCGCGCCTCCACCGACCGTGACCTGAGTAGTCGATCTCGAAGGAGGCAGTGTTGCTCGCTGTTGGTGTGGATTGGGCCGAGGAGTTTCACGATGTGGCGCTGGGTGTTGCGGGGAAGGGGGTGATCGAACAGTTCCGGATCGACCACGGCCCGGCCGGGGTGGCCCGGCTGGTGGCTCGGTGTCTGGCGCTGGAGCCGGACCCGGCCGAGGTACGGGTGGTGTTGGAGACCCGCCACGGTCTGCTGGTCGAGGCGCTGGTCGACGCCGGGTTCACGGTGCTGCCGGTCAACCCGGACCTGGTCGCCCGCCGCCGCGGCCCGGCTAAGAAGAAGGACGACGCCGAAGACGCGCGGATCTGCTGCCTGATCGCGTTGGACCAGTACGCCGAGCTGCGCCAGCTCATTCCGCACGGCGTGCTCGGTACCGAGTTGCGCGCGATCGCCCGCGACGACGACCGGGCCGTCCGCGACGAGCGCCGCCTGGCCAATCGGCTGCGCGCCGACCTGATCGCCGTCTTCCCGGCCGCCATCGACATCGCCGACGGCGACGTGGGCGGCGCGGTCTTCTCAAGCTGCTGCAGCGCTGGCCCTCGGCCGACGAGCTGTCCCGCGCCGGCCGCGAGGAGATCGCCGCCCTGGCCCGGGCCAGCAAACATGGCTGGCCCGAACGATTCGCCGACCGTGTCGTGGCCGCTCTGGCCGCCGACCGGCTGCCGGTGCGGCCGGAGCTGGCCGGGGCCAAGGTCGGCACCATTCGCTTGGCCGCCGCGCAGCTGCTCCTGCTCCGCGAACAGCGCCGCATCTGGCAGCGACGTATGGGCGAGATCCTGCTCGGCGGTGCGCGCTCCGGGCGAGCCAACCATCCCAAGGACCCCGACCCGGGGAAGGCCTTCCCTGGCGGCGAGATCTACCTGAGCATGCCTGGCCTGGGTGACCGTCTCGCCGCCAGGGTCGCCGGTGAGATCGGCGAACACGTCGAGCAGTTCACCACGCCCAACGCGCTGCAATGCTACGCCGGCCAAGCCCCGGTCACCCGCCGCTCCGGGCGCAGCGAATACGTCGTCGCCCGCCGCCTGGCCTACAACCGCTACCTCGGCAACGCCGTGCAACAGTGGGCCTTCTGCAGCATGCAACAATCCACCTGGGCCCGGGAGTTCTACGACGCGAAGATCGCCGCGGGCAAGAAACACCACGCCGCCCTGCGCACTCTCGGCAACCGCTGGCTGGAGATCCTCTGGCACTGCCTGCGTCTCGGCGTCACCTACAGCGAGGCCACACACACCGCCAACCGAACCCGCTCGCTCAAACTCGCGGCCTGAGGTTGACAGAGGATGTCTCATCGGCCGACGTGCGGTCATCCGCAGCAGCACCATCCTTGCCGGCGGGCTACTTCTTCCGGTCCAAAGCACCTTGAGGACCTCGGTGTACAGGTGGACGTGGCAACCTCATCCATGCCGCGCATTCCCGCAGCGCGTCCCGCAATGAGCGCCAGGGTCTGGTGGGCTGCCCGGTACCCGGACGTGTTCGGGTGCTTGTTGAGCATCTCGGCCGGGACCTGCTCGGAAATGGGCCAAAGACGCACGAGTCCCGCGCGGGAAGGGCGAGGATGTCGCCAGTGCGGGCAACCAGCGTGTCGCTGCTCCGGAGCCGTTTGCCCACTGAGCAAATGCGCACTGACCGTAGGGCCTCCACAAAAACGGCTCTATTGGGTCCTGTCGGAGATCTTCGATGGCGACGCAAGCGACGACCCGCGTCTGGAGGAATCCGCCGACATCATGGCCGCCCTGGCCCAGCAGGGATGCACCTCCCGCGAGATCAACCACGGCGACGTGGCGCACAACGACCTACCGTTTGACCTTCTGGACGCATTCGCCGTCGAGTCCGACCCGCGGGCGCAGCGGCCGCTGGACCTGATGCGCAAGCGTGGCTGGGCCAGTTGGACCCGGATCCGGCCGGAGCGGCTGGCGGAGCGCCCGACTAACCTGGATTCCGGTCAGGTAATTGTGTTGAGGTTTGCCCCCCGGTGGGTTGTCCGGGTGGCTCGGCGGCTCAGCGGGGTGGGAAGCGGAAGCGTAAGCGCCGGTTGTCGAGCCAGGGGATGGGCTGGTCGAGGTCGGCGATGCCGGCGTCGATAAGTACGGGGTGGTGGGTGCGGAGGTTCAGGTCGACGGTGACGGCGTCGTCTGTGATGTTCAGGGTGCCTGGCGTGTCGAGGAAGTGCCGCCAGATCCGTTCCGGTGTAGCGGTTTCGTAGCGGGAGAGCTTGCGGGCGAGCACGCGGTAGAGGTTGCCGCCGACGACGGTGAGGGTCGTGTCGAGGTCGACGTTGAGGGCCACGCTGCTGGCGAGGGCGTCGTGGTGGAATCCACTGATGTAGGCGTCGAGCTCGTATTCGATGGTCATGCGTTCGGCGTAGCGGATGAACAGGTTCTTGGCCATGGTTGTCGTCCGCCGTATTGGTGATCATGATGGTGGGTTGGTCGTGGCCGATGTTGCGTACGGCGGTCAACGCTCACGGTTGAGTGCTCAGGCGCCGGGGCCGCCGTTGACCCGTTCCTATCCCGCCGACAGGATGAGCCTTGTGGCGGTGGCTGAGCTGGAAGCCGATTACCTCGTGGTCGGTGCTGGTGCGGCGGGGATGGCCCTTACGGACGCTCTAATCGATCATGCGGACGTCAGCGTGGTTATGGTCGACCCGGTACGGAGTCGGTGGGCACTGGCTTGACGCGTATCCCTTCGTCCGGCTCCACCAGGCCTCCTCGTTCTACGGCGTGGCCTCGACGCTGCTGGGCGACGGGTCGCTGCAGCAGGACGGCCCGGAAGCCGGCCTGCACGAGCGGGCGAACGCACCGGAAGTCCGCGCGTATTACGACCGGGTTCTCCGCACGCGCCTGCTCGCCTCGGGAAAGGTGCACTTCTACCCCAACTGCGACTACCTCGGTGAGGGTCGGTTCGTCTCGCGGGTCTCCGGGCGGCACCACGAGGTGCGCGTCGGGCGGCGCGTCGTCGATGCCCGGTACCTGTCCCCATCGATCCCGGCGACCACCCCACCGCCGTACGGCGTCGCGGACGGGGTGACCGCCATCGCCGTCAACGACCTGGTCACCCTGGGGGGAGCGCCGTCGGAGTACGTGATTACCGGCTCGGGCAAGACCGCCACCGACGCATGCATTTGGTTGCTCGACAACGGAGTCAATCCCGGCGCAATCTGCTGGGTACGCCCCCGGGATCCATGGATGCTCAACCGCGCGGTGGTCCAGCCGGAACCGGTCCTGTTCCTCGGCACGGCGGCTGACATCATGCAGGCAGCCGCCGCAGCCTCGACTGCAGATGACGTGTTCTTCCAGCTTGAGGAGGCCGGCGTGATGCTGCGCATCGACCGGTCCGTGACTCCAACGATGGCAAAGGTGCCAACGCTCGCCCAGTGGGAACTAGACCGGCTGCGCACGATCGACCGCGTCGTCCGGCTCGGCCACCTACGGCACGTGCAGCCGGGCCGGTTGGTCCTCGCCGAGGGCGAGGCCCCCATTGCCCGCGACGCCGTGGTTGTGCACTGCGCCGCCTCGGGACTGCAGTACCCGCCGTTGGTGCCGATCTGGGGCCGTGAGGCGATCACGCTGCAGCCGATCCGGATCACGTTCGCTTGCTTCGGTGCCGCGCTGGCCGGGTACGTCGAGGCGACGCTCGAGGACGACGCCGAGAAGAACCGGCTCTGCCCGCCTGCGCCGTTCTCCAACACAACGGCCGACTGGGCGCGCCAGCAGGTGCTCGGCAGTCGCGCGTCGTCCTTCACCTCGTATCCCGCCATCAGGGACTGGGCTGACGGGATCTCGCTCAACCCGGGACGCATCCCACCGGAGTTGGCCGGCTCCGCCGCCGTCAACGCTGCCCAGGAGCGTCTGGCCAAGCACGTGGGGCCGGGCATGGCCAAGCTGGCGCAGCTCGCCGGGATGGCGTAGTTCCGGCTGACCTGTTTGACGAACGCGTCGCCGAGGCGCGGCCAGTAGCCGAGGGGCAGGTGCGGGCCAAGTCCGGGTAGCTCCGAAACGCAACAAGTGTGGGGAGCCGATCGCGCCGCCCCAGGTCAACCGCCATTCCAGCGCAACCCCAGTGAATTGGTCCAACGGACGCCTGACGATGGCGGTGGCACTCCGCAGGCCAGGGTGCGCTGTTGCTCGAGTCGGAGCCGCCGCACCCCGAAGTAGCGCGCTATATCGACGTGAGTAACAGTCCACTGTGGTCGACCGTGTAGCAACCGATGTAGCAACCCGCATCGGTTCACGTACGTCCGCCGAGACTCGCACGACTCCGTGACCTAGGGAACCCACGACCGCGAACCCTGGCGAACCCCCTGCGCCGGTCTGGGGGTCAAGGGGTCGTGGGTTCAAATCCCGCCGTCCCGACAGAGTTTCCGCAGGTCAATGGCCTGCAGCGGCACCGTCGATCCTGCCGAACTTGATCTCTGACCGTCAGGTGACCGTGGGATCTGGCGTCATTGGGCGACACGGACGGTCAACAGGGACGACCTGATGGCCAAGATCCAGTCCGAGCCGACGTCCGTCTGAACATCTCCGAGAGCACGTCGGGGCCGCCGCGTCAGTTGATGCCGGTGCGGGACGGGGTGCCAGCGCTCGTCGCGGCACGCGATGCCGTACGACCGGACCGCTGGGAGCTCGAGCCGACCGGCTTGGCCTTCGCCGAGGCGTGGGAGACGGCAGGCCGAAGTCCCGTAGCGGCAGCGCTTCCAAGGCGTCCCACGGACCGAATGCGTTGCGCGGCAACACGTCGCGGCGGCCGTGGGCAAGATGCGACCACTCGATGTGTGCTGCCCGGTAGATGCCTCTCGAGCGCAAGGTGCGCTCGGCATCGCGCACCAGGCCGAGAATCGCCGCCCGTCCGACGGCGTCGACCATGCCGAGCGAGGCGCCCTCGGTCTCGGCCGCCGTAGCCAACTCTGACAGCACCGAGGCGGGAACGATCTTTGCGGCGAATGGCCGCCGGTTGGTGTGGCGCAACGGCACGGCGGCCGCCAGCTGACTGACGACGGCGTCCGGTCCGGCCGGCGGCCCGGGGGTTACACGGACGACCAGACCTGGTTCAGCGGGGTCCGGCCACCGCCGTACGACCGGCACCCAACCTCGCTGTCGCATCGCGAGGCGCACGTTGAAGGTTGCGGCCCCGAGGCTGATGATCAGCTCTCGGCCGTGAGGGTCGATGAGATCGAGCTGACGGCTCCAGTCGGCAAACACGTCAACGCCTTGGTCACGAATTCGGAACCGCCACGGCTGACTGTGGTGGATGGACGGCGCCGAGATCGCCGCTTCGACGCAGGAAATCAAAATCAACTCGCCCCCGGTCAGATCCGGCGGTCTGTGACTGTGAATGCCCTCGGCGCCAGCTGCGGCCATTCGGTTCGTCCTCTTACTGTCAACGGCTCCACATCACCGACCCGGCGCCCACTCGGTTGCAGGGTCGGCTAAAGAAGCCTTGACCCCTTCCAGGACGGCCCGGATAGTCGCGCTGGCTATCCGGCCCAAGATCACTCGATCAAGCGCTAGGCCGGCCCGTCCCAATGGCGGTCGGTAGCTACCAACCAGCTCCAGCCTCGAGCGTTCCTCACCAGCCGGTGTCAGAACTAGGTCGGCGTCGAACACCGGGAACAGGTCGCCAGCCATGCCAGTGGCCTTCCACCGCAGCCCGATCGTCGTGGTATCCCCGCGGCGAACCGGCTCCCATACATGCACCCGCACCAGCTTGGAAACTCCCAGCCGGTTACGGAGGGGGCCGACCCGAAGCAGTAGCGTTTCCAGCCCACCCTCGTACGCAGCTTCGGTCACGTCATTAAGGACACCCCAGGTGATGATGTGATCCAGCCGAGCAAACACCACGTCGTGCGGGGCATCGATGACGATCTGGTGGCTTGCAAACATGCACCCACGATGCCCTGGCCCCAGCCGCGACCCCAGGGTCGGAAGTCACCCGACGCCTGACACAAGTCACCCCTGCCAGCTGGCACCACGGCGGCCACCATGCCAGGGGCCAAGCGCCGGGCGGCAAACGCGATCTTTGCTGCGACCAGGACACCGAGCCGCCGATCACCGCACAGCCACCGCTACAACCGGACCGCCCGATCATAAGCACCGGCCAGCGATAAGCGCCGCGAGAAACGTCGCTACGCTCGTTGATCTCCTCGGGAGAATCGTGGGAGACTGTCGCGAAGCCCTGGCCAAGCTGGTCAGCGCAGCCGAACGTCGTGAACGTCAGCATCCCGCCTTTGTCTATGAGCTGCGAGGGTGGACCCATCCGCCGGCCAGCGCATCCCGCGACGGTCTCACCGGCTGGGCCTTCCCGCAGCAGCCATTCCGCCGCGACGGTGCCCTCGCACAGGGCGCGACTTCGACCTCGCACGTGGAGAGGTCCGACGGCGTTGGCAGTTCCCTGCCGCAGCAGTGCCGCTCGGCCCGCGTCGGCGGGACGAAGGCCTCTGACCGCCCGGCCCGGCTCGGGTGAGGGTTGCGGGTGGCACGGACGCATCGGGGTTGGCAGGAAGGAAAGTGCGGTGGTACACGGGATTGATGGGGCGTCGGTGGATCCGCCGGCGGCGGGATTCCCGGTACTCATTCAGGGTGGGATGGGTGTTGGCGTCTCCGGTTGGCGGCTTGCAAGTGCCGTGGCGGCGACGGGGCATCTCGGTGTGGTCTCCGGAGTGGCACTGGATGCGGTCCTGGCGCGCCGCCTGCAGCTCGGCGACCCGGAGGGGCACGTGCGTGAGGCGCTGGCGCAGTTGCCGGTGGCCGGGGCGGCTGATCGGATCCTGCGGCGGTACTTTGTTGCCGGAGGCCTCGCCCCGGATGCTCCGTTCCGGCCGGTCCCACGCCTCGGGTTGCGGACGAACCCGGTGCGCGACGAGCTGACCGTGGCCGGCAACTTCGTCGAGGTGTACCTGGCCAAGCGGGGCCACAGCGGTCTCGTCGGCATCAACTACCTCGAGAAGATCCAGCTCGCCACAACCGCCGCCATGCTCGGAGCGATCCTCGCCGGCGCCGACTACGTGTTGATGGGCGCCGGCATCCCGACGGAGATACCGAGGGTGCTCTCCTGCCTGGCCCGGGGCGAGCCGGGTGAGCTGAACGTCGCTGTGGCCGGCGCGCCTGCCACGGAGCGCCACACGGTCAGCGTCGACCCCGGCCGAGTGGCCGGCGACGTGCGGTTCCCGCTGTCCAGGCCCAGGTTTCTCGCGATCGTCTCGTCCACGGTTCTCGCCACGTACCTGGCCCGCGACCCGGCCACGACGCCGGACGGTTTCGTCCTGGAGTCACCGAGCGCGGGTGGACACAGCGCGCCACCGCGAGGACCGCTGCGGCTGGACGCGGTGGGCGAACCGGTCTACGGGCCGCGTGACGCCATCGATCTCAACAAGGTCGCCGCCATCGGGCGGCCGTTCTGGGTGGCCGGCGGCCACGCCGCCAAGGAAGCGCTGAGTGCGGCCAGGGCGGCCGGGGCGGCCGGCATCCAGGTCGGTACCGCGTTCGCCCTCTGCCGGGAGTCGGGCATCGACCCTGGCCTTCGTCGCCAGATGGTCGAGCAGGCGTTGGCAGGCACGCTCGTCGTGCGCAACGACCCATTCGCCTCGCCCACCGGATTCCCGTTCAAGACAGTGGAGTTGGCCGGCACGCTGGCCACCGATGAGACCTTCGCCGCCCGCACTCGACTCTGCGATCTGGG
>JAXIPB010000072.1:0-6853 GCA_045403155.1 Micromonosporaceae bacterium
CAACGCCGCCGTCATCATCGCGGCTCCGGCCGATCTGCCAGAGTTCGGTCTCCGCGTGCAGGAGGCCGAACTTCGCCAGATGACCGGCCCATCGCTCTTCATAGCGAGCGTTGACGACCCGACCGTACCGGTCGCGGAGACACGGCGGCTCTTCGATGCGGCGCCGGAACCGAAGCAGTGGCGGACGTTCGCGAGCGCCGCGCACGGCACCCTGCTGCTCCGCACGAGCGTGGCCGACGAGTTTCGCGGGCTTCTGGTGGAGTTCGTCACTCGGGTGACGCCGGCGTGATCCGTCGCGTGCGTATCCATGGGATGTTGTTGGCGCGGTCCTCGAAGTACAGCATCGCCGTCAAGAGCGCGATCAGGGCAGCGACCTGAACCGAGGCGATCCACAGTCCAAGGGGGACAGTGGCCAGGGCCAGGATGGCACCGATCGTGCGGAACCGCAGCCGGCCGATGCGCAAGACGCGCCGGAACACGACGTCGCCGGCGAGGTACACGGCGAGGCCGCACGCCAGAATCAGCGCCTGACCCAGCGGCAGCTCGTCCGATGCGTGTCCGATGGCCTTCTTGATGCCCGCGGCGACGGCAACGATGCCGAGGAGGAGGAAGTAGTGGGCCCAGCCGTAGGCGGCCAGCGCCAGGCGAGCCCGCCGCGCTGGATCGGCCGCGGACAGCGCGCGCTCGGCCTCATCGGGGTCCACGCCGAAGTACACCCAGTACATGAGGTACGCGAGGGTCAGCCCGAGCACAGCGACCGCGACGAGCCGGAGGTCGACGGGAATCCCGGCCGCGCCGACGCCGATGGCCACAACGGACTCGCCGAGGGCGACGATGATCACCAGGCCGTGCCGCTCGACAAAGTGAGCCGACTCGATCGTGAAATTCCCGATGGGATTGAGGTAGGGCGAGGCGACCATGATGACAAACGCGGCAGTCCAGAGCCCATACCGCCAACCGCCAGGCGTGAGACCCCCGACCAAGACCAGCGTGGCGCTCAACAGGTTAAACGGGGCCAGCCGAGCCATCGCCCGGCCGGATCCCGGCCCGCCGGCGACGATGAACAGCCCACTGTGCACGGCGTTCACGACGAAGTAGCCAAGCCCGAAAACCCAGCCGGCCGCGCCGAAGGCCTCGGGGATGGAGAGCGCGATGGCAAGGAAGCCGCCCATTCCGATCAGCATCAGCCCGCGTCGGGCCGGGTTGGTCGGCGCTACCGCGTTGGTGAGCCAGGCGTATCCGCCGTACATCCACAGGATCAGGGCGAGCATCAGCACGATCTGAGCCACGCCACGCGTGGTGAGATCGTTGGCGAGCAGCGCCGTCAGCTGAGTCGCGGTGAAGACGAAGACCAGGTCGAAGAAGAGCTCCAGAGTGCTCACGCGCACCGCTGGCTCGGTCTCGGGCGGCTGCGCGGTCATTCGTCGCCGCGCAGGCTGTCCAGGACGGCGTCGAGTTCGTCGGGCTTGACGAGCACGTCGCGGGCCTTCGATCCTTCGGATGGCCCGACGATCCCACGGGTCTCCATGAGATCCATCAGCCGGCCGGCCTTCGCGAATCCCACGCGCAACTTGCGCTGCAGCATCGATGTGGATCCGAACTGCGAGGTGACGACGAGCTCGACCGCCTGCAGCAACAGGTCGAGGTCGTCGCCGATGTCCTCCTCGACCTTCCTCCGGCCGTCCGGGGGCGGGGTCAGCACGTCGGCGCGGAACTCCGGCTCCCGCTGGTCCTTGCAGAAGCGCACGATGTCGTAGATCTCGGCCTCGCTGACCCAGGCGCCCTGCACCCGGATCGGCTTCGACGCACCCATCGGCAGGAACAGCGCGTCGCCGCGGCCGATGAGCTTCTCAGCGCCGGGCTGATCGAGAATGACCCGCGAGTCCGCCAGCGACGAGGTCGCGAAGGACAGCCGCGCCGGCACGTTGGCCTTGATGAGCCCGGTGACGACGTCCACCGACGGCCGCTGCGTGGCCAGCACGAGGTGGATGCCGGCCGCCCTGGCCAGCTGCGTGATCCGGACGACCGCGTCCTCGACGTCGCGCGGCGCGATCATCATGAGGTCGGCCAGCTCGTCGACGATGACGAGAAGATAGGGGTACGGACGGTACGCACGCTCACTGCCCGGCGGCGCCTTGATCTGGCCGGCTCGCACCTTGCGGTTGAAGTCGTCGATGTGCCGTACCCCGGCCGCGGCGAGGTCGTCGTAGCGCATGTCCATCTCCCGCACGACCCACTCGAGCGCGTCGGCGGCCTTCTTGGGGTTCGTCACGATCGGCGTCACGAGGTGCGGCACTCCCTCGTACCCGTTGAGTTCGACCCGCTTCGGATCGATGAGCAGCAGACGCACCTGATCGGGCGTGGCGCGGGCCAGGATCGAGACGAGCAGAGCGTTGAGGCATACCGACTTTCCCGCGCCGGTGGCACCGGCGATGAGGATGTGCGGCATCCTCGCCAGGTTCGCCACCACGTAGCCGCCCTCTATGTCCTTCCCCAGGGCGACCAGTAGCGGGTGGTGGTCGGCGGTGGCGGCGCGCGAGCGCAGCACGTCGCCAATGGACACGTTCTCGCGGTCGGCGTTGGGCACCTCGATGCCGACCGCCGACTTGCCCGGGATCGGGCTGATGATCCGTACGTCGGGGGACTTCACGGCGTAGGCGATGTTGCGGGACAGCTGGGTGATGCGCTCGACCTTCACGCCCGGCCCCAGCTCCACCTCGTAGCGGGTCACGGTCGGGCCGCGCGCGAATCCGGTGACCGCAGCGTCCACATCGAACTGATCGAAGACCGCCCGCAGGGCGGAGATGACCTCGTCGTTGGCGCGGCTGCGCGCCCGCGGCGACTCCCCCGGCTGGAGCAGGTTGATCGGTGGCAGCTTGTAGTCGCCCTCCATCGGTCCGAGCGTGAGCTGCTGCGCCCTCGCCGGCGGCGGCGAGTGTTCCGGTGGGGACGAGAGCGGCCTGGGTCGAGCCAGCGTTTGCCGCTCCACGACGACCGCCTCGTGCACCGGCTCCTCGTAGATCTCGGCGTCTCTGGCGTAGACGGCCTGGCGCCGACGTGACGTCCCGCGGTTCAGCGGACTCAGGGCCGGAAGGTTCGGTGACTCCGGGTCGTAGATCTCGCCCTCCTCCACTGTGGAGTCCGGGGCGCCGACGAGATAGCGCCAGAACTTCAACAGCCGTGACGGAATCTTGTTGATCGGGGTGGCGGTGACGACGAGTGCGCCGAAGGTGGCCAGAAGTGCCAGGAGCGCGACTGCGACGTACACCGTGACCGCGGCGGCGAGCCCGGAGCCCACGCCGCGGCCCAGCCACCCTCCTGCGCGGTCCATGAGCGCCACGTCGGTCGGCGCGTTCTTGCCGAGATGCAGCATTCCAGTACTCGCCACGATCAGCGCGGACCAGCCGACGAGCCCGCGGCCGCGGGGTACCTCGTCCGCCGGCTCGCGCATCAGCCGGATCCCGGCGACAAGAAGCAGCAGCGGCAGCGCCATCGCGACGGCGCCCACGGCCAGGTGGGTGTTGCGGGCAAGCCAGAGTCCGAACGGCCCGCCGCCGTTGAACCACAGCGCGACCGCCAGCACGATGGCGATCCCGATGAGGAGGAGCCCGCCGCCGTCGCGCTGGTGTTCCCGGTCGAGCTCCTTGGCCGTCGCGGCCTGGCGGCCGACGGCGCGTACCGCCCAGCCGATGGCGTGGGCCAGGCCCATCCAGAGGCCGGCGATGCCGGCGCCGATGAACCCGAGCGAGGAGAGCGTGCCACCCGTGCCCAGGCGTTTGTCGGCCGCGCGCCGAGTGCGCGCCACCTCGGCGCGCGCTTTCTGGGCAGCGCGACGCCGGCCCGCCTGGGAGGTTCGGCCAGCCATGCGTCACACGGTAACGGCGCGCACGGCGTCTACTCGGCTTTTCGCCGCCGTGTCACGATCTCAGTGGCGCCGTCACCATCTCGGCGGGGTTACCGGCTAGATCGCCGCGCCGCGCTCCACCTCGCCGCGCCGCGCTCGACGCCGTTTCGACCCTCGCGGCCCCGGCGCCATCGGATGAAGGCGCCGGCCCAGGAGACGGCGACGACGAGGGCAATGGCCAATCGGGCCAGATTCACATAGCGGTCGGGGTAGATCACGTTGTCCAGATACCGATCGACGAAGCCGGCCGTCAGCCGCCCCTGACCGGCCTTCTGGCGGGCCCAGTCCTCGGCCCAGGTCAGCGGGCAGTCCACCCAGCCGGCGACGATGAACACGCCCCAGACGCAGGCCACGAGGTGTGCCCAGATCGCCTGCGGCCACCGCCAGGCGAGGAAGCCACCCAGCACGAGGTACGCGATGTAGGCAAAGTGCAGTCCGAGCACGAGGGTGACGAGCCAGCCGTAGCCCACGCGGCAACGGTACTCCGGCTTGGCGAAGTGCTCTCCCTGGCAGGTCCCGCGGTGCTTGACTGCCGACCATGACGGGGTTGTTCTCGCGGATGATCGGGTCGGTGCGACGTACGTTCGGCATATTCGTCGATCGATTCGTGGCGGTGGGCATCATCCAGAGCGGCATCGTGCTCGCGGCGCAGACGTTTCTCGCGCTCCTTCCGTTGCTGATCGCCGTGATCGCGATAGTCCCGCCGGAGGTCGCGGCGTCGCTCAGCGGGTCGTTCCGATACCGGATTGGCCTCTCCGGTTCGAGCGACGAGACGGTAGGGACGCTGGTCGGTAGCCGTGACGAGCTTCGCAGCGCCATCACCGTCGTCGGTGCGATCGTGGTGCTGGCATCGGCGACCGCGTTCACCCGCGCGCTGCAGCGCGTGTACGAGCAGGCCTGGGACTTGCCCCGATTGGGTGTGCGGGGCAGCATTCGTGGTCTCGCCTGGCTCGTGGGCTTGGTCGCCTACCTTGTATTCATCGGAGCGGGCATCCGTTTCGCGGGCACCGGTGCCGCCGGAACCGTCATCCGCAGCGTTCTCGTCGTGGGCGGCTCGGTGCTGCTGTGGTGGTGGACGCCGTTCGTCCTGCTGCTCGGTCGGGTCCGGGCGCGGTCACTTCTCCCCGGTGGACTGATCACGGCGGCGGCCATGCTCGTGCTCGGTCGGATCTCCTCGGTTGTGTTGCCCCGGACGGTCCGCAACAACGAGCGGCAGTACGGCACGATCGGCGCCGTCTTCGCGATCGAGTCGTGGCTGGTCGTCGTCGCCTGCACGATCGTGTTGGCGGCGGTCATCGGCGCGGTCCTCGCGCAGACGGACGGTCCGCTCGGCCGCCTGGCTCGCGGCTCGCCGGACCCCGACGGATGGCGCCGGACCGCGGAGTCGGCACAGAGATAGCGGCTCTGTACTGGTCGACGCATCCTGTGGCGGGACTTTCCGGTTGGTGCGCGCTCGGCTATACAGGTCCCATGGCGGCAGATGATCTCGACGCGCGGTTGCGGCTGGCCATGTTCGCGCACCTCGATCGCCTCAGCGCTGCCCATCCCGACGGCATTCCCTCTAATGTGATCAACACCTTCGCGTTCGAAGGGGCGCCGATGCGCCTGGTGGTTCAACCCGGCATCTGGAAGCCGGCGTACCTATCAGCCGCGCTGACGATCCGGACCACCTACACCGCTCCTGGCGCCCAAGCGCCGTACGAGGACGAAGTCGCACCCGACGGCACCGTGGGCTACAAGTGGCGCGGCACTGATCCGGAGCTGGCCGACAACCGGGCGCTGCGCGAGGCGATGCACCGGCGGGTGCCACTCACCTACTTCTGCGCCATCGCAAAGGGTATCTACCAGGCCATCTATCCGGTCTATCTTGTCAACGAGGATGCCTCGCGACACGAGTTCGCGGTTGACATCGGCGAGCAGGTCGACGTCTTCGACGAACCCAGTACGTCGCTTGAGCGGCACTACAGCCAGCGCCTCACGCTGCACCGGCTTCATCAGGCCCTCTTTCGACCCAAGGTGCTCCGGGCGTACAACTCGCGGTGCGCGCTCTGCCGGCTCGGTCATGCGCCGCTGCTCGATGCCGCGCACATCCTGCCAGACCGGCACGAGCGAGGTGACCCAGTCGTCCCTAATGGACTTGCCATGTGCAAGATCCACCATGCGGCCTACGACGTCAACATCCTCGGCATCCGACCCGACCACATCGTCGAAGTCCGGGGAGATATCTTGGCAGAGATCGACGGACCCATGTTGCGTCACGGACTGCAGGAAATGCACGGATCACGAATCGTCCTCCCACGCTCACGGTCCGACCTACCGGATCCAGCCAGACTCGAGGAGCGGTACGAGGAATTCCGCACCGCCGCCTGAATCGCGAAATGACGCGCTACGCGTGGCCAGCGTCGCCGTGCGCCTATCCGTCGCGCTCGGTCTTCCACTACCGAGGATCGTGTGCGCTCAGGGGGGATCTGTCGCCAACGAGCCACCGGTGGCCGAACGGATCAACGAAGCCGCCCTGACGGTGAATACCCCACGGCATATCGTGGTCGCGGATCTCGTCGACGCTGCCATCCGCTCCGGCCGCCACGGCGCGCTGGATGAATCCGTCCGGGTCGTCGACGAAGACCTCGATGCGCACGGTCCGGGTGCCCGCGGCGATCGGGGTGTCCCAGCCGTTGTTCTCGGGTTCGCCGAGGAAGAGCGGCGCTCCTTCGACGGTAAGACCCACGACGCTCCCGAGATCCCACAACACAGCGGCGCCGAGTGCCTGTGCGTACCATCGCGCGGCCGCCGCAGCATCGGGCACGGCGAGCATCACGGAAATCACGGGTTCGTTCGCGCCGGGTGCCATTTGCCTCCTCGGGCGGCCACGTGCCCCACATCAAGATCGCCGTGATCATGAGTTCACGGTTGCCCAAAAGCGCCGATCATGACCTCCAGGTCATGATC
>JAXIPB010000262.1:0-9389 GCA_045403155.1 Micromonosporaceae bacterium
CCGCGGAACCTGGCCCGCACCGTCAGGGGTTCCGGTTCGCGGAGCGGATCACGACGCACATGGAGGGTGAGCCCCCGCCAGCCGCGTTCGAACCTAGCCGATCCTCGACCGAAGGCATGCAGCTGTCACCCGACGAGAAGCACCCCGGACGGGAGGAGGAGGAGAGGGGGGAGACCGAGAGCCGCGGGCGGAGCGAAGGGTCCTCCGACTAGCACGCGGACTCGCCGTGCGGCGCCGGCTCGCACTGCCCCATGGAGACTTGGCCGATGGAGTGGCGAGCAGCCAGGCCGTGGCGGTAAGGGTCGAGGCCCGCGGCCGCGGGGACCACGAGCAGCACCTAGCTCAACCTCACCGCACCATGTGGCGATGAGTAGGGAGATGGGAGAACAGAAGGACCTTCAAGACGGCGAGTCCTACTGCCGCGTACACGGCGAAGCTTCAGGCCCCACAAGCGACGACGTCCCGTGCCCTCTGCCACACGCCACCGCCAGGTGCCCCGTCTGCTGGGAGGGGTGGATCGGTCCTGGGCCCGACGACAGCGTCGTACTCTGCATCCTTACTCGGCACATCGTGGAGACCCACCCAAACACCGCCCACGCCACGACCCTCAGATTCAACGCGGTGCAGTTGGGTGGGTCCGCGGATCTCGACGACTGGTGTCACCACGATCCCGAACAGCACCTTCGTGTCATGCTCCTGGAGCCCATGTCGTGACCGACTCGATCTCGACCAGGCGCGACAAACGTCGAAACGACGGCTTCCTGGCCTGGTGCTACGACCTGTTCAAGCGCCGCACTCCGCAGCCAAGATCGGCTTCCGCCGGTCGCCATCGGGCTGTGCAAGCTTCCCAAGCTGCGATCGACCGATCGGCTCAGGCGTCCAGATGCAGCCGGAGCGTCAGTCAGCTTTCTCAAGCGACGCCGTGAGGTGATCCGACAGGAAGCGACGTGCGATCATCCATTGTCCCTCAGCCCGAGAGTCCTCTCGCACATCCGCGCAGCGCCCTACGTCATCCGGTCCTGGCCATGGCCGATCGGTCGATTGACCAGGGGCTCGCTACGGCCCACGCTCGTCGGAGGAGCGCCCCGAAGGAGGCTCGCGTGAGGCGAGACGTTCTAGCGTTGTCGGTCGCCCTCGTCCTGGGTGGATCGGGGGTCGCCACGGCCGCTGTCTTCGCGGGCACCGGTTCGCCCGCAGGTGGACCTCCTGGTCGCTCAGACAAGGCCGAGGCGACCGAGAAGGACGCCGGCGTCCACGGTGGGCCGATCGAGCGGTTCCACCACGCCGGCTCGTGCGACCTGGCGGCCGTGGGCTCGCTCCCGGGCAACTGGACGCACGGCGACTACGTGAGCGCGGTCGCTGCCGGGGGTGAGGCCGCCGAGATCCGCGAGGCGGCGTGGAGCGACTGCGGCAAGCCGATGGTCGCGGTCGGACACGGCGGCGGGCCACCGGAGCACGCGTTCGAGCACATGGCGGCCGGCCAGGCGCACGCGGGCACGGCCGACGACTCGGGTTCGGACGCCATCGGCAGTTAGCCGTTGCTGCCGAGGCTCAACTGGTGCGCAGACGCGCGTCGGCCGCCCCAGTTCGAGGTCCGGTGTCTTTCCGTCGATCCGACGGCCGACTGACCGACCGGTGCTACGGATCGCTGCGAGCAGCGCCAGGCGGAGGATGATCAGGGAACCCGAGCGCGATCGCGGTCCACAGTCGTGATCGGGGTCAGCGGTGACGGCTACGGGCTCGCCGATCCCGAGAGGCCGAAGGCATCGCCGCCGCCGGGGTTCGAGCGCTGGCCGCTGCGGTGTCGTTCGCCGACGGCGCTGTCGCGCGGCGCATTCCAAGCCGCCACAGACAATCTGCTGAGGTGTTCGTGCGCAGTCGTCTGCGTCGTGACGCGCATGCGGCCGACCTCGTCGACGTATGCCTCCAAGCCGAACCGGATCGCATCGCTGTACCTCGCCCACGCTTGCTCGCGCGTCTCGTACGTGAAGCGTCGGGCGTACCTCGCGCCGTTGCGGCTCTCGAGGGGGTCGATGACCTCCATCACGTACACGATCTGCATCTCGTCCTCGTCAGCCGCGAGTCGGGATCCGGCTGGACAAAGCCTCCGGAGTGATGTCCACAGGCGGCCTCGTTGCCCGCCCGCGACGTCAGTATCGACAGGGTCGGAGTTGCGGTGAATGCGTCGAAAGCCCGAATCTGCCCGTGGGTTTGCCCGATGAGGAAGTCCCCCAAGAGGTGTGGGCCGTGCCTGCGAGAGGGCCGCGTCGACCATCATCCACGCCTCGTGTCCGATGTGGCGATCGGCCGTGGGGGCGCAGTACCGACTCCGCCGTCGAGCGCCACGACCGCCTCGCACGCGAGCAGCTCGCTGAACCGTTCAGTGGCCCAGACGAGCTTCACGTTCCACTCGTTCGGCTCCATGCAAGCCGCTCTCTCGTTAAGCCTCGCCAGCGGAAATAGGAGTCTGTGTGTCCTTCAGGATGCGAAGCCCGGGGAGAGGCCGCCATCCGGCACAACACCCGCGAGGGCAAGCACAACCGATCATGGGGACACCGGCGGTCTAGTTCGCTGCCGGGCACTTCCCCACGTGGAGGTACTGCCGGCACTCCTCCTCCGTGAGGGTGCGGGTGACGCGCTCGCGGGCAAAGTCACGGAGGTCGTCGATCGGAAGGAGATGCAAGGCGACCGTCCCGTCGGCGCTCCCGGTCGCCAGGAGCCGGCCGTCGGGGCTGAACGAAACAGTGTTGACGACAAGGTCGTGGCCGAACAGCGTGAGTTTCTCCCGCCCGGTCGCGAGATCCCAGAGCTTGGCGGTGCCATCGAGGCTGCCAGTGGCGACGAGCGTTCCGTCTGGGCTCACAGCAACGCCCATGACCGCGCCGGTGTGCCCCCGCAACGTCGCGAGCTCCCGGCCCGACTCTAGGTCCCAGATCTTCGCCGTCCCGTCCCAGCTGCCTGTGACCACCTTTCCGTCGGGTGCGAACGCGAGGTCCTGGATGGGGTCGGTGTGGCCGCGGAGCTTTCCCACCCGCTCGAGGGAATCGGCGTCCCATACGACGAGAGACTTCTTGTTATCTTCCGACACCAACCATCGACCGTCGGGGCTGAAGGCGAGGCCCCACGCTGGACTTCCGGCGTCGACGGTGCCAAGTTCCTTGCCAGAGAAGGCATTCCACAGCCTGATGGTCTTGTCCAAGCTGCTCGTCGCCAGACGACGCCCGTCCGGGCTTACCGCCACAGCCGTTGTGGACTTGGAGTGTCCGGTGAGCGTCATCACCAGCTCCCCGGTGCTCACGTCCCAGACGGGGACCGTCTTTACCTGAAAGTCCCCCATCGCGCTACCGGCGGCCCCTACGAGTCGGGTCCCATCCAGGCTGAACACCATCCTTCTGATGGTGAGGTCGTGGCCCTTCAGCGTGATGATCCTCGCCCCCGTCTCGACGTCCCGGATCGTGACGCCCGTGAGCTGGCGCGGCACGGCGAAGCTCGTCCCATCGGGGCTGAAGGAAACTCCGAGCTGACGGTCCGCCGGGCCGGGGACGGTCAGCCAGTCACTGCCCCCGGT
This sequence comes from Micromonosporaceae bacterium, assembly GCA_045403155.1. Classification (GTDB taxonomy): domain Bacteria; phylum Actinomycetota; class Actinomycetes; order Mycobacteriales; family Micromonosporaceae; genus JAXIPB01. Next base: position 3,569 of record JAXIPB010000262.1, read on the forward strand.
CGGACTGATGTCCCACAGTCGAGAGGTGCCGTCCAATCCCCCGGTCAGCAGCCGGTCCCCGTCCGCGGTGAAAGCGACCTGGTCCACTCCGATGGTGTGTCCGCCCAGCGTCAGCACGGAGTCGCCGGTCGCCGCGTCCCACACCTGAGCGGTCCCATCGTTCGAGCCGGTGGCGATCCGCTTACCGTCGGGGCTGTAGGCGATGCTGAGGACATCCCCCGTGTGGCCTGAGAATGTGATGAGCGGCCTCCCGGTCTCCGCATCCCACGCCTGCGCATCGAGATTCCTGTCAGTGGCGATGCGTGTGCCATCGGGGCTGAACGCGACCGCGAATGTCCCCACGGCCACGCGGGGAAGGAGCATCGAGATCTTCCCCGTCGCCAGGTCCCAGATCGGCGTGCTGAACCACCCTCCGCTAGTCACCCGCAACCCGTCGGGGCTGAAGGCGGGGGTGATGACTCCAAAGCTGTAGAACTGCTCGCCGGGGGGGCCCCTCAGCACGAGATGCTGCGTGCCCGTCGCGACGTCCCAGATCCGAACGGTGCCGTCCCGGCTGGAGGTGGCCAGCAGCGACCCATCGGGGCTGAAAGCGATGCCCAGGACCAGCTTCTGATGCCCCCGCAGCACGTGGACCTGCCGGCCGCTCGCCGCGTCCCACAGCCGCACCGTCCGATCGTCGCCGGCGGTGGCCAGCAGCGATCCGTCGGGGCTGTAGGCGATGCCGTTGACTCGACCCTTGTGTCCGCGGAGGGTGAGAAGGCGCCTGCCGGTGTGCGTCGCCCATATGGACGGGGTCCCGTCCTCGCCCGTCGTAGCGAACCGCCTGCCGTCGTCGCTGATAGCGACCCCGCCGCCTTGCGGCACCGTTAGCACGACGCGGGACTCCTCAAGAGACCGGTGGAGTGCCTCCTCGGCCACCGCCACGACCGTCCGGTCCGCTTTCCACGTCGCGTCCACCGCCGCAAGCGCCAGCAGGATGCTCCGCTCGGGATCGACGTCGAGGTTGGCGACGGCGGAGGCGGCCAGCTCGCGGGCAGACGCGATCCGGGCCTGGGTCTCCGCCCGCACGGCTTCGTCCCGCGCCCGTCCCCGCTGAACGAGGGCCAGCCCGCCTGCCAGGAGGGCCACGGCGAGGAACAACGCCGTCCCGATCAGTAGACCCCGTAGTCGGCGATTCGTTCTCCGCTGTCGTTCCGCTTCGCGCTCGCTCGCCTGGCGACTCTCCGACAGGAAGTCCCGCTCTTGCTCGTTGAGGTCCGGTCCGCGTGTAGCCGCCCAATCCAGGGCAGCGGAGAGCCGAGCCCCCCGGTACACCTCCGAGGCCTCACGTCCGGTCTCCTCCCATTGCTGGGCCGCGTGCGTGAGGTGCTGACGGAGCTGATGGCCCTGCACGTCCTCCTCCAGCCAGGCCCGGAGGCGAGGCCACTCGCGCAGCAGGGCCTCGTGGGCCACCTCCACCGTGTCCTCCGTCTTCGTGAGCAGCCGGTCTTGCGTGAGGCGGGTCAGCACGGCCGCCGCGTCCGGGTCGCGCACAGGGTCGAACTCGTCGAGCTCGACCCGCCGACGCGTGACGGTTTCCCCTCCTCCGGAAGCGACAAGGCGGAGGAACACGCGCCTGGCCGCCTCCTGCTCGGCGGGCGAGAGTTGCTCGTACGAGGTCTCGGCGAGCCGTGAGACCGCGCCACGGACGCCGCCGGTCTGTTCGTGGGCTTCCATCCGGATCCACCCGTCCTCGCGGGTCTGCCACAGTTCGACGAGCGCGGTCGATAGGAGGGGCAATCCTCCGGGCTCGTCGGACACCTCCTCCACCAGGGCGTCCGCAAGGGCAGACTCCACCCGCAGGCCGGCTCGCCGAGCTGGGAATTCGATCGTCCGCTTCAGTTCCTCGCGCGTGAGCGGCCCGACCAGGACGTGGTTGGCGGCCAGGGCCTCCGCCAGATCGGGATACGGGGCGCAATGCCCGTAGTGATCGGCGCGGATCGCGAGGATCACGGCAACGTTCTCGGGCCACCGCTTCGCTGCGCCGGTGATCGCCCCGACGAAGTAGGAGCTCTCCGCCTCGTCGTCGCATAAGGTGAAGGTCTCCTCGAACTGATCGATCACGAGGACCAGACGTCCCTCCGGCGTGAGCGCCTCCACCGCTGCCTCGATCGGGTCCTCGGCCCCGCTCGAGAGCGCCGCTCGTAGAACGTGCATCGGATGCTCGCCCGGGCGGATGGCCACCTGATTCCAGTTCTCGCTCCCGGGAAGCAAACCGGCGCCAAGGGACGGGAGCAGCCCCGCGCCGATCACCGAGGACTTGCCGCTGCCCGAGGCGCCCACGACGCCGAGCAGACCGACCTGCACGGTACGAGCGGCCAGCTCTCCCACCAGCCGCTCCCGGCCGAAGAAGTAGGCGGAGTCGTCCCGTTCGAAGGCGGCGAGGCCTTTGTAGGGGCAGGTCTCGACGGCGAGAACGTCTCGGCCCTCGACGCTGTACAGGCGACCGAGCTTCAGCCCGATCACGTTGTTGGCGAACTGGAGGTCGGACGCGTGACGGTCGCGGCCAGCGGCCAGGAACTCGGCGGCGGCGGCCAGACGCCGGCTCGCCTCCGAGCGCGCCCACTCGCTCACGACCTCGTGAACCCGACCGGGGATCCCCTGTGAGGCGCGAGCCATGGACTCCACGGGCGCATCCGTCTCGTCCTGTCCCACGTAGAGACGCACGATCCCACGCACGCCGTCGATATCGAGGGGGGCGAGGCCACGGTGGCCGTCGCCTCGTTCGTCGGCGCGCTCGATCAAACGAGCGAGATCCGCGACGGCTGTTCGGTCACGCAGGAGGCCGAGCACCAGCACCGGGCGCCCGGACAGCACCTCGAGCGAGGCTTCGAGCTCCTCGGCGACCTGGGGGCCCGCAACGTCGACGTCGTCCAGGACAAGGAGCGTGGGTGTCGAGGCTTCACGAGCTCCACGAATCGCGGATAGCGCCATCGCGGTCGCGGCCCCACCAGGTCCGGCATAGCGGATCGCCCCCCCGTCCGCGTGCACGTGGGCGGCGATCTCGCCGGCGAGTCGGGTCTTCCCGATCTGCGCCGGGCCCGACACGAACAGCATCCGCCCACCTCCGCGCCGTACCATCCGCCACGTCCCTCTGAGCCAGCGCATCTCGTGCTCCCGATCCACCAGCGGCGTGAGCGGATCCAGCTCCGGAGGGATCCCGCGCTCCTGGTCCTTCGTCCGTTCGAGTGTGGGGCCGACTCGAGACGCCGGGGCACTGGCTTGAGTCGCGACCGCCTCGATGACGTCAACGGCCTGCTCGAACCCTTTGAACGAAGCCGGTCCCCGTTCCACGAAGGTGATCCCAGCGTCGGCAGCCTCGGTCGAGCCGACGATCGTCCGGGTGACCAGTACCTGTCCGGCACCGGCGTTCGAACACAGTCGAGCAGCCGTGTTCAGGGCCACGCCTCGGTACCCGTCCTCGACGGGCACGGCCTCGCCCGAGTCGATACCGATCCCGACCGGCAGCGGGAATGCGGGGTCGGCCTCGCTCTCCTCGGCGCAGGTGGCCTGGAACTCGATGGCGGCACGCACCGCTTGTGACGGGGACTCGAACACGGCCAGGGCTTCGTCGCCCCGCAGCTCGATCACTCGGCCCCCTCGGGCCTCTACCGCGTCGCGGGCCAGATCGGCGAACCGTTTGGCGAGGAGGGCGGCTGCGGCGTCCCCGCGCTCGGCCGTGAAACGCGTGTAGCCGCGGACGTCGGCGATGAGGAAACTCAAGACGAGCGTAGATCGTCCGGACTTCTCGGTCAGCTGCTTGGCCATGGACCCCCTACTCGTTCCGGCGAGTATGGGGCCGCCGTGGGGACCGGACGAGGTGATTGCTAACACACTCCCACGGTGTTGTGCGGCACCAACTCGATCGTCGTCGCCAAAGTGCGCGACCCTTCGCATGGCGGGTCGACTAACCGAGTCGGGCGCCGGCATTCGAAGGAGTCAGGCAGCGTACTTGAGGACCCAGCTGGAGGGCCTCGCCTGGTTCAAGGCGGGCGGTTAGCCAGCCCGGTAAACGATCTCCTCGACGCCGGTCGTCTCGCGTCCGACCTCGATGAAGCCGCATCGCTCGAGGACCTTCGCCGACCCGACGTTCGTGACCGCGACGTGGGCGAACAAGGGCCGCTCGGTGACGTCGTCGAGGAAGGCGGCGAGCGCCGCGGTGGCGACGCCTCTCCCCCACACCGCGCGGTCGTACCAGTACCACACCTCGCGTTGTTCGTCGCCGAAGCAGCCGATGCTGCCGACGACCTCGTCGTCCACGACGACCGTGCGACGGATCAGGGTCGGGTCGGACCGGATCTTCGCGTCGTGCGCCACGAAGGCGTCCCAGTCGCGCGCCACGAACACGGCCATCTCGTTGGCAACCGGGTCGCGCTGGTGCTCGAACAGGATCGGGAGGTCGTCGAGCGTCGTCTCGCGGAGCACCAGGTCCACACGGCGACCCTACGACTGCACACCGACGCAGGCGAGCGAGCGGAATGCACATCCTGCGTCGGGTTCTCGATGGCTGAGGGCAAGCCACGAGGGAGGGATGCTGACGCTGTTGGGGGATAGCGGGGGAATGACCGGGCCCCGGGCGGATGACACTGTTCGAGGCCTTCTGCGTCTCCGCTGGTAGATGAGCGTCGGAGGGGCCGACACGATCACGTCGTGGCCATCTAGTGGCCAGGCGATCCGACGACACGTCGACGTCGTTGCGTCTCCCCAGCTAGTGAAGCTCCGGGGGTGGGACTCGAACCCACAACCTACGGATTAACAGTCCGCCGCTCTGCCAATTGAGCTACCCCGGATGGAGCCGAGGCAGTCTACCAACGGCCTCGGATTGGACTAGGCTCAGGGGATGCGGTTCAAGACCGGTCTCGTGGTGGGAGGAGTGATCGGCTACATCGTCGCCCGCGAGCTCACCAAGCAGGACCCGGACGACGAGCGGCCTCCCGGCGTTCGCGCGGCGATGGCCCGGCATCCGTCCAATCGGATCGCCGTGCAGGGGCGGCGTATCGCCGAGAAAGCCGGATGGAAGAGCGTCGAGGCGATCCAGCGGGCTCGGGCGAACATCCAGCGACGGCTCGACCCCGACGTCGACGACATCTCGCTGAACTGACCTTCGGGTCGCCCGCCGCGAACGCTACTCGAGGTAGTCCCGCAGTTTCTGCGAGCGTGACGGGTGGCGGAGCTTCGACAGGGTCTTCGACTCGATCTGCCGGATCCGCTCGCGCGTGACCCCGAACTCGCGGCCGACCTCTTCCAGCGTCCGGGGGTGACCGTCGAGCAGGCCGAACCGGAGCTGGATGACCTTCTTCTCCCGCTCCGACAGGGTGTGAAGCACGGACTCGAGTTGCTCCTGCAGCAGGATGAAGCTCGCCGCGTCCACGGGGACCACGGCGTCCGAGTCCTCGATGAAGTCCCCGAGGTGCGAGTCCTCTTCCTCCCCGATCGGGGTCTCGAGGGAGACGGGTTCCTGGCTCACCTTCAAGATCTCGCGCACCTTGTCGGCGGGGATGCCCATCTGCCGCCCGATCTCCTCGGGGAGCGGCTCGCGCCCGAGGTCCTGCAGGAGCTGTCGTTGGATGCGGACGAGCTTGTTGATCGTCTCGACCATGTGCACCGGGAGCCGGATCGTACGGGCCTGGTCGGCGATCGCGCGGGTGATCGCCTGGCGGATCCACCACGTGGCGTAGGTCGAGAACTTGTACCCCTTCGAGTAGTCGAACTTCTCGACCGCGCGGATCAAACCGAGGTTCCCTTCTTGGATCAGGTCGAGGAACAGCATCCCGCGCCCGAC
>JAXIPB010000174.1:0-19849 GCA_045403155.1 Micromonosporaceae bacterium
TTGTTGCATCGACGGCGAGGTAGCCAACCCCCACCCCGGCAATGATCGCGCCGAGACCATAGATCGGCTGGGCGATGCGCCAGATGACCTTGCGTTCCTCGAGCATGCGCTGGCGGACCTGCGGATCGCGTTCACTCCACATTCGTGGGACGCCGATCCCGGCGCCGAAGGCGAAGACGGTTGAGCCAATGATGAGCAACCAACCCGCGGTCTGCATGATGTTCACTCCGGTTCATTCCGAGCCCCGCCGCCGATGACGAACGGCGTCATGATGCCTTCGTACATGAGGTGGGCGACGAGTCCTTCGACGGCATGGGGCAGGTTGTGGCAATGGTCCATCCAGACGCCCGGGTTGTCGGCCACGAACGCGATGTCGTACGACTCGCCGTCGCCAACGTTGAGCGAATCCACCCACCAGGGACTACCCGTGGCCGGCACGCCGTTGCGGCTGAGCACCACGGCGTGGTGGCCGTGAAGGTGCATCGGATGCACCTCTCCGCTGTTGTTGGAGATGCTCACGCGTACCACATCGCCCTCGGCCACCATGAACATGGGAACGTTCGGGTACATCTGGCCATTGACGGTCCAGAACAGCCCCGGCCGGCCGTCGATGAAGCCCGGCCGCCGTCCGATGTCGTACCGGAACCACCGATCCGCACGGTCCGGGTCAAACCGCAGCGGGGCCTTGGTGCCGTAAGTGAGCAGATCCAGGTTGGTCCGGGGTTTGGTCACCGCGGGTGCCTGGTACGAACGCGATCCGAGCACGACGCCGGTTGGACCGCCGACGTTCACCCGGACCGGCGAACCGTCCAATGGCATGTCCACTGCGAGGTCGGCCCGGCCGCCCGCGGTGACGAGCACCGCCGCGTCCCGAACCGGGGTGGGGCCATTCAGGTCCATGCCGTCGACGGCGGCGAGGCGGAACGGTGCGCCCGCGACCCATACCGACATCGGACCGTTATCGGTGTTGACGACCCGCACGCGGGCACGTTGCCCCGGCGACACCTCGATCGGGACGTCGGCCTCGCTGCCGTTGATGGTGCGCTCTCCCTTGTAGACATGGGCGAGTGCAACGACGTCGACATCGGCGGGTTGCGAGATCGGCACCACCACCAGGGCGCCGAGAAGGCCGCCGCGGACCTGCTCGTGCGATATCTGATGCGAGTGGTACCAGAACGTACCGACCTGGTTGGCGACGAAACGGTAGGTGAACTCCTCGCCGATGCCGACAGCGTCCTGCGTGACGCCGGCGACGCCGTCCATGGCGTTCGGCACGTCAACGCCGTGCCAGTGCAGCGTGATGCCGCCCGGAACGGACTCGTTGACCAGCCGCACTTGCACTAGCTGGCCAGCGGTGGCGCGGATGACCGGCCCGGGCGATTGCCGGTTCAGCGTGTAGCCGTCGAGTTCGCGGCCGCTGGAGAGCCGAAATGGCTCCTTGCGCGCGGTCAAGGTGACCGCAACGTCGGCGGGTCGGCGCGGATCGGCGATGAGCGACGTGAGCCCGCGCCCGCTCGTCGCGTGCCCGCCGTGCCCACTGCCGCCGGTTCCGCCGGTGTCGGCGTGGCCCATGTCCATGATGGAGTACGCATCGGGCAGGAGACTCGCCTGCCAAAACCAGACCAGCGGTCCGATGACGAGCGCGGTCGCGGCGATGGCAGCGATCAGACGCAGGCGACGCATGTCTGGTCCCTTTCAGGCTGGCGACGCGACGCGCTCGGCCGTCTCAGCGGCGGGAGTGTCGGAGATGCGGCGGACCCGACGCCCGGTGTAGATGGCCGCGCTGAACAGCAACAGCGCGTTGAGGCCGTGCAAGGCGCCAAGGGCCGGGATGGAATGGCCGGCGAGGCCGAGGGTCGCCTGCACGACGACGAGAAGAACTACTCCGCCCGCCCACCTCACGCCACCGGGGACCTTCGCGAAGAACGAGGAGATGAACAGGAGCAGTGCGAACAGCGGGATGACCATCATTCCGTTGATCCCGTGGATCGCGAAGCCGAGAACCTCCGGAAACACGAATTCGCGGCTCTCGATGACGGCCTTATCGAGCACGCCGCCCTCCATCACCCACTTGCCCTCCCCCGCGACGGCGTAGACCATGGCCATCGCCTGTATCACGACCTCGGCCGCCACGATGTACGCGAGCACCTTGTAGACGGATCTCATTGCCTCTGCTCCCTTCGAGCGACTCATTCCCGCTCCTTGCATCGACAGGTCCTAGTAGGGAAGCGGCCAGGACCATTACGTGCTCGTACGTTAGGCAGGCCACTTCCAGTGACGGAACCTTCCTGGCCACCGCTTTCGCCGGCGGCTACCGGCACCCGGAAGGTGAGGCCAGCCTCCGGCCGGATCTGACGCCAGGCTCCTAGACCGGGAGCTGATGAGGGCCGAGAATGCTCCCATGCGCTTGGGTCGCGCAACGTTCACGGTGGTTGCCGTCGCCGGCGCGGTTTCGCTCGTCGCCGCCGCGGCAATTGCGATCGCCTATGATGCCGGCGCCGGCAGCCTGGTTTGGGTGTTCGCGGGACCGGCGCCGTTCTACGTGGCGGGCCTGTTCGCCTACTGGCGCCGTCCGGATCATGCGTCGACCCGGTGGCTGCTGTGTTTGGGGACGACCTATAGCTTGTCGATACTGGCTGAATATTGTTTCAACGTGGCCGTTGCTCACGACGCGCCCGCCCTGTGGGCGCTCAACCTCGTCTACCTATGGGCGGAGCTCTTCTCGACCGTTGCGGGCGTAGGTTTTATCGGGTTGTTTCCCGTCGGCCGCGCCGAACATGCCTACGAGCGGTGGATTCTCCGCACCCTCATCGTGGCGGCGGCACTGCTGCCCCTGCTACTCGCGCTGTCACGGGCGTCCCTCACGGTCAACCGGTACACGTTCCCGGAATTTCCTACTGTGGTCAGTCCGTTGTACATCCCACTGCTCGCGCCGGCGGGCCCGGTGGCGAAGTCCGCCTACGACGCCTCGGTGCTCCTAGTCTTCTGCACAATCGTGTTCATGCTCGTGCAGCGCTATCGGCATGCCACCGAGACGGAGCGGCGGCAGATCCAGTGGTTGATGCTCGGCACGCTCTTCGGCGTTGGAGGGCTCCTCGCCTGGATCCTGCCGCCATCCGTGACATCGGCCCCGGGCACGCTCGCTCGAGCGATCTTCCTAGCGGTAACCGTCCTCGGCACGGCGGGCCTGATCGCCTGCATCCTGATCGGCCTGCTGCGCGCGGGGCTGCTCGACATCAGCCGCATCCTGCTCAAGTCGTTCGTGTATGGGACGCTGTGGCTGGTGATCGCCCTCGGTTACGCTGGCGTGGCCGCGGCACCAGGATTGGCGGCCAGTGAACGACTATCCGTCGGCGTTGCCGTGCTGCTCACCATCGTCGCCGCCATGCTGTTTCAGCCGGCCCGCCGACGGCTGGAAGGGCTGGCCGGCAGGTGGGTGTTCGGTGTCAGGGAGAGCCGGTACGACGTGGTCACGCGCTTCGGTGCAGCCCTGGAGGAGACAGGCAGCCTCGATGACCTGCTGCCGCATCTGGCCGAGACGGCCCGACGGGGTCTCGGCCTGCACTGGGCCCGAGTCCGCCTCGACCCCACCGAACGCCACACGCCGCTGCCATACGGATTCTCTGGCATCGATGTCGAGACCATTGCTGAGGCTGAGGTGGTCGTCCCTCTCGTGCACGCGGGAATGAAGGTCGGGGACATCGAATGCGGGCCAAAGATCGATGGGGCCTTCGCGGACGAGGACGGACAACTGCTGCGAAATCTGGCCCGGCAGGCCGCGGCAGCCGTACACAATCTGCGATTGAGCGCCGAGCTGGCCCTGCGACTGGACGAGATACGGCTGCAGGCAGCCGAGCTAGGGGCATCCCGGGCGCGCGTCGTGCAGGCTCAAGACGCCGAACGCCGCCGCCTGCAGCGCGACCTGCACGATGGTGCCCAGCAGGCCGTGGTGGCGCTATCCGCCAAACTAGCCATGGCGCGTAACCAGTTGCGGCGCGGAGACGAGCGTGCCAGCGCTACCCTACTCGAGCTTCACGAAGACGTGCTGGGCCTTCTGCATCAATTGCGCGAGCTTGCGCACAGCATCCGACCCGCCGTACTCAGCGACCGCGGGCTCCTCGACGCTGTCGAGGCGCAGGCCTCCCGGCTGCCGTTGCCGGTCGTCATCGACGCAGAACCCTCGCTGAGAGGTGTCCGCTTCCCCGGCCCGATCGAAGATGCGCTGTGGTATGGCATCGCGGAGGCATTGACTAATGCTCTCAAGCACGCCGACGCTCGGCGTGTTGTCGTGGCCCTCGCACGGCGGGACGGACACCTCGTGGCGGAGGTGCGTGATGACGGTGGCGGCTTCGAGCCAACAGCATCGGTCGGCTTCGGGCTCGCCGGTCTCGCCGATCGCATCGCCGTACTGAGCGGCCGGTTCTCAGTGGATAGTACGTTGGGCGTGGGGACTCGCGTGCGCATCGAACTGCCGCTTCACGAGAATTCGGGACGGGCCGGCGGGGGGGTGACAGGTGTCTAGGCGGTTACGCATCGTCATCGCAGACGACAACTATCTCGTTCGGGAAGGCACCCGCCGGCTGCTCGAGGACTCCGGTGCGGTAGATGTGTTGGCGGCGGTCGGCTCGGCCCAGCAGCTTGTCGCCGAGGTGCGCCGGTTACACCCCGACGCGGTCCTCACCGACATCCGCATGCCGGTCGACGACGGCGAGGCGGGCGGCTCGATGGAGGGCATAGACGCGGCACATATCATCAAGTCCGAGTATCCGAGTGTCGGGGTGGTCGTGCTGTCCCAGTACGCCGACGAGACGTACGCCTTCGAACTCCTTAAGCGGGGAGCTGCGGGATTGGCGTACCTGCTCAAGGACCGCGTGGGCGATCTGGACCGCTTGCTGCACGCATTGCGTGAGGTGGTGGATGGCGGCTCGGTCGTTGACCCGCAGGTTGTGGAGGCGCTCGTCACACGGCGCGCCCGCATCGAGGAATCGGCGCTTGCGCAGCTCACCCCACGTGAACTCGACGTGCTGCGCGAGATGGCGCAGGGCCGGGCCAATGGGGCCATCGCGGAGGCACTGTTCCTCTCGGAGTCGGCCGTGGGAAAGCACGTAAATTCGATCTTTGCCAAGCTCGGCCTATCCAGCGAGATCCAACTGCATCGGCGGGTCGCGGCCGTGTTGACCTACTTGCGCGATTCCGGACTCGCCGCGAAGGAACTCGATTGACCGCCGTGGATGGCGCGCAGGCCCAATCATAACGAAGTGGGGCGAGCGTAGTCGGATCTGCGTCGCCATCGACCGGTGAAGATACCGGAACTCGGGGATGTGCGGGGACCCCGCGCCGGGGCAGGCTCAGCAGCATCTGCCATTCCGTGGCGTACGAATGGAGGGCGGCCATGCGCCGTATATTCAAGATCCTGATCACCGCGGTCCTGGCGTTCGCCGTGGTCGCTGTTCCGAGCGCACCGTCGGCCGCCGACGACGAGACCGCGAGCCATTATTACCTCGCCCTGGGGGACTCGCTCGCGGCGGGCGACCAGTTCTTCGTGCCGGGCCAGCCATACTACTCACCGGCCGGGTACGTGGCGCTGGTGCACGCGGCGCTGGCGGCGACCGACACCAAGCTGGATTTGAACAATGTCTCCTGTGGCGGCGAGAGCACGATATCGATGATCGACGGATCGCAGCTGCCCAGTGAGGCCGCATCATGCGGGCCGCCGGCGTTCTACCAAAGCCTGTACCCGCACAAGACGCAGCTCGAGGAAGCGGTCAGCTTCCTGCATGCCCACAAGGGCAAGGTGGACCTTGTGACGATCGACATCGGCGCTAACGATCTGGGCCTCTGCGTGAGCACACTGGACCCGGCCTGCATCCAGCTGGCGCTGCAGCGCATCGCGTCGAATCTGGACCGGATCCTCGACACGCTGCAGACAGCGGCTCCAGGCGTACGCGTCGTTGGAATGACCTACCACAACCCGTACGCGTGCCTGCTACCTGTGGACCCAGGCCTGGCGGCCGCGTCCCAGCAGGTCGTACTCGCCCTCAACGGCACGTTGGTCAGTGTCTATGGCTCGCACGACGTGGCTGTTGCCGACGTCGAGGGTGCATTTGAGGTCGCCAATCTCGCGGCGAGCGCACAGACCGCAGCGGCATGGACCTGGTTCTGCCATCCAGACCACTTCGGCAACGTGCACCCCAACAGCGCCGGTTACGAGGCCATCGCTGACGCGTTCCTCGATGTCATCGCGGCGTGAACGATGGACGGCAGGATGGGCGCGCGTGCGTACCTCAGCCGCCCGCACGCGATGGTCACCGTGACGGTCTACGACAAGCGGGCAGAGGCAGCGCGCGCCCACTCCTCCACAGTGGGCGCGATATGGCGGAGCTTCGTTTGGGACGTGTGGCGCGGCGGCACGATGATCAGGCTCGCATCGCTACTCGCTGATTTCTCTCAGCCGGCGCGACTCACCGTAGAGCTTGACCCGCAGCGCGTGCGACGACTTCTCATCGGCGCGCACCTGCGCTCGCACGGCCTGCGACAGCTTCTCGCCCGACTGGTTCACGCTCGTCTATTGATCGTAATCCGACGCGGCGACGGTGAACACTGGGGCACCTACGCCCTCGCCCTGCCACGGACGTCCGGAAGTGAGGCGGGCCGCCGCGGGCGCCGGCCGGCGCTTCATGCGCGGCAGACGTAGATGGCGTTGATCGGATCACCGGGCGCGTCGTGGATCGTGATGTCGGAGAAACTGGCCTCGCGCAACATATCCTCCGCCGTTTGGCGTCCCCACATGTTTCCAAGCCCGTCGCCACGCGCGGCAAGCGAGAAGCCGAGGCAGCCGTACACGCTCATGCCATACATGAGCGGTGCCCATGGCAGCGCGACCTGCCGCTCGACTCCGCTGGGAGCGCCGCTGTCGTACATGAGAAACGTGCCGTCGGGCGTCAAGGACCTTCGGATCGCTTCAAGTGCGGCCTTGGGTCGAGCCAGATCGTGGATGACGTCGAAGGCGGTGACGAGGTCATACGGGACATCGGTGGTCGACTCCACCTCAGCATGCTCGAATCGCACGTTGCCGAGCCCCAGTGCATCGGCCTCTTCCCTGGCCCGGCGCAGGCTCCGTTCGGACGTATCCACTCCGATCACGGTTGATCTCGGGAAGCCTTGAGCGATCAGGTTTGCGACATGACCCGTTCCGCACCCGATATCCAGCACCGCAGCGCCGCGCGTCAGGAGGTCCGGGAGACCGGACACAATCGGCAGGTAGGCCTTGAGAAGCAGGGCGTCGTAACGGCCGCGGCTCATTCGGTCGATGAGTTCGAGCAGTTCCTCGGGCTGCTCATGGAATGGAACACCATCGCCGTTTCGGAAGGCGAGCTCAACACCCGGGCTGAGCGCTGCGGTCAGCCTCACGAGGCTCGCGATCGCCGACGAGTTGTACAAGCTGGTTCCCGTGAGGCACACGGCGTGCTCGGGCGGAACGGAGTAGGTGGCCGCGCTCACGTCGTAGTCGAACAGCTCCGCGGTCACCATTGCCCCGAGCCACTCGCGCACGTACCGCTCATCGAGCCCTGCCCGCTCGGCGAGTTCAGAACTCGTCGCCGGGCCGAGCGCGGCGGCCTCGAGCAAGCCGGTACGCGTGCCCAGATCAATGAGGTGACACAGCATACCGCTCGAGTACATCGATATCAGGCGGCCGGCGAACGCAACAGCCTTGGACTTGTCGAATTCTGCCATAACTACGCCCTTCATAGCCGCAAGCCTGGCCGACGGTCAGATCCCATTTGTATCCCCGAGTTCCGTTATCTTTCCACCCCGCTGGCCCGCATTGGGGTTTTCATCGATGACGCCGGCAGCATCCGCTCCTACCGTCGCCGGTACGAGTTCTACCTCATGAAGGAGACGGGCCATGATTACCGACGACAACACGGGCCGAGCACGACGACGCTTACTGGCAGCCAGCGCGCCGCTCGCGCCGTTGCTCATCATCGCCTCCGCATTCACCATGCCACCCGGTACGGACACGCTCAGCGAGGACAAGAACGTTAACCTCAACCTGCTCGCGACGGTGGCCGCGCATCGCGACCGGACCGCCATCACCGGAGTACTCATCATGTTCGCCTTGATGAGCTTTCTTCCGTTCATCGTCGGGCTGGCCGCCGCGATCCGCGAACGCGGCGCCTGGCTCGCAACCCTGGGCGCGGCGATGGCCACCGCCGGCTGCTTTGCGGCCGGTGTGGTGAACGCATTCTGGATCTTCAATGTGAAGGCAACCAACCCATCGCTCGCGGCCGACCGCGACGCGATGGCAGAGCTGATCGGCCATGGACACTGGACTGGCGGCATCTACTTCCTTTTTCATACCGTCATCTTCATGGTCGGCTGGATACTACTGGCCTACGGCCTAGGCCGCTCACGGCTCGTTCCCCGATGGCAGGCCGTGCTCCTCGGCGTTTCGCTTCCCTTGCTGTGGGTGGTCACTGACCGCTGGGCCGCGATCGCCGGCGGACTGATCCTCGTGGCGTTCCTGGTCCTGTCACCGCTGGTAGCCCGGGGGCCGAGCGGTCCGATCCTTGCGCGGTCGGCGGACGAGGCAAGCCCAGTCGCTCGCTGAACCGCGAGCCACGGGTCGATTGGTCGGGTTGCTGCCGATCGTCCCCGGTCAGCTGGAGTGAGGGGGCAGTCGCGTAGGTAGGTGAGCACCGCGTGAATTCGACGGTTCTCGGCATCCCCAACGGGCAGGTCGAGCTTGTTGAAGATGCTGCGAACGTGAGCCTCGACGGTCTTGCGCGTGATGTGCAGCATGTGGGCGATAGCCCGGTCGGTGCGGCCCTCGGCGATGAGGGCGAGGACCTCCCGCTCTCGAGCGGTCAGCCTGTGCAGCGACGACCAGGCCGGCGCCTCGGTCAGCTCGGCGATCAGCCAGGGATCGATCACCGTCTCACCGCCGGCGATGCGGCGCAGCGCGTCGATGAGGTCGCCGACGGCGACGATACGGTCCTTGAGCAGGTAACCGACCGCGTTCGGGCTCTGCTCGAGCAGCCGCAGCGCGTAACTGACCTCGACGTGTTGCGACAAGACGAGCACGCCAACGTCAGGAAAGCGGCGCCGAATGCGACCCGCGGCGACCAGACCCTCCGTCGTGTTGGTCGGCGGCATCCGGATGTCAACGATCGCGACGTCGGGTCGATGCAGCGAGACCAGCTGGATGAGTTCGTCGCCCGTGCCGGCCTGGGCGGGCACGTCGATGCCCTCGCCGGTGAGCAACCGGGCCAGTGCCTCGCGGATGACGGTCGCGTCGTCGGCGAGGATTACCCGCATGGGATGACCGCCCGGATGTGGGTTCCCCGTCCGGGATCGCTGTGCACAGACATGGTGCCCGACAGCGCCTCGACCCGGTCCTGCAGGTTGCGCAGCCCGCCGCCGTGCACGGCGCTGGCCCCGCCCACACCGTCGTCGCTGACGTCGACGATGAGCCGGCCGTCCTCGCGGGTCACATCGACGGCGGCACTGCCGGCCCGGGCGTGTTTGATCACGTTGGCCAGAGCCTCGGACACCACGAAGTAGGCGGCCGCCTCGACCGGGGCGGGCAGCCGATCGGCCACCGCGGTCACGGCCACCGGTATCGGGCACCGCCGGGCCAGGTCGGACAACGCCGATTGCAGCCCGGCCTCCTCCAGCACCGCCGGGTGAATCCCGCGGGCCAGTCGACGCAGCTCGTCCACGGTGCCGGCCACCTCGGCGTCGGCCTCATCGATGAGCGCCTGCAACGCGGCGGTGTCGTCCAGTCTGGACCGGGCCAGGCGAAGCGCCAGCCGAATGCCCAGCAACCGCTGCTGAGCGCCATCGTGCAGATTCCGCTCGATCTTGCGCCGCTCCGCGTCGCCCCTCTCCACGATGCGCGCCCGCGACGCGCGCACCTCGGCCAACTGCGCCCGCAACTGGGCATGCAGGCGGGCGTTCTCCAGCGACAGGCGGGCGGCCGACCCGACCGCGTCGACCAAGGTCCGGTCCTCCAACAGCGACGGGTCATGCACCAGCACCGCCAGCGGCTCTCCCCCCGACTCCAACAACTTCACCGACCGACCCGCACCGCCTGACGGCACCTCCATCGGCTGCCCATCGAAGTCGACGTACCGGCCCTGCTCCGGCAGCCAAAACCCCACCCGCGCACCCGGATCACCCAACGCCCGGGCGATCGCCCCCTCCGGCGCAGTCAACGCCGGCGCCCGATCAAGCTCCACCATCAACTCGGCAACCACCCCCCGACGCAGACGCGTACGCAACAACCCCGCCAGAAACGCCAGCGGCACCGCAGCCCCAAGCACGTAGGTCGCGATGAACATTGACATGGAGTAGACGTTGTCGGGAGGCAGGAGGAGCCAGATCGTCGGCACGAGCCACGCCACCCATATCACGAGCCCAACGAGGCTGGTCCAAACAACCGGAGCGAGCACCCGACGGCCGGGCCTGGAGGCGTGACGCCATCTTCGGATTAACAGGACGGCCGCCGACACGCCGCCGAAGGTAATTAGCGCGATCATGCAGAGGAGCGCAACGGCGACCAGCCGCGGATCGTCGCGAATGAACAGCAGGTTGTCGGGGCAGTCCGAGCAGCCGCCCGTGTCCCACATGGTCCCGAACGCCGGCACGACAATCCAGCCTGCGTAGTTCACACTGACGACGACCTTCTCGAACCGCGTCCGCAGCCGGCCCTCAGGGAATACCACGAGAAGGTGGACCAAGAAGGCAACACCAGGATTGCCGAGCACCTGCGTGACCGTGTACGAAACCGGATCGTAAAAGGCCAGGTGGGGCACCAGAAACGCCCAGCCAGTCAATGCCATCAGCGGACCGCATAGGTTGTGTGGCCTGCGCGCCCAGGCGATCAAACCACCCAGGATCCAGGCAGACGTCCAAAGCGCGTTCGTCCACATCTCGTGCGAAGTCATCCCCTTGTGCACCGTGAGGTCGAGTACGACCGATAGAGCGACGAGCACCAAGCTCATCAACCCGAGCCCTGCGATCAGCGGCCGGCTCATCGCATGACTCCGGCCGCCCTCGCCAGCGAGGCCCCCGAAAGGTCGTCCTTATGCACAAAGCCGAACGCAGCGCTCGTCCGTACACGATCACCGAATTCAGTAGCCTCCCGACCGGAGGTCAGCACCACCCGCGGCCGGAGCGGCTCCTCGGCCAGACGCGCCGCGACATCGAATCCGTCCATGTCGGGCAGCAGTACGTCCAGCAGGACGACATCGGGGTGCAGCCGCTCGACCGCCGCCAGCGCGGCCTCTCCGCGCTTCGCCTCACCGATGACCTCGAAGCCCTCCGCTTGCAGCAGTCTGCGGGCCAGCCGACGGAATCCGGCGTGGTCGTCGACGATCAGCAGCGTGGTCGGCACATAAGAATGGTGGCACCGGCCGCTGCACGACGCCATTCGGGAAATCCCCACGACTCGCGCCGACCGTTGGCGGACGAGCGAGACGGCCACCCACGGTGTGCGCCACAGGGAAGCCGCGCAGTCCGGTAGAACGGTTCGCGGGCTTAATCCCTTTTGGACGCTGCATGCGAGCTGCTCATACCGTGAGGCGCTGGAGGCGTCGAGGTTACAGCAGAACTCGGCTGTTGGGTCGCACCCAACGGCGAGCGCCGTGCAGTGGGTGACCAAGATCGCCCGCACTCGCGGCGCGGGTAGGCAAAGATCTGTGCGATGAAAGGAAATGAAAGATACCGGAACTCGGGGATGCGCATGATCGACCACTGGAGCAGTCTTGCTGGCATGTCCCGGAGCGAAGGGGTTTCGTCAATGGTCAGGTCATCCCGTAGCCGTTGGCGCGGGTTGCTGGCGCGAGTCCGGCGGTCGGCTCCGCCGACAACGCACGAGCCCATCAGATCAGACGAGGACGCCAAGCCACCGACCGTTGACGAAAGAGGTGTGACCTCCATGACCGACAATTGGCCCGACCCTGGTGATTTTCCGTATCCGGCCATGATTCGGATCCGCTACGTTCACGAACTCGACCTGGAACTGCTTCGAGTCCTGCAACACGCTGTAATTGAGAGTCTGGACCCGGAGCTAGCCGCGAGTGTGGCCAAGACGATCACATCTGCCGCGGCTCGCGTAGCCAAGAACGCTGCAGAACGTCCGACATTGATTTCAGGTTCAGCGTCGGCACCGCATGCAGTCGCGATGCTGTTGGATGACTGTGCCACACCCTGGAGGCGGCGACCGTGGCCAGAGCCACCGCCATGGTGGAGGTACGAACTCGGCCCACAGCCGTGGCGCGATTCTCGCTCGGACCCGGACTCGCGTCCGTGGCGCGAGACCTCCCTCGTCGTGGGTGTACGAGTCTTGACCGCTGCTCGCGAGGCGCTCGGTGCAGTCGCCGACCGCGCCGCGGCAAAACAAGTGGAGGCAGCGGTCGACAGCGCGCTCGATCAACTGGCAAATGGATGACCGCGTAGGCGTTACCTCTTGAGTCCGGTCAACGCGTGTCGTCCGGTTGTCAGCGCGATTGAATGCGTTCGCTCACAGGGCATAGATACATGTAAAGAAAGGCTGGTCGTTGTGGTCAGTCGGCGTTCTGATTCTGTGCGATGGGCTCGGCTTTGGCGATCTGCTGTGTCGGGTGGCGCGCTCTCGCTGGTGGCGCTGGTCAGCGCCGGCTGTACTCCAGCGTGGTCGGTGACGGCACCGCCTGGCACGACGGTCATCGACTTCGAGGACTACCCGGTCGTATGTCTAGCCTCGCAAAGGATCTTGCCTCCGACTGACTGCTACCGACCGAGAGGCGTGAGTATCGAGGGCGGAACAATCGTCGATTTCTCGCGAGACCGAACCCCGCCGGTGCGGGTCGGAGGGGCTAAGGCGATCGAATCCTGCACCGTCCAGACCAGCCTACGGTGTACGGGCCGCATATCGATGACCTTTACGATGCCGGTAATCCGCGTCGCGATGAGAGTTGGACACAGCACTGACCTTCTGGTGGAGCGCACGGGGAGTTGCCCCGGACCTGAGATCGACTATGGCGGGATAGTGTTGGCAGCCTTCGCGGGTTCAAGCCAGGTTGAGCAGGACTCGGTTAGGGCATCAGCGAGGTGTCAAGCGATTCCCGCATTCTTGGGTCCGCTCAGAAAACCCGGCTTGGACGGACGCCTTGAGGTAGCGTCGCCGACCGGGAACATCACGCGGGTTGAGGTCGGCTGGGATAGCCCGAACCTCAGCGCGCCAATCATCGTTGACGACCTCGAGTTTCAACCCGCCGCGGCCGATCTGACGATCACCCCCAGTGTCCTAGATCTCGGCGAGGTGTCGGTGTCGGACACCACGGCGCGAGCCGAGACACTGGTCAGCAACGATGGGAACATCGCCGTGGCCATCGCGGCCGTAGAGATCAACGGCACGAATCCGGAGGACTTCACGCTGAGCGGTGACTGCGTGGGCCGAACGCTGCCACCCGGATCCTCGTGCCGGGTAGTCGTGACGTTTGCAGCCGGTAGTGAGGGGCAACGCACGGCCACGCTCACGGTTGTGACTGCCACCGGGAGCTCACGTGCGGCAGCTCTGACTGGGACCGGCGTCGGAGGGCCGACACCGTTGCGGCTCCCCCTGGCAGCCGGGCTTGCAGTGCTGGCACTCATTGCGCTGCTGTTCATCTTTGGGCTGATCCTTATTGCACGACGACTGGCAAAGGGCCGACGTGCCAAGGACGGCGTGATCCAACAAGCTCCGGCCCGAGTCTGGGTACAACCCGGGCCAGTGGCCGAGACGATTCGCATGAAGGGGCCCGAAATTGCCGTCGGGGTAGTACTTGACCCTACGACCAGCACCGTCACCTGGAGCGCGAGGAGGACACGTTGACTGCCATCGCCGAGCTGCTGTTCGACCGGCCGGCCGCCGCGACCGACCAGATCAAACGATTTCTGGATGAGCGGGCCAAAGTGCTCGATCTACTCTCCTACGGGCTTCCGAGCGCGACCCGCCAGATAGCCGATGCGGTCGCCTGGTTTCTCGCCATGCCCGTCGGCAACCTCATATTCCATGCTTGGGACAAGCAACGAGCGATCAGGAACGCGTGTGAACAGACCGCTTCCCGACCGGGTGCCGTCGCCACTGTCGCGGTCGCTGAGCACACGCTGGAGATGGCGCAGCGCCCGCAGGTGCATATCGAAATCGCCGGCCAGCACATCCACCTTCTCGATCTGGTGTTGACAGTCACGCTACATATTGAGGGTGTTTACGTCACTGTCTACGAGGGACGGGTTACTGGATGCGATGCGGGTGCAGCCTCCGCCGCCGCCGAGTTCGGGGTTGCCCGGCCAGGTGGCGATAGCCATCCATTGGTACGCCGCGAACTACGACGGGTCTCGCTGCAACCATATGCCCCAGCATCCGCAGCTCATGCTGCAGTGTGATCATGCTGGCCCATCATGGCCCGTCGGCCACGGTCCGGCTGGCTACGTTCGCGGCCAGCGCGGCGCGGGAATGCACGCCGAGCTTGCCGAAGATGTGCTTCATATGCGTCTCGACGGTGTGTCGAGAGATGTATAGCCGCATGGCAATCTGCGGGTTAGACAACCCTTCGGCCACGAGTCGAGCCACCGACATCTCCGCACGGGTGAGCCCGCGTCGCAGCGCTGCACTCGGTCCACGCCTGGCGACGGTCCGGCCCGGCCCGCTGCGCTTCGGAATCTCCATCTCCGCTCCAATCCGCACGCCGACGGCCGGGTGGCCGCGCGGCATCGACCGCAAGTACGAACGTACGGTCCTGCGGTCGCACGCAGAACCGTGCAATCCCCCGGCGGCGGCGTTCGGTCTGCACTACACGGCACCGCGGTCAGCCGACCTCGCTAAGGAATGTCAGCACGGCCTGCACCCGCCGATGACTCTTGTCGTCCTCGACCAGGCCGAGCTTCGCGAAGATCGAGTTGATGTGCTTCTCGACGGCGCGGGTTCCGGTGCGCAGGCTCCCGGCGATAGCGGCGTTGCTCATCCCCTGGGCCATCGCTGCGAGGACCTCCTTCTCCCTGGTTGTTAGCCACGCCAGCGGAGAGCGTCCTCGGCTGCGGGCCGCCACGAGCCTTTCGACGACCTTGGGGTCGATCACCGAGCCTCCATTTGCGACGGCCCGGATCGCCGCCGCGAGCTGGTCGATGTCGGAGATCTTCTCTTTCAACAGGTACGCACGCCGACTCGATCCCGCCTCGAGCAGCGCAAGTATGTATTCGGGTTCGTCGTACTGGCTGAGCACGACGACGCCGACCTCGGGGGCGACGGCGGCGAGGTGGGAGGCCAGCCTGATCCCCTCGTCGGACATCGTCGGTGGCATCCGGATGTCGGTCAGCACGACATCGGGGCGGTGCCGCCGCACGGCCTCCTCGAGCGAGGTGTAGTCGCCGCAACTGGCCGCCACCTCGAGGTCCTCGTGCGTGGTCAGAATGCGCTCGATGCCCTGGCGCACCAGATAGTCGTCGTCGCCGACGGCAACCCGGATACTCATGTCAGCAACCTAGTGGACGAGCGGACGCCGCGTCCCGCCCGGAGTGGTGCTAGCACGACGACCGCTGCGCCGGCCTGCACCCTCGCGTGGTGGCGGCGGCGAACGGATGATGTGTCTGGAAGGCCGGTGACGATGGGTCAGCGACGAATCGCGGCGGGCATCGCCACCCGGGCGATCGAGTACTCCGGGCTGGTCGCGCTGGTGGGCGGGGTCTTCCTGGTGATCGTCATCGGCGGAGGAGCCGTTTTCCAGCTCGATGCTCCGCACGCCGGCCTCACGCTGGCGGCGACTGTGCTGCTCGCGATCACCTTCGAGCCGTTACGGCGCACGCTGCGACGATTGGCCAACCGTTTCATATACGGGCATCGCAGCTCACCATGGGAGGCGGTGAGCCGCCTATCGGCACAGATGGGCTACGACCGCGACCCCGTCGATCTGCTGCATGAGCTAACCGCCGTGGCCCGGGCCGGGACTGGGGCGAGGGCGGTAAGTGTATGGCTGTTGATCGAACGCATGTGGCTGCCGACCGTTGGTCCCGACCTCACCAGCGCCGAGCCGGTCGCCGACGACGGACCTGGCCGTCTCGAGCTTCGCGGCGCGGATCTCATAGTGCCGATCCGGCACGGCGGTGAGGTGCTCGGTGCGCTTACCGTGACCAAGTCCGGGCCGGATTCGCTGACGCCATTCGAACACAGGTTGGTTATGGATCTCGCATCGCAGGCGGGGATCATCACGCAAACCCTGCACCTGTGGGAGACCCTGCGCCGCCGTCTCGAGGTCTCCCGGCAACAACAGCGGATGCTGGTCGCCTCCAGGGCACAGGTGATCGCCGCTCAGGACGAGGAACGGCGGCGCCTCGAGCGGGACATCCACGACACGTGCCAGCAGCAGGCGGTGGTGCTCGCGGGCCGGCTCGGACTCGCCGGCGCGCTGACCAAACGCGATCCGGCGCAGGCGCAGGCCCTACTAGATGAGGCCTGCGCCGACGTTGCTCGCCTCGAGTCGGCGCTGCGCAGCCTCACCAGCGTCGCACCGATGGCCGAGCTCGCCGCGCACGGAATCGGTTACGCGCTGCGTACCGCGACCGCGGGTCTGCCGGTCGCCATTGATATCGAGGACACGCTCGTCCGTCGATACCGCCCCGACGTGGAGGCCACCGTCTATTTCTGCTGCGCGGAGGCGATCCAGAACGCCACCAAACATGCGAAGGCATCGCGCATCGAGCTTCGACTCTCGGAAGCGTCCGGGTGGCTCACCATCAACGTACGTGACGACGGCGTGGGGTTCGACGTCCGACGCACGGATGACGGCACGGGGTTACGCAACATCCGGGAGCGGCTTCGTCCTTGGCAGGGCCGCCTCGCCATCAATTCGTCGTCGACCGGGACGCACGTCGCGGTCGAGATCCCGGTGGCAGCTCACGAGGCAAGCTCATGACGCGCGACAGCGGCGGCCGGGCGGCCGGATGGGCCGTTGCCGTGACAACGGGATCGCTACTGATCGTCGGCTCGGCGACGCTGCTGCTCTTCGTGGCAAAGCACCCCGGAGACCTTCCGGTGCAAACGGTCGCGTCCATCTTCTACAACGTTCCGGTCGTTGTCGCCTTCGCCGTGGTCTCAACGGCGATCCTGAGACGGCTGCCCCGCCATCCCATCGGGTGGCTCTTCGGGCTACTCGGCGTCTCGTTCGGATTCGCCCACGTCGCGGAGGGATACTCGGCGTGGGAGCTGTCGGGGACCGACTGGATCGTCTGGATGTGGACCGTTCTCATCGGCCCCACGATCGTCGGCCTGGCCATGGCAATGCTGCTGTTCCCGACTGGACGGTTCACCTCACGCTCGGTGCGACCGCTGGCGTGGCTGCTGTGGCTATATGCGGGCGCGGCCGTGGTCGTCAGCTCGGTCGCGCCGTGGCCGAGGACGGACGAGTACTTTGTGCTATGGGTGCACGACGTCCGAGGCAGCTGGCCGGCCCGGAACCCCATCGGCTGGCTCAGCCCGCACTGGCTGTCCGACGCCAATGCTCTTGTGGCTCCCTGTGGTGCCGTGCTGCTCCTCGTGTCGGTGCTGTCGCTGCTGCCCAGATGGCGACGCTCAACCGGCGACGAGCGCCAACAGATCAAGTGGCTTGGATTGGCCGCGCTGCTGTTCGCGCTCGAGATCACCCTCACGGCCATCCTGCACTTCATCGTCGGCGCACGGGAACCTCACCCGCTCGAAGAGCTGCTGGGAAACGCTGTATGGACGCTCGTGTTCGCCGGGATACCGGTCGCGATCGGGCTCGGCATCGTCCGCTACCGGCTGTACGACATCGACGTACTCATCAGCAAGACCATCGTGTACGGCGGTCTCGCTGTCTTCATCGGACTGGTATACGTGGTGGGCGTCGTGCTCGTGAGCGATCTCGTTGACCGCTGGTCCGGCTCGTCCACCCTGCTTGCGCTGACCGCGACCGCGGGCGTCGCCGCCGCATTCCAACCGCTGCGGACCGCGCTGCAATCCGGCGCCGACCGCCTGGTCTTCGGCGACCGTGCAGCCCCGTACGAGATCATGACCCGGTTTGGCCGCGACCTCGGACAGGCGCTGGCCAGCTCAGAGGTCCTAGCACGGATCGCCGAAACGTCCGCGCTGGCAGTGAGCGCGAGCTTCGCTCGGGTGACCGCCTCGCTTCCCAACGGCGAGACCCTCACGGAAAGCTGGCCGGGGGGCGCCGCAGTGCCGGCAACGTTCAACGTCGTGGTGCCGGTGCACCATGATGGCAAAGTCATCGCGGAGATCTCCGTCGCGTCCGCCGGCGCCCGCAGCGCCGAAATCGCATTGCTCCAGCACATCGCCGCTGTCTCATCCGCCGCGCTGCGCAACCTCCGCTTGGTGGCCGAGCTCGAGTCGCTGCATACGACGATCGAGCGGCAGAACCAGGAGATTGTCGAGTCCAGGAGCCGCCTCATCACCGCGGCCGAGGTCGAGCGCCGGCGGCTGGAGGACGTCGTGGCTCAACGATTCGGACCGGATCTGGACCTCCTTCGGGACGCGCTGAAGTGGCTTAAGGGTGAGGTCACCGGGGAACCAGACACGGTCGCCGTCGAATGTGAACGTCTCGCGACGCACGCCGCGCGCCTCATCGACGAGATGCGCAGGCTGTCCCGTGGTGTGCTCCCCCCGCTGCTCATCGACCACGGGCTTGCCGCCGCACTCCGCGCATTGCTGCGCAGGCACGACGCGGACGTCACACTCGACGTGGCACCCTCGATCATCAAAGCCCGGTTTCCGGCCCCGATCGAAACCACGGTGTACCTGTGCTGCCAGGCCGCCCTGGACTCGGCCGTCACCGGCGGTCGCACCGCCTCCGCCACACTCCGGCTCTGGCGGGACAACGGTTGCCTGGCATTCTCGGTGATCCACAACGCAAGCCTTATCTGGAACGACGATCGCGGCGCCCTACGGGACCGCATCACCACGCTCGGCGGCGAACTTGTTGTGCAGCCAGACG
This sequence comes from Micromonosporaceae bacterium, assembly GCA_045403155.1. GTDB lineage: Bacteria > Actinomycetota > Actinomycetes > Mycobacteriales > Micromonosporaceae > JAXIPB01. Next base: position 18,987 of record JAXIPB010000174.1, read on the forward strand.
GTCAGTGGTCAACAGTCACCGCCACCCTCCCACTCGATGGCAGCTCCAGCCAGGCCTGAGCGGCCGGCACACACCGCGCGACGTGCAATGGCCGGAAGCGTCGCCGCCGCCGGGCGGCGGACGATCGTCTTAGTGGCGGCTCGCCCTGCCGTAGGCACGCTCCGCCCGCCGGCCCTGGCCGGGAGCGCCACATACCGCTGCGGGCTTGGTCAGCGTGCGGGCGGATCGATGATGCCGAGGCGGTGGGCGATGGCGGCGGCCTCGGTACGGCGCGACGCGCCGAGCTTGCGCAAAATGTTCGAGACGTGGGTGGCGGCGGTCTTCTGGCTGATGAATAGCGTCTTGGCTATCTGAGCGTTTGTGGCGCCGTCGGCGAGCAGCCGGACCACGTCGATCTCGCGGTTGGACAGGCCGTGTTGCACCGAGGGTGTCGGATCGGGGCGCGCCGGCGCTTCGGCGGGTTCGAGGGTAATGCGGGCGCGCCGGGCGAGGGCCTCGATCTCGGCCAGCAGCGGCATGGCTCCGACGGTGCCGGCGAACTCCCAGGCAAGCCGCAGCGGCTCGGCGGCGGGGGTTCGGTCTCCCGACCCGGCCACCAGGGCTTCGGCGAGGCGGAACCGCGCATAGGCGATGCGCCACGTGTTGCCGTGGTCCCCCCAGGCCTCGACCGCTGCGGTCCAGGCGGCGGGATCGGAGGCATTGCGCCGCGTCCGTTCGGCATCGGCCATCCGCAGCCACGCCGTCATGACCGACGTCGATGCGTCCGGGTGACGCGGCTGGGCGCCGAGCCATGACCTTACCAAGGCGTCCGCAGCCGCCTCGGAGGTCGCTGCGGCCCGTCCGGACCGTCGGTCGATCTGAAC
>JAXIPB010000036.1:0-84346 GCA_045403155.1 Micromonosporaceae bacterium
GGGGGGGCCCCCCCACCCGGTACGGTGCCCAAACCTATCGGTTGGGGGGGGGTCGGCGGCCCGCTCCCGCCCCCCCCGACGTCACCGCCGCGACGATCCGGCACCAGTCGGACAGCCCGCCGCGAGCGAGTGCGGTCGCTATCGCCTCCTGCGGCCAGGTCTCAACGGGGTTTTCGGGTTGGACATCGACATTGCGGAATGCCAAGCGACTGGGCATCATCGATCGGCCTCCCACAGCATGGCATCGGCCACATCGGACAGTACGCGCCGGACTTCGCTCCAGTCGGTCCACCGTGCGCATCATAAGTGATACTCGCGATCGGACGCCGTACCACCGGATCCGGCTCGCGGGTGACCTCCGCGAGCGAGCCAGGTGGGGGGATCAGCGCCGGGAGCATGCGGCGGGGTGTCCCAGCGGGGCAGTGCGCCGTCGATGATGCCGGGCGGGCGTACGTAGCGGACGAGGCCGAACGGTGTCGCCATCTCATCGAGTAGGTCCGCGATGTCGTCAAGCGCCGGATCCGCAGTCGCAAGAACATTGGGTACGCGGTGCAGGCTCCACAGCCACGACGCGGTCCGGGCGAGACTCACCTGAACATGCCACGAGCCGCCGCGCGTGCGCCGGTGGCGCAGACCCGCCAGCGCGCCCAACGCGGCGAGGTACCCGGTGGCGTGGTCGAGCACTTGGGCGGGCAGCGGTCGCGGCTTCCCATGCGGATCGCCCGCGGCGACGCGACCCTCGTCAGCGATCCCGCACGCCATCTGCACAAGACTGTCGAACCCGCGCCGGCCCTGCCACGGCCCGGCCTGGCCCCAGGCCGAGATGTCCACATAGACCAGTCCCGGGCGGATAGCGGAACACTCGGCGGGGCCGAGGCCGATCCGGGCCAGTGCGCCCGGACGGTACGACTGAACGATCACGTCGGCACCGGCGACGAGCTCCGTGAGCCTGTCGCGTCCGGCACCGGAGCGCAGATCGACATGGCAGAAGCGTTTGCCAAATCCGGTGTCGATGACGAGCGACGGTACGAGGGGTAGGTGGTCGGCGCCGACGCGGAGCACCTCGGCCCCGTGTGCGGCGAGTGTCCGCCCCGCCACCGGGCCGGCGATCACTCTGGTGAGGTCGAGCACCCGAACTCCCTCGAGCGGGCGATCCGCCGGCGGGAGAAGTCGCGCGGGGGAGGGGTGAATCTGGTCGATCGCCACGAGTGGAAGGGCCGCCACCGCAGCCCACTGGGGATGCGCCGACCACTCCTCGGTGGTACGCAGGGCCGCGGCGGCGCCGCCCGCCTCGATGACCGCCTCCTCGACCTCCTGCGCCTCGCGCCCGGCCACCGTGGGAGCGACCCGTTCGACCTCGTCCTGCGCCAGGCCGAGCGCCCGCATCGCGGCGTCCCGGTGGTGCGGGTAGTTGCAGTGCAGGCGAACCCACCCATCCCGGGTGCGGTAGTCCCCGGTGAGGTTCTCATGTTCCAGCACCACCGCGCCATTCACGCGCACGTAGCGCTCGCTGCGGAAGGCCACCGCGGCCGAGCGCGTGTTAACCCGTACAGCCGCGCTTGGACCGCCGCGATCACGCCACGACCGAGCGGCCGCCAGCGTCGTCGCTGACACGGTTGCGGCCGCCGCCGTACCAACCGCGAAGCGAGAGGGGAGCACCGGGTCGGCGCATGTGATCTCAACGGCGGAGAGGTCGTCGGGCATGCCACCGACGCCCGCCCAGATCTCCGCGAGCGCCCGCACAGCGTGATCGCTCATCTCCGTACCATATGATTTGAACGATCTGACAAATTACGCAATGCTCGTCAGCATGTCAGATGCGCGGGTCGAGCGGATTCTCGACGCGGCGTATGAGTGCTTCACCCGCCACGGCGTCCGCAAGACGACGATGGACGACATCGCCGGCGCCGCGGGGATGTCGCGGCCGGCGGTGTATCAGTACGTGCGCAACAAGGAGGACGCCTTCCGGCGCCTCGCGGCGCGGATCTTCGATGACGCCCTGGCGCGGGCCCGCGACGCCGCGGCGGCCAACGGGACGCTCGCGCAGGGGTTAGACCGCATACTCGCCGTCAAGCTCGCCGTCACCCAGCAGCTGTTTCACGACAGCCCGCACGCCAAGGAACTGCTGGGGGAGACCGCCCGGGTCTCCGCCGACCTGGACCGGGCGTTCATGGCGTCGCTGAGGGACCTGCTGACAACCACGATCACCGACGCCGCAGGGCAGGCGGACCTGGCGCTCGGCGACGAGCACGCCCGCGAGATCGCTGAATTGGCGCTCGCCCTCACCCGCGGCCTGGAGGCGGACCTGTCCGACCCGGACCGGGTCCGCGAGCGCCTTCGCAACGGGATCGCCCTCATGGTTGCGGGACTCGCCGCGACGGCCAGTCCCGCGCGAACGTGAGCCCCACGGCGGCTGGCTCGTCCTCCCGGTCGGCGGGTACCACCACGCGAGCAAGTACGCGATCGAGGCCATCAGCGACGCACTGAGCTTCGGGGCCTCGCCGTTCGGCATCACGGTGTCCGTTGTGGAGCCTGGCCTCATCCGGACCGGATTCGAGGAGGTGGCGAACCGAACGCTGTCCGCCTCCGATGCGCCGCACGGCCGCTACGGCGGGCTCGCGGCGGCGGCGAAGGAGCAGACCGGCCGGTCGACGCCGCGTACCGACTACTTCGTCGTCTTCCGTCGCACCCGGTAGCCCCCTACGCTGGCGGCGTGGTTCGCCCCTTTCTCAGCCGGGCCGGCCGTTGGCTCAGCCCGACCACCCTGATCCTCGCCGGTCTCTGCTTCGCGCTGCCGTTCGCGACCGTCGCCTGCGACACTCCCGGCGGATACGGCCGGGCCGCGCCGGGCGGTACCACCACCTACACCGGTTTCGACCTGGTCGTCGGTGGTGAACCGAACGTCGCTCCGGCGGACAAGGTTCGACCCCTAGTTGGGCGCGACGACAAGCTTTGGCCGCAGCCTGCGGCTGCGGCCGCGCTCGTCCTGATCGTGTCGTGCGCCGCGCTCGCCATCCGGCTGAAGGATCCACGGGTGCGGCGTGCGAGCGTCACCGTGTTGGCCGGCGTCGCCGCCACCGCGCTGCTGGTCAATCAGGCGCTCGTCGAGGCCGAGCTCGCGGTGAGAGTCGGGGAGCAGCTGACCCGGCCACTTCCGGCGGGAAAGGTGATCCGTGACTACGTCCACACCGGCCAGGGCTTTGGTCTGTGCCTGGTGCTGTTGGTGCTCACCGCAGCGGTGAATGCGATTGGCTGGTGGCGGAAGCGGACGCGGCCGGCCCTCGTCGTGGGGGAGGGCGCTGGGTGACCCTCGGTGTCCATTTCGCACTCACTGCCGCCGATGAGGCTCGCCTTCTCGCCGCGGCCGGCGACGACGACACGGTCCTCGCGATCATCGACGAGATCGAGGAGCGGGCGATCGAGGGCATGTCTTGCGACACGGACAAGGCGTGGGACGCGATCCATCGCTGCCTCACCGACGGTCGTCTCGAGTACGCGAACGGCGACTATCCGTTGAACGCCGCTGTGCTCGGTGGGCGACAGCTGGTCGAGGCGGAGCTCGACACCGTCTCGTACGTCCGCGTCGACCAGGTACGCGACGTCGCAGCGGCCCTGGATGACTTGGGTGAGGAGTGGCTTCGGGCACGCTATGAGGCGATCGACCCGTTGGAGTACGGCCCTGAGTACGGCGAAGACGATTTCGATTACACCTGGGACAGCTTGCAGGACCTGAGGGAGTTCTACGCCGGTGCAGCGGCAGCGGGGAGAGCGGTCGTCTTCACCGTCTCGTCCTGACTTGCTCGTCCTGACGTGCTTACTGGTTACTTGACATAATGTCAATTATCGAATTTGAGCTTTCCTGTGAACGATAGACTCACGGCCCATGACCGAGCAGCTTGACGAGCATGGTCGTCCGGAACCGCCTCCCGCGGCCGACGAAACTGCGACCCTCCTGGGCTTCCTCGACTTCCAGCGCGCGACTCTGGCGTGGAAGTGCGCGGGTTTGGACGGAGCAGGCCTGACGGCGACGGTCGGCTCCTCGTCCATGACCCTGGGCGGCCTGCTCAAGCACCTCGCCCTCGTCGAGGCGCACTGGTTCTCCGTGTCGCTGCACGGTCGAGACCTGCAAGCCCCTTGGGACACGGTGGACTGGGACAACGACCCGGATTGGGAATGGCGCACGGCCGCGGACGACTCACCCGAGCAACTCCTCGCGCTCTGGCAGGACACGGTCGCCCGCTCCCGCACTCTGGTCGCCGAGGCGCTTGCGGACGGCGGTCCGGATCGACTGGCCAAGCGGACGTGGTCCGACGGTCGGACACCGAGCCTGCGATGGATCCTGTGCCACATGATCGAGGAGTACGCGCGGCACAACGGCCATGCCGACCTGCTCCGCGAGTCCGTGGATGGTCTCACCGGCGAATAGCGCCGGCCTCAGCCCGAAAGGCATCGATTCCAAGGTCCCGACGATCATGAGCTGAGCGTTCCCGGCGGGCTGTCCCAAGATCGCGACGATCATGACCTGAGCGTCGCTGAAAGGCGCCGATCATGACCTCCAAATCATGATCGGCGCGATCTTGGGAGGGGGGATCTGGGAGCGCGTTGTGGCGGCGGCCACGCGGTCAGCGGCCTTCGTGAGCGTGCCGCCGGTAAGCCCGATCACATGAGGATTTCTCAGGGATTGTCGGGAAGGTATGGGCGGTTGAAACCGGCGTACCCCAGCCCCCTGGCGTACGCAACACCCCCCGAATGAACGGATCATGCTGTGGTCAACGTCGACCGTAACCTTCGCACGCCCACCCGCACCCGTTTCCACTCGCTCACCGCAGGCATCGTCCTGCTGTTCCTCGGCGTCTCCGCACCGGTCGTAGCAACCGCCGCGGTGCCGGCCATCCAGGAAAGCGGCGTCGTCCGCATCCTGTCGGGCGCGACCGAGACCCCAAAGACCGAGGCACCGAACACCTTGGCGCCCAAGGCCGCCGCCAAGCCGGCGCCGAAGCCGGTGGCCAAGCCTGTCGCGAAGAAGGCGACCGCCAAGAAGGTCACCGCGCCGTCGATGAAGCAGATGCACCCGCGCGGCATCCCGGGCGGTCAGAAGAGCTTCACGCCGACGAAGGCGCAGCTCAAGAACGCCAAGGCCATCGTGGACGCCGGCAAGAAAATGGGTCTTCCGCCGCGGGCGTGGGTCATCGCCGTGGCGACCTCCATGCAGGAGTCGCACCTGAACAACTACGGGAACCTCGGCGCCAACAACGACCACGACTCGCTCGGCCTGTTCCAGCAGCGGCCGTCGTCGGGTTGGGGTACGCCGAAGCAGATCCACAACCCGACCTACTCCGCGACCGCCTTCTACAAGGGCCTGCGGAGCGTGTCGAACTGGAACAAGATGCCGCTGACCCGCGCGGCCCAGTCCGTCCAGGTCTCGGCCTTCCCGAACCACTACGCCAAGTGGGAGAAGCACGCCGGCAACGTGGTGCTGGCTGTGCATGGCAGTGGCCCGTACGCGAAGCTGGCCGCCGGCCTGAAGTAAACCGGCCTGAAGTACATGAGCAACCCCGGGTTCCCCCCGGTTGGCGTGGCCCGATGCTGCATGGCAGCGTCGGGCCATGCCCGTCTCTGCCGCCGTTCTCGTCCACAGTCCGCTGGTCGGCCCGCTGACGTGGCGAGCGGTCGCGGCCGACCTCGAGGGGGCGGGCGTCGCGACGGTCGTGCCGAGCCTGTCGGGCGCGACGAGCCACGAGGCGATGAAGGCCGCGGTCCTCGCCGATGTGCGCCGCGCCACGCTCGCAGACGGGCCGATAGTCCTCGTAGGACACAGTGGCGCGGGAGCGCTCTTGCCCGCCGTCGCCGAGATCCTCGCCGACACAGTGACACCCGTCGAGGCTCTGGTGTTCGTCGACGCCAGACTCCCGCGGCCGGGCCGGTCCTGGTTCGCCGACGCCTCGGCCGAGCGCGCCGAGCACCTCCGCGAGCTCGCGGGCGAGGGCGACGCGCTCCCCCCGTGGCACGACTGGTTCGGTCCGGACGCGCTCGCCAGGCTGCTGCCCGACGCGGGACTGCGGCAGCGCTTCACCGACGAGGTGCCGCGGCTTCCGCTGGCGTACTTCAACGAACCCGCGCCGACCGCGCAGTGGCGGGGGCCCATCGCGTACCTGCTCCTGAGTGAGGCGTACCGCGACGAGGCGGAGCGCCTTCGCTACGCGGGCGTCCCGGTCATCATCGAGATCACCGACCACCTCGCCATGCTTTCCCGGCCGGCCACGGTCGCCCGTGCGCTGATGGATCTGTTCGACCGGCTCAGCCAACGCGGCGCTCGCGAGCAGAGGATCCTCTTCGGTGAGGTCGCCGAGACGTACGACGACGTGCGATCCGGCTACCCCGCGGCTCTCTATGACGCCGTACTCGCCCATGCCGGATCACCGGCCACGGCGGTAGAGGTGGGCGCGGGCGCCGGAAAGGCGACCGCTGATCTCATCGCCCGCGGCCTGTCGCTGACCTGCGTCGAACCCGACCCGAGGATGGCGGCCTTCCTCACGCGCCATGTCTCGCCGGTACCAGAGGTATTCGTCGGGCGATTCGAGGACTGGCATCCGCCGCCGGGCGGAGTACCGCTCCTGCTGTGCACCCAGTCCTGGCACTGGCTCGATCCCGCCACCCGGTGCTGGCAGACGCATGCCGCGCTGCGTCCGGGCGGGACACTGGCGTTGTTCGGCCATACGCACGCGTTCGCCGATCCCGAGATCGAATCCGCAATCAACCGCGCCTATGACGAGCTTGCGCCCGAGCTGCGTCACGACCCAGGCCAGCCCGCGGTGTCGGAGCTCTACACGGGCGAGCTGCGCGCTTCGGGTCTGTTCGCCGATATCCAGAGCGAGTTGTATGTCGAGGAACTCCCTTACCCCGCCCGCCGCTATGTGCGGCTGATGGAGACGTTCTCCAGCCACCGGATGCTTGCGGCGGAGCGGCGCAGCCGCCTGCACGAGCGGATCGCCGACATCGTGGACGAGCACGGCGGATCACTGACGGTGCGGCTCGATGCGACGTTGATCCTTGCCCGCCGGGCATGACGCCGATTTCATCCGGAAAGCACCGGAGTGTCGGGTGGAATCGCAGCCGGTCGAATGGTACAAAGATTCAAACACACGTACGGAGGGTGCGAATGGCTGGATCCGCTGCCCCGCGTCCCAGAATCCAGCGGCTTTCGAGCTCCGACATCGACGGCATCCGCGATGCCTTGGCGTCCGGCCGTCGACCCAGGGTCGTCTTCACCAGCGCCGCCGGGCAGATGGCCGGCGAAATAGGCCACGTCGTCGAGTTCGCCGACCCGAATGTCTCCGACGAATGGATCATCGTTCGGTTCCAGGGCGACGAGCTGCCCTTCTCCCCCACGGATCTCGCCATGCCCACCGTGGTGTCGCGACGCCCAGGCACACCACCGCCGGCCTCGACGAGGCGAACGAATCCCAAGACTGTCTCCCTTAGTGTCCCGTCGCCCCGTGAGGAGACGCCCGTGTTGACGTCCACCGAGCCCGCCACGGCAGAGCCGTCGAGACCCGCCACGGCAGAGCCGCCGAGACCCGCTACGCCCGAGCCGTCGAGACTCGCGACCGCTCCGACCGCCGCCCGCGTCAACGGAGCCGCACCGGAGGTCCGCCGCCAGGTCAAACACCACAAGCCGAAGCCGGCTGCTCTGCTCACAGTCATCCTCGCCTACACCGATCGGGAGTGGACCGTCGCGGCGAGTCAGGGCACCCGAACGCTCGCCAAACCGTCCGCGATCAGGCCAACCGACGCCCTGCGCATGGTCGCCCTGCTCGATGTTCCCGGGGTCCATGACGCAGTGGAGAACATCATCGCGGCCGAGCGCGCCGAGGCCGAGGGGCGCGCTCAGCGACTGCGCGCCGAGTTGGCCGAGATCGAGTCGCGCCTGGCCGAACTCACCCACCGCGACTGATCCCACGCCGCGTTGCCCACGCCGGCCTGCCCACGCCGAGTAGCCGCCGGGCTGAACGAGTCGATGACGCCGTGGCACGATCAGCCCACCATGGATGTTTCCCAACCCCGATGGCGGCCGCCACTGCTGTGGCGCTTCGTCCAGGGCGTAGCCCGCGTCGTAGTTCCGGCGTTCTGCCGGCTGCGCGTGACCGGCGACGTCCCCGACGCGTACCGCGACGGGCCGCTCATTCTGGCCGGCAATCACATCGCTACCTTCGATCCGATCTGCTTTACCGCGGCGAGCCGGATGCGGCGGGTAGCGCCGCGGATGATGGCTACCGGCGGCCTGTTCAGGGCGCCGATCGTCGGCCCGCTCATGCGAGCCGCCGGTCATATTCCGGTGGATCGGGGGCACGAAACCATCGCCAACGCCGTACCCGAGGCCGCCTCAGCCCTGGAAGCCGGGTCGGTGGTCTTCATCTACCCCGAGGGGCGCATCGGGCTCGACCCGGCGATGTGGCCGGAGCGGCCCAAGACCGGCCCGGCCCGGCTCGCCCTTGCCACGTGTGTGCCGGTCGTGCCGGTCGCGACCTGGGGGTCCCACGAGGTGATCGCCTATCACGGGTGGGGAGCGATGACCCGTACCCTTGTTTCATCGATCTGGCGGCGGCCGACCGTTCGGGTTCACTTCGGCGCCCCGGTCAAACTCTCCGACCTGCGTCTGGGGACAGTCGGGCACGCTCAGAAGGCCAGCGACCGGATCATGGAGGCGCTCGCGGCCGAACTCGCAACGCTGCGCGAGGACGAACCTCGCCTGCCGCGATTCCGAGATCCAACGAGGCCCGTCTCGACGGCCCGCGTACATCGAGCCAGACGGCGGGCGACGGCGACGCCAAACTTGAGTTGACTGAACGACGACGACCGAACGACGACGACGACGACGACTGAACGATGACGACGACGACTGAACGATGACGACCGTCCGCCACGACCGGTCCGAGACGTGAGGAGCAGGGGTGACGCACCGATTCGCGTACCTGGACACCCCACTGCCGATCGCGTTCGCCCACCGAGGCGGTGCCGCGGAGGGCGACGAGAACACGATGGCCGCCTTCGCCCGAGCGGTCGAGGCCGGCTACCGGTACCTGGAGACGGACGTGCACGCCACGTCCGACGGGGTCGCGGTCGTGTTCCACGACGACACCCTCGACCGGATGCTCGGCCGCTCCGGCCGGATCGAGGATCTCAGCTGGGCCGATCTGAAGGCGCTCCGTAGCGGCGGCGAGTCGCTCGTGCCGTCCCTCGCCGACCTGCTCGACGCCTGGCCCGAGTGCCGACTCAACGTTGATATGAAGGCGGATTCGGCGGTGGATCCGACGATCGAGGCGATCTGGAAGGTCAACGCCCGCGATCGCGTCCTGCTCGCCTCCTTCAACGACCGGCGGATCCGCTGGGCCCGACGGATCTGCGGCCCGCGGCAGGCCACCTCGATGGGGCAGCGCGAGATTGCCCGGCTGCGGATCGCCTCGCTGCACGGACGGGGACTGTCAGGGTTCGTGCCAGGCGTGGCCGTCGCGCAGGTTCCGGTGCGATATTTCGGGGTACGCGTGGTGGACGCACGTTTCGTCGAGCATGCGCACCGGCTCGGCCTGCAGGTTCATGTCTGGACGATCGACGATCCTGGCGAAATGCATGAGTTACTTGATCTAGGTGTAGATGGCATCATGACCGATCGCATCGAGATTCTGCGCGATGTGCTGATCGCCCGCGGCCGCTGGCCGTCCGGCCGCGAAACCGGACCCGAGCGCACCGCCTGACTGCGAGGGAAGGGTCGGCCATGTCCGTACCGGTTACGGAAGCACCAGCGATTCCCGACGACGCACCACAGAGCACCCGCCGCGAGCGGGTGGGCTGGTACTTCTACGACTGGGCAAACTCGGCCTTCTCCACCACCGCCATCGCGGTGTTCCTCGCGCCGTACCTCACTGGCATAGCGGAGAACGCCGCCGGCTGTGGCACCGACGCGAACCCCTGCGACGTGGAGCGGATCTACCCGCTGGGCATCCCGGTCGCCCCCGGCTCGTTCTACGCGTACACGCTGTCGCTCTCGGTGCTGCTGCAGGTGCTTGTGCTGCCGGTGGTCGGTGCGATCGCCGACCGTTCCTCGCACAAGCGGCGGCTGCTCGCAATCTTCGCGTACGTCGGCGCGCTCGCAACGATGTCTTACCTCTTCATCACCGGTGATCGGTATCTGCTCGGCGGTCTGCTCTTCCTCGTCGCCAACATCGCCTTCGGCGCGAGCATCGTCGTCTACAACTCCTTCCTGCCTTACCTGGCTGGTCCCGACGACCGCGACAAGGTCTCCAGCATCGGTTGGGCGATGGGCTACATCGGCGGCGGCCTGCTGCTCGCCATCAACCTGGGTGCGCTGATCGCTGGCGGCGACGAGAACTCCGGCCTCATCGCGCGGTGGAGCCTCGTCTCGGCCGGTGTGTGGTGGGCGGCATTCACCACGTTGCCACTGAAGCGGCTGAGGGAACGGCCGGCCCCGGCCGGCGAGGCGCGCGGGGCGGTCCTCACCGACGGTTTCCGCCAGCTTGGCAAGACGCTGCGCGGGCTCAAGGCGTACCCGCTGACGTTGTTCTTCCTCATCGCGTTCCTGGTCTACAACGACGGAATCCAGACGGTGATCGGGACCGCGAGCCTCTACGCCGACTCGTATTTGAAGCTGAGCGAGGCGGTCCGGGCGGAGACGATCCTGCTGGTGCAGTTCATGGCCTTCGGCGGCGCACTCCTGCTGGGAGCGTTGGCCAAGAAGATCGGAGCCTGGAAGACCGTGCTCCTCAGCCTCGTGCTGTGGACGGTCGTCGTTGGGATCGCGTTCTTCCTGCCGGTGGGCGAGGTGCTGCCGTTCATGGCGCTCGGTCTGCTGCTCGGCATCGTCCTTGGCGGCAGCCAGGCGTTGTCGCGGTCGCTGTTCAGCCAGCTCATCCCGAAGGGCAAGGAGGGCGAGTACTTCGGCTTCTACGAGATCTCCGACAAGGGCACCTCGTGGCTCGGGCCACTGCTGTTCGGGCTGACATACCAGGCCACCGGCGACTACCAGATCGCGATCATCTCGCTCGTGTCGTTCTTCGTCATCGGGTTCGTGGCACTGCTCGCCATCCCGATGCGGCGGGCCATCATCGCCGCGGGCAACGAGCCGCCGCACGTGCTCTAGCTGCGGTGATCTAGCTCCCGGGATCGTCGGCAACCTCAAGATCACCGCAACTGTACGACACTCGCCCGGTTTTCCGAAATCCGACCGGGCGAGTGTTGAACATACGCAGCGGGCGACGGGTTAGGCTGCCTGCCCGTGAGCACATCCGCCCTCTCCGAGATCTGTTTCGCCGCCGGCGACCGCCGGCTACGCGACGGAGCCTCGCTCAAGTTCTTCTACGGACCCATGGACTGCGGCAAGTCCACCCTCGCCCTGCAGATGGACTACAACCACTCTCGGCAGGGTCGGCGCGGCCTGGTGCTGACCCGCAACGACCGGTCCATGGGCGCCAAGGTCACCACCCGGATCGGGCTTTCGCATGACGCGATCGACGTTACCGACGACGTGAACCTGGTCGCCCTCGTCCGGGAACGCTGGGCGGCCGGGGAGCGCCTGGACTACCTCGTCTGCGACGAGGCGTGTTTCTACACGCTCGCCCAGGTCGAGCAGATGGCCGACCTCGTGGACGTCCACGACGTCGACGTGTTCGCCTTCGGCCTCGCCACCGACTTCCGGGCCGAACTCTTCCCGGCCTCCCGGCGGCTGTTCGAACTCGCCGACGAGGTCTCTCGGCTGCAGGTCGAGGTGCTCTGCTGGTGCGGCCGGGAGGGACACCTCAACGCCCGCGTTGTCGGCGGGGTGGTGGCGCGCGAGGGTGAACAGGTCGTCATCGGCGACACTGGCGGCGGCGATGAGGTCCGCTACCAGGTGCTCTGCCGGCGCCACCACCGCTCCGGTGACCTCGGTCCGGTTGCGGGTAGCGAACGCGCAAGCGGACGGGTTGACTAGTGCCATGCCGCGCTACGTTCAGAAGATGCCCGCCCTGCCCGATGTCTATGCGGAGGACCCGATCCTGCGCTCCTGGCTGCGGCGGTTCCTGGGCGACGACGGTTTCACCCACGCCGAGGGTCCGCTCAAGGCGCTCGCCGCCGAGGTGATGGGTCCGCTGCGGGCTGCGCACGTCGACGCCGAGTCGCACCCGCCGATGTTGCATCGCTACGACGGCTGGGGTGCCCGGGTTGATCGGGTCGAGGTGAGCGCGGGCTGGGAACGCCAGCGGGTCGCGGCAGCGGAGCATGCCATCGTCGCGCTGCCCTACCTGCCCGACGCGCGGCAACGGTGGGGCGCCGGCGCGCGCACCGTCCACCATGCACTGTTGCACCTCTACGGGCCCGAGTCGGCGACGTTCACCTGCCCCGTGGCGATGGCCGATGGCGCCGCCGCGCTGCTGTCCCGGTCCGATGTGGATTCAGGGGTACGGGATGCGTGGCTCCCGCGTCTGCTCGCGACCGATCCGGCCGTGGCCATTACGAGCGGCCAGTGGATGACGGAGTCCCAGGGAGGCTCCGACGTCGGGCGGGCCACCACGTGGGCGCTGCCCGCCGCCGACGGGTCGTGGCGGATCCAGGGCGAGAAGTGGTTCTGCTCCGCGATCGACTCGGCGATGGCAGTGGCGCTGGCCCGACCCCATGGCGCGCCCGACGGCAGCCGTACCTTGGTGCCCTTCCTGATCCCTCGCTACGCGGCCGATTCTCCGCTTGCCGGCTTCACCGCCGCACCCGACTTCCCGGCGCCGGGCGTGCGCCTGCACCGGCTGAAGGACAAGCTCGGAACCCGGGCGGTGCCGACCGCCGAGGTCGGGCTCCACGACGCGTACGCCCTCCCGCTCGGAAACCCGGACGGCGGCGGCCTGGCCCGGATGATGACGCTCGTCGTCGTGACCCGGCTGCACAACGCGGCCGCCGCGGCGGCCGGGATGCGCCGAGGGCTCGCCTACGCCCGCGCGTTCGCCAATGCCCGCAGTGTCGCGGGTGGACGGTTGGCGGCTAACGCGCTGCACCGGACCACACTGGCCACGCTGGCCGTCGACGCCCAAGCCGCGTTCGCGCTCGCCGCGCACGCCTTCGCACTCCTGGGGAGGGTCGAGGTCGATGGTGATGCGTCGGCGGAAGCAGAGCTGCGGCTGGTGGCGCCGCTGGCCAAGCTGACCACGGGCAAGCTCGCGGTCGCGTCGGCGAGTGAGTACCTCGAGTGCTTCGGCGGCGCCGGCTACGTCGAGGACACCGGCATCCCGAGGATGCTGCGCGACGCCCAGGTCCTGCCGATCTGGGAGGGCACGACGAACGTTCTCGCCGTGGACGTGCTGCGGGCGTTGGCGCATGATCCGGGCGCCGGTACCACGTTCATCGCGAAGCTCGACGAGGCGACAGCCACCGCGTCCTCGCTGCTCATCGGCGGAGCCGTGGACGGGCTGCGGGCGGCGCGGTTCAAGCTCATGGACGCGCTGCCGGCCGTGGCGGCCGACCCGCGCGCGGAGTCGGTGGTCGCGGGCGCTCGGGATCTCGCGCTCACGATGGGCTACGCCCTCTCCCTCGCGCTGCTCGTCGAGCACGCCGTGGCCACGAACGATGAGGCGACCAAGGTGGCCGCCGAGTTGTGGGGCCGATCGCGGCTGACCGCCGACGAGACCGCCGTCGACGCCCACCGCACGTTCGACATCCTCTGCCCGTGAGCTCGCCGGTGGCGGTTGACTTCGCGGACCGGTGGTGGGCGGCCGTCCGAGAATGTGACCGGGTCCTGTCCGGGACCAGGCCGGTCAGCATGCGCGAGCGCCTGCAGGCACTCTCCACTTCGGACGTCGATCTGGACGTTCGGGTCCATGTCTACGACGGCGGCCTCGCCACCGTGCTCGAGGAGCGGATCGCGGCCCTGCTCGGCAAGCCAGCGGCGGTGTTCTTCCCGACCGGCACGATGGCCCAGCAGGTTTCGCTGCGGTGCTGGTCCGAGCGCACCAGGAACTCGACCGTCGCCCTGCATCCGTTGAGCCACCTTGAGGTGCATGAGCGCAAGGCGTTCACCGCGTTGACCGGCCTGCGTGGAGTGTGGCCGACGCGCGAGCCTCGCCAGCCGATCGCGGTGGAGGTACGAGAGCTGGATGAGCCCTTCGGCACGCTGCTCCTCGAGCTGCCGCTCCGCGACGCGGGTTACCTGCTGCCCACCTGGGACGAGCTCGTCGCGCTGGTGGCCGCGGCCCGGGATCGAGGCGCCAGGGTGCATTTCGACGGCGCCCGCCTGTGGGAGTCCGCGCCGCATCTGGGTCAGGACCTGCCGACGATCGCGGGTCTCGCCGACTCGGTTTACGTGTCGCTCTACAAGACGCTGGGCGGGCTCGCCGGCTCCGCTCTGGCCGGACCGACGGATTTCGTGGCCGAGGCTCGAGCGTGGCGACACCGGTACGGCGGCAACGTCGCGCAACACTGGCCGGCCGCGCTGGCCGCCCTGGCCGGGATCGACGCCGAGCTGCCACGGCTCGACTCCTATGTCGCACATGCGAAGGTCGTCTCGTCTGCGTTGGCGGAGCTGCCGGGCGCCCGTGTGCATCCACAACCGCCCCACACCCACCAGTTCCAGATGTGGCTTCCGCACGCCGCAGAGAGCCTGAACGAGGCGGCATTCGCGCTCGCCGAGGCGGAGAAGATCTGGTTCGCCGGCATCTGGGTCGATCGGCCACCCACCGGACTCTCGGTGACAGAAGTCACCGTCGCCGCCCCCGCGCTGGAACTCTCGCCCGACGACGTCGCCGCCGCCGGACGAGCCTTCCTCGCCCGCGTCACCACGTGATCTGGTGGGATGTTCCGTGCCCTGACACGGAGGATCCCACCAGCTACTTGCGATCACCCGGCGTGCAATGAGATCACGCAGTCGGGGCGGTTGCACGCATGGGGCGAGCCTGTCCAGCCGTTGTGGCGCAACACGCCGCCGACCTGGGCGGCTACGTGGCATGGGAACTCCTCGACGTCGCGGATGCCGTACCGCAGCGGATCGTCGCCCTCCGCGACAGCAGAATTGTCGCGTCGCATGTCACGAAAGCGCTCCGGGTACGGGTGTGCCACCCGTCCGTCAAGCTCCACCCGGGTCCGGTACTGGCGGTACCGGACGTCGTCGAACTCCTTGTGGCCGGCTCGCTGTCGAACTGCCTGGCGATCGGCCATCGGAATACCGTGGGCCCGCTCCACGTTCCGGAAGTATTTGATCTCAAGGAGTGAGTGGCAGCCCCATCGCACGTCGTCCAGCGCTGCTCGCAGAGTGCCGCGCCATCGTAGTCGCGACCGCCGTCTCATGGCTTGTGTGAGCCGATCCGCCGTCGTTATCCTCGCACCTACAGCGCGGGCCAGCCACCCCATCGCGTCGTCCACACACCGGGCAGTCTGGGTTAGATCAATGACGGTCTCCTCCACCCTCGTCTGTGGCGGGATCCGACTCGGATGCCGGATCAGGCTTGCACGTACAGAACGGTGCACCATTACCCCTGGGATGCGGTGCACTGTTCTCCGCCACGGCACGGTCACGTGGATTCTGGCCGACGGGCTCTCGATCAATCCGACCAGTTCGGCGGCCGTTTCGTGGCTGAGCACAGCTTCCTCACCGGCCCGCAGGACAGCCGCCCACAGCCGGGCTCGGCGCGGCAGCGGGCCGCTGAAGCACGCATATACGCCGGCGAAGAGGCGCTGCCAACGATTCGCGACCAGATTCGCCTCGATCCTCTCGTCGGTCATACCTGATGCGAGCGCCTGGGCGCGAGTCAGGACGCCGTCTTGGACCCGGAGCAGGTCGTCGAGCACATGGGTGGTTGTAGGGGTACGGCACCCAGCGCGCGAGCGCGCAAACAAGACATGTGGACACGCGGCCACCCTGTTGACAACCTGGCATGATCGCCCCACGTGTGGTACCGCATGATCCGTTTATCCGGTGGGATCCTCCGTGCCCTGACACGGAGGATCCCACCAGATCATGGGCGGCGGTTACGTTGTACGCAGCTCGGTCAGGTCGGTGCTGCTGCGCAGGAAGAGCAGACTGAGTCCGACCATCGCCAGCACCAGTGAGAGCCCACTTGCAGCCACGACGGCGAGGTGTTCCCACGGCACCGGCACCGGGCGGGTGACCGTCGGGACCAATCCACCGCGTGTGCTGTAGCCCCCTGCCTTGACGGTGGGATTGAGTCCGCGGGTCATGACGGCACCGACCGCCACGGCGAGCACGATCGCCGGTACAGCCGGTACGGCGACCTGCCACAGCGCGGCCTTCGCCAATGTGCGCCGGGGCACGCCGGCCGCCACCAGGGCAGCGGCGGCCTGGCGCCCGGACACGAGACGCTCGACCAGTGCCACGAGCAGCGCCACAGCCGCTATCGCCGCCGCCACCGCGACCGCCGCATCGACGTAGTCGACGGCCTGGGTATATCGCTTCATCAGATACTCGTCCGCGACGTACTCTTCGCCCCGGCGAGCGAGCTCCAGACGCCCTACCTCGTCGCGCAGACTGACCTCGGCGACGACAAAGGCGCGGTACGCCGCGGCGCCCGCTCCGAACACGACGGCGACCAGGAGCGTGCCGAACATGCGCGAGCCCGACCACGGATCGTCCATGAGCCGCCGCGCCGCGATCAGCGTCGCCGGCCGGCGCGCGTAGCGGTGAAGCGCGCGGCCCGTGGTGTACGAGACCCAGCCCACACCCAGAGCGATGCCCGCCGCGGCCGACAGGCCGCCCAGGAACAGGAGCGTCGCGTACGCTTCGGACTTCAACCCGTCGAAGGCCCCGGCGACAACGAACGCGGCGACGCCCAATGCGACCAGGACGGTAGGCCAGGCCCCGGGCCGACCGTGGTGGGTGCTTCGGACGACCCCAAACGGACCGACCACTACACGGCGCAGCAGCACCGTCGCCGCACCGGACGCGAGCAGGGGGATGCCGAGGCAGATCATCCCGACGACCGCGGCACCGACGCGGACGTCGGTGGGCAGCGGCAGTTGCCGATGCGGGTCGGTGTGATGCCATGCCAACCGACCGATCTGATACGCGACGAGCCCGACGCCCGCCCCGACCAGGCTCGCCACGCCGGTCTCGGCCGCGGCGATGCGAACGACCTGGCGCGGCGTGGCGCCGGCCAGGCGGAATCCGGCGAGACGCCGGTCTCGCCCGGGCGCGCCGAGCCGGGAGCATTGGGCGGCGAGGGCCAGGACCGGAATCATCAGCAGCGTCAGTCCGACGACGACGCCGACGCGCAGACGCGGATCATTGAGCACAGCTGGGCTGTACCGGCCGGACCAGTCGTTGATGGACATAACAGTGGCCGCCGCGAGCGCGGCGAGCGTAGCCAGCGAGGCGCTCACCGCGGTCAGCACGACCCGGAGGACATCGGTCCGGGTGCCGGCGAGAGCCACCCGGAATAGAGTGGCTGGCCTCATCGCGTCACCATCGCGATCTCGTCGAGTGCGCCGTCGCGAAGCAGGATCTCCCGATCGGCGTAGCCGGCGACCCGGGCATCGTGGGTCACGAGTACAGCGGTCTGCCCCAGTTCCCGGGAAAGGTGCACGAGTTCGGTCAGCACCTTCTCCCCGGTGAGGGTGTCCAGCGCCCCGGTCGGTTCGTCCGCGAAGAGCACGCGGGGCTCGGTGATGAGCGCCCGGGCCAGCGCGACCCGTTGCTGCTGACCGCCGGAGAGCTCGCCCGGCTTGGCACCGGCCGAGTCGCCGACGCCGAGCCGGATGAGCCACTCCGTCGCTGCGCCCTGCGCCGCTCGCCGCCCCGTGCCAGCGAGTAGCAGTGGCAGCGCGACGTTCTCAACCGCCGTCAGTTCGGTGACGAGCTGTCCAAACTGGAACAGCACGCCGAACTCGGAGCGGCGCAGGTGGGACCTGCGCGCCTCGGACCACGTGTCGATCCGCTGGCCGCCGTAGAACACCTCACCCTGGTCGGGCCGGAGGATTCCGGCTAGGCAATGCAGCAGCGTCGACTTCCCGCACCCACTGGGGCCGGTGATCGCCACCACCTCGCCCGCTTCCATTGAGACGCCGAGACCGCGTAGGGCGAGCGTCCTCCCATACGACTTGATGAGGCCTTTGGCCTCCAGGAGCGCTGTCATCCCCTTACCTCGCTGTCTTGGTAGATCTCGCCGTTGAGTTGGGCGACCCGGTCGAGGGTGGTCTCGAGCCACCGCAGATCCGCGGCGAGATGGGCTATGGCGTAGTCGGCGGCGATCACATCGCCGACCGACCCGGCCGGATCGAGCTTGGTCTTGGTGAGCTCGCGAATGCGACCGGCGTGGGCCGAGCGCTGCCGGGCCAGATAATCCCGGGCGGTCGACTCGCCGGAGGTGAGAAGCGCGACGAGCACCTTCGCGAAGAGTGCGTTTGTTACGTACGGCATGGGCGGTTCGACCTCGGCGAGCCACTCGGTGAGAGCGGTTCGCCCCCGTGGCGTCAGGCTGAACGAGGTACGCTCCGGGCCCCCGGCCTGGTCCTGGCCGACGGATCGCACGAGTCCATCGCGCTCGAGCCGGGCCAGCGTCGAGTAGACCTGCCCGAACGCGAGCGGCTTGGCCTGCGGCATCCGCGCATCGTGGGCGCGTTTGAGGTCGTAGCCGTGCCGGGCGCCGCCGGACAGCAGACCGAGCAGCACGTGTGCGGTGGACATGACAGAGACTATTCACTGACTGAATAGCTCCCGTCAAGATCCCTTTCCCAACGATGGGGGAACCGGGCCGTCGTGGAGCACGCCGAGCCGCTGGGTGGCCCGGGTGAGCGCGACATAAAGATCACTGAGTCCGCGCGGGGACTCGTCAACAATCGTCTGCGGATCGACCACGAGCACCGAGTCGAACTCGAGACCCTTGACCTGCCGGACCGTGAGCACCACGACCCGACTCTCCAGCTGCGGTTGTTCGCCGACGGCGGCGTCGGGAACGGCGTCGCGGACCGCCGCCGCAAGCTCGTCCAACCGGACCTCGGGCACGATCACGCCGATCTGGCCGTCCCCGGACTCCGTCGACTCGTGCAGCACGGCCTTGGCCAGGTCTTCGCCGAGCGCCTCTATCTCCGACCGCCTGATCCACGGCTCAACTCCGGTGGTCCGCACGGAACGCGGTGGCTCAAGCGTGGGGTCGATCTTCTCCAGCACTCCTGAGGCGAGCGCCATGATCTCGGCTGGCGTGCGGTAGTTGACGGTCAGCTCCTCCAGCCGCCAACGGTGCTCGACGTACGGCTCCAGCGTGGCCTGCCACGACGACGTGCCGGCGAGGTCGCCGGTCTGCGCGATGTCACCCACCACGGTCATCGACCGGCTGGGGCTGCGGCGCATCAGCAGACGCCAGGCCATCGGCGAGAGTTCCTGGGCCTCGTCCACGATGATGTGCCCGAACGCCCAGCTTCGGTCGGCCGCGGCCCGCTGCGCGACGGTCAACTGCTCCCCAGCCTCGTGCCGCGCCGCCAATCGCTCGGCGTCGAGCAGGTCGGTCGCGGCCAGCAGCTCCGACTCCTCCTCGTCCTCAAACTCAAGCGAGCGGGAACCCTCCACAATGTCCAGCGCCCCCTGCGCGTAGGCGACCCGCTCGCGCCGCAATGCCTCGGCCCGAGCCCGCGCGGCCCGGTCGTCCTCGCCGAGCAGCTCGGCCGCCTCATCCAGCAGGGGGACGTCCGCCGCCGTCCACGCCCCGTCCACAGAACCGGCGGCC
The DNA here is from genome assembly GCA_045403155.1 of Micromonosporaceae bacterium. Lineage (GTDB taxonomy): Bacteria > Actinomycetota > Actinomycetes > Mycobacteriales > Micromonosporaceae > JAXIPB01. The sequence continues at coordinate 19,704 of JAXIPB010000036.1, forward strand.
GGGCGCAGGAGCAGTCCTCGTTCTGCCTGAGTCAGGTCGGGCGCGGCCGTGGCCAGCCGCTCCTCCGATGCGAAGAGGTCGCCCAGCAACTGCTGTGGCGTCAGGATCGGCCAGAGCCGGTCCAATGTGGCCTGAACTCCGGCGTCGGCATCGAGGTCGCGCCGGATGTCGGCCATGTCGGCCTCGCCGAAGATGTTCGGGTCGCCGGGCGCGTCGTCCCCGCCGAGCGGGTCGAAGGCGAACGGATCGGTGCCGACACGTTCGGCGAGCTGCCGGGCGAGTGCGTCGACAACGTGACGGGCGAAGGTCGGCCGGGCGAGGTTGTGTAGCTTGCCCGATCGGCGCGCCCGGGCCCGCGCCCGCACGCAGCTGGCCTTGTCGATGGTGAGGACTTCACGCTCGAACCGCAGCTCGATGTCCTCGTCGGGCACCCGTTGGCGATCCGCGAGCGCGTTGGCTAGCACGGCCGCCATCGTCGCTCGGCCCTTGACCTCGGCCGCCGCGGTCGATTCGGTACTGGTGGCGACGACACCCGGGTAGAGATCGCCCACGGTGCCCAACAGGACACCGGTCTCCGCGAGCGACGGCAGCACGTGCGCGATGTAGCGAAGGAATGTCGCATTTGGACCGACGACGAGCACGCCGCGGGTCGAGAGCTGCTGGCGGTGGGTGTAGAGCAGGTACGCGGCGCGGTGCAGCGCGACGGCGGTCTTGCCGGTGCCGGGGCCGCCCTGTACCACGAGGACGCCGCCGAGATCGGACCGGATGATGCGGTCCTGCTCCGCCTGGATGGTCTCGACGATGTCCTTCATCCGGCCGGTGCGGCTCGCGGTGAGCGCCGAAAGCAGCGCGGCCTCGCTGGTCAGCTCGGTGTGATGGGGGTCGTGCGCCTCGGTGAGGTCGAGCACCTCGTCATCGAGGCCGGTGACGGTGCGTTGATTGGTCCGGATGTGCCGGCGTCGCTTGACTCCCTCGGGCGAGGCGGCGGTGGCGAGGTAGAACGCGCGCGCGGCTGGTGCCCGCCAGTCCATGAGGAGCGGGTCGAAGTCGTCGTCGTCGAAGATGCCGATCCGGCCGATGTATCGCACGTCGCCCGCATCGAAGTCCAGCCGTCCGAAGCAGAGGGCGTTCTCGACCCCGTTCAGCTCGGCCATCTGGTGGGTGTACATCGACGCGACACTGTCCCGCTCGGAGCGGGCCTGCGGAGTTCCACCCGTCGCCTGCAGCGACCCCGCAAGGCGGTCAGCCGCCTGCTCACGCATCGTGTCGAGGCGACCGTAGAGCATCGACACGTACTCCTGCTCCCGCTCGATCTCCCGCTCGATCTCCAGCCCACCGTCCCCCATCCGACCCATCCTACCAACTGCGCCGATCATGATTTGGAGGTCATGATCAGCGCCTTTCGGCAACGCTCAGCTCATGATCGTGGAGATCTTGAGAAGCGGGCGACGTCGTCGATCTCGGCGCGGAGCGCGGCCTCGTCGGTCGGCTCAAAGAGGTCCACCGACGCGACGCCGTCGCGGTCCGGTCGCCAGCGTCCCACGAGCCGACCGTCCGCCATCACCGCTGGGTGGAGGATCCCGCCGCCCGGAAAGATCTTGCGTGTGTGCGCGTCGTCGAGGATCAGCGACCGGTCACGCCAGCCGAGCAGATACTCATCGAACGCTGGCAACAACGCGAGCGCGCCCCGCTCGGGTGTTGCGGCGCCCCGGCGCGGACGCCACAGTGGACGGCCGCCGTGGTCAACCTCGGTCAGATCGTTGGCGATCGCGGCCCACGCCGCCCTGGCGTCGCGCAGTGGTAGCCCGGCCCACGCCGCGAGATCCTCCGGCCCGGCGGGCGCGTGGGCGCGTAGGTAGCGGCGGGCCAGCTCCGCGAGCGCCCAGTCACCGTCGCCATCGAGCCGGAGCTCGCGGCCGAGCCAGTCCGGGGCGTACACATAGGTCGGCTTGTTCGAGCGATCGGGTCCGAGCACCAGCCGGCCGTGAATGGCCGCCAGGAATGCCAAGTAGACGATCCCCTGCCCCTTCGCCGGGCATTTCAACGCGGTGAGGCGCTCGCCGAGCTGCGCCTTGGTCAGCGGGCCCTGGCCAGCCAGCGCTTGCTCGATGATGCGGAGAAGCTGCGCCGCCGTCCCGGTGATTCCCTCCTGCTTGAGGCGCCGCATCACATTGGAGGTCGACGGTGGGAGCAGCAGCGAGGTGAGCCAGCCCAGGTCTTCCGCGGCGATGAGATGCAGCGTGCCGCGAGGGCCCCAGGCCCGTACGACGGACCGGTCCTCTCGGGAGGCGGCCACGTCCGCCGAGGTCAACCCGCGTGAGCGTGCCCGCAGCGCGAGCGGCGCGGCGCCGATGTCCTGTGCCTGCACGGCGAGCAGCCGCGCCACGAGGTCGACCGGCCGTGGTCGCGAACGGCCAGGGCGGTGCAGTAATTGTGCGGCGACCCGGGCGCGGCGGACGTCGTTGTCGGCCAGCGCCTTCACGACGTCGCACGACGGCGGGCTCGGGCCGCCCATATCGCGTACGACGGGTCGCGGTCGAGGTTGTGCCGATCCCGGTCGTACCGGCGGGTGGTGCGCGGGTCGGCGTGGCCCATCGCGTCCTGAACGTCCTCGAGCGGCACGCCCTCATCGCGAGCCGTGGTGGCGAAGGCATGCCGCAAGGAGTGTGGCGAAAGCTTGGCCCAAGCGGGGATGCCGGCCCGTTCGGCCAGGCGCCGGACGAGACGGAAGACGGAATGCCGATCGAGCCGGGCCCCGGAGGCCGTGACGAATAACGGGCCGCTGAGTTGGTCGACCAGCACGCCGGCGGTCGCGGCGCGCTCCAGGAGGTAGGTCTCGAGCGCGGCGGTGCTGGCCGGCGTGAGCGCGCGTCTCCTTTGGACTCCGCCCTTACCGGTGAACCGAACGCTGCGATGGCCACGCTCGTAACCGAGATCAGCGATGTCCAGGCCGACGACCTCTCCCACCCGCAGGCCGAGATCGGCCAGGATCGCGATGATGGCCTGATTGCGGACGCGCATCGCTCCCCCGTCGGCCTCGGCCGCGGCGAGCATTGCGTCGACCTCGACCGCGCTGAGCCCCACCGTGCCGGAGTGGTCGCGGGAGACGCTTGGCCGGTCAGCCGCGCCGACGGGATTCGCCGGGATCGCGCCCAATTTGACCAGGAACCCGTACCAGCTTGAGAGTCCGGAGAGTCGGCGCGCCACTGTAGCAGGGGTCAGCAACTTGCCCGTACGTCGATCCGATGTGGACTCAACAGCGCGAGCGTAGGCGTTGATGTGGACGAAGGTCGCCGTCAGCGGGTCCAGGTCGCGGGCGCGGCACCAGGTGAGCCAATCGCCGACATCACGGCGGTACGCCGTGCGAGTGTGCTCCGAGAGTCGCCGGTTGCGCAGCCAGCCATCGGTGAACGCATCGAGGTCGCCCAGGCGCTCCACGAGAGCGCCCGGGTCAACGGGAATCAGCTCACCCTGCACCAGAAGAGTGTATGGCCGCCGGTACCCTCGGGCACGAACTCCTGCGCGTCGACGGCGAGTCCGGCCTCGGTGAGCCAGCGGCGGTAGGTGTCGGCGTCGGCGTGGCTCCACCACATAGGAGCATCGCCACCGAGCCAGTTCTCCTCGGTGCCGGTCCACGCGTGGTGTCCGACGGTGGCGACGAATTGGCCACCGGGCCGCAGCCACGACGCGACTTTCGCCAGCAGCGGCGGCTGTTCCTCTAATGGCAGGTGGATCAGCATGTAAAGGGAGATCACGGCGTCGAAGCTGTCCGGCGGAAACGTTACCTCACTCGCGTCGGAGCGGATGAACATCGCCTCCGGCACGAAGTCGCGGGCTCGCCCGATCTGCACCTCGCTGAAGTCGACGCCGGTCACGCGCATGCCAGCCGCGGCGAGGTCTCGGGACGCCGGGATGCCACATCCACAGCCGAGATTCAGCACGTCTCCGCCGGGCGCCAGTTGCGCGACAAGGCGACGAATCCACTCACGCCGGTCGTCCGCGTCGCTGTCCGCGTCCTGTCGGTAACGGTAGGAGACGGCGTCGTACCCGCGCCGTACCAAGTCCTTCGGCCCCCAGCTCCCGGTCACGCTCGTCACGGTAGCCCTCCCCGTTATCTGGCGCCGATCATGATTTGGAGGTCATGATCGGCGGCTCCAGGCGACACTCAAATCATGATCGACAGGATCTTGAGGACGAACCTAGGATGGGCGGCATGGAGCAGATGGTGCCGGTCGACGGCGGCGAGGTTTGGGCAGACGACACGGGTGGCAGCGGGCCTGCGCTGGTGCTGTTGCATCCGGGGATTGGCGACTCCCGAGTGTGGGACCTCGTCGTACCGCAGCTTCGAGACGAGTACAGGTTGATCCGGTACGACACGCGGGGCTTCGGCCGATCGCCGCAGCCGACCGCGCCGTTCACCCTCCTCGGCGACCTGGTCGCCGTCATGGACCACTTCGATGTGCCCAAAGCCGGGCTGGTCGGGTGCAGCATGGGCGGCGATGCCGCGGTCAGCCTCGCGCTCGCCCATCCCCGCCGCGTGTCTGTGCTGGTGCTGGCGTGTCCCGGGCTGCACGACTACCCGTGGCCCGAGGAGCCTGAGCTGGACGCCGAGTATGAGGCGTTCGGTGCCGCCGGCGATCTTGAGGGCCTGGTGTCTCTGGGGCTTCGCGAATGGGCCGCGAGCGGTGCCGATGAGACCGCGCGGGCGCAAATGCGATCCGCTGTCCAAGCCTGGCTGTACGAGGAGAAGTACCGGCAGGAGGATCCGCCGGCATTCGACCGCCTAGGTGAGATTGCCATTCCGTCCGTGGTGCTCATCGGCGACCTCGACCGGGCACCGCTCATCGCGTGCAACGACGAGATGGCGGCCCGCATCCCGGGCTGCCGACTCGTACGCCTGCCCGGCGTTGACCACTACCTGCCGCTGCGGGCGCCCGATGTTGTAGCCGCGACCGTGAGGGAGCTTTGCCGTTAGTGTTAGTCGATCTCGTCCATGGCCGCGCGAATCCGGGCCGCCAGGTCCGCTTGTTGCGCTGGCGATCGGTCGAGGATCCCGTTCTCCGCCATGACCGCTTGAAACTGCTGCTCCTCGTAGGGCACGCCTGACGGCAATGGCGCTATGTGCCAGTGGATGTGCGAGTTCCCCTGTTGGCTGCCGAGCGAAAGCAGGTACGTGCGTTCCGGTGCCACGACCGCCTCAACAGCGAGCGCGACCCGTCGTACGACCGCCATGAGCCGCACGAATTCGGGCTCGGTGAGGTCGCGGACGAGGTGCTCGATGTGCGCCTTCGGTGCCACGAGAACGTACCCGACCAACGTCGGATAGCGGTTCAGGTACGCGATGTGTGCGTCGTCCTCGTACACATCCTCATGTGGATAGTCGGGATCGCCGGCGAGGAACGCACAGATATAGCAGACTCCGGTCAGCCGACGCCGCTCGTACGCAGCGAAGTCCATCGGGATACGTTCGGGCATCCACACACCATAGGTGCGCAGGTCCGGGCATCGCCCCGGTCCGCCGGGAGCGATCGTTCTGGAGCGACGCAGAGGCCACGCTGGTGCGATTCGAGCGAGGCGGTTGACGGTGCCCGGGTTACGTCGCAGCGCTTGTGGACTCTCAATACCACATGTACAACCCGTCGCGACACACCGACCGCAGACCCACTCAAAACCGGGCGAGCGCATCAATCAACGGATCCAGCGCGGAGAGCGAGTGCGCGCTCACTATCGCGTCGCAGTAGGGCCACGCCGCGGCCATGCCGGCGACGAGCGGCTCATACCGGGGCGATGCAGTACGCGGATTCGCCCACACGATCCGATAGGCGAGTCGGGACAGCCGCGCCATCTGCGTACGCAGAAGCTCGGCGTCCCCGGTCTCCCAGCCGTCGGAGATGATGAGCACGACCGCGCCCCGAGCGAGCGCCCGCGATCCGTACCGGTCCAGAAATGTCTTCAACGCCTCGCCGATTCGCGTCCCGCCGGACCAGTCCGGCGCCGCCCGGCCGGCCCGCTCCAGCGCCGCCTCCGGCCGAACCTTTGCCAGCACCCGGGTGAGACGGGTCAACCGGGTGGCGAACGTGAAGACCTCCGCCTTCGGGCCACCCGCCGAAGCCGCGCAGTACACGAGCTGCAGCAGCGCACGGGCGTACGGCTCCATAGACCCGGAGATGTCGCACAGGACGACGAGCCGCCGATGCCGCCACCGGAGGCGATGGCGCGCCAGCCGTACGGGATAGCCTCCGCTGCGCTGGGCGAGCCGCAGCGTCTTGCGCAGGTCGATCCGCCGACCCCGCGAGCCGGGCTCGTACCGCCGCGAGCGGCGCAGCGGCGTGACCAATTGGAGCTGTCGCATCACGACCGCAAGCCGGGCGAGTTCGTCGACGGAGAGCGATGCGAAGTCGCGGGTGCCGAGCCGTTCGGCCGCGGCGGCCAGGGCGGGGTACGTGGACTCCTGCTCGGCCTCATCAGGCTGCGGGGGCGAGGCGCCATCGGCCGGCGCCCCGGCAACCGAGTGCGCCTGGATCGACCGCGACCCTGATGTCCCGGCCGGCGGTGCCGGCTCCGTGCCACCCCGGAACGGTGGCGAGTTCGGATCACCCCGCGACTCGGCCGGGTCGGCCATCCCTCCGAAGACCAGGGCGAAGACGCGATCGAAGGCCGGGATCTCGGACGGGTCGGCGATGAGTGTCGCGAGGCCGCACCAGTACAGATCCCGGACCGTGGCCGGGTCCGCCAGCGTCACCGCGGCGGCGAACCGGGCCGACCGGTCCGGCCCCACGGGCAAGCCTTCCTGTCTCAGTCGGGCGGCGAAGCGAGACGCGAGTACGGCGAGGTCGGCCATCATCGGGTCATCGCTCGCCGAGCACCGCGGCCAGGCCGGCCGAACGTGCGGCGGCCATGTCCTCGTCGTACTTGAGAACGGCGCCGAGCGTACTCTCGGCCGACATCATGTCCCATGTGGAGACTCCGAGCGCAGCCAGCGCCGAGGCCCAGCTGATCGCCTCGGCGACGCCGGGCGCCTTGTACAGGTCGAGGTCGCGCAGGCGTTGGATCGACGAAGCGATCTGGTCCGCCAGCGGCTCGGAGGCGCCCGGTACCCGACGACGGATGATCTCGGCAACCCGGTCAATGGACGGGTAACGGATCCAGTGGTAGAGGCAGCGTCGCTTGAGGGCGTCGTGCAGGTCTCGGGTCCGGTTCGAGGTGAGTACGGCGATCGGCCGCACATTTGCCTGTCGCGTGCCCAGCTCGGGGATCGTCACCGACCCCTCCGCGAGCAACTCGAAGAGGAACGCCTCGAACTCGTCGTCGGCCCGGTCAACCTCGTCGATGAGCAGTACGGCGGGACGCGGCCCCGGGTGGTCGATGGCGGCCAGCAGCGGGCGCGGCAACAGATAGTCGGGACCGAACAGGTCGGACTCGGCCAATGTGGCGCCCCGCGACTCGGCCAGCCGGATCGCCAACAGTTGGCGCGGATAATTCCATTCGTACAGCGCCTCGGCCGCGGTCAGGCCCTCGTAGCACTGCAGGCGCAGCAAAGATGTGTCCAGTGTGGAGGCCAGTGCCTTGGCGGCTTCCGTCTTACCGACACCCGGTTCGCCCTCGAGCAGCAGCGGCTGGCCCATCCGTACGGCGAGAAAGAGTGCGGTGGCGAGGCCGTCATCGGCAAGATAGCCGAATTCGGCCAGCCCGCCGCGCAGCGCGGAGACGTCGTCCGGGATCCCGGTCATACCCGGTAGCGATCTGGGTCGTCGGCGAACGCCTGCCGGCAGCCGGTGCCGCAGAAGTAGTACGTCGTGCCGTCATGCTCCACATGCAGGCTGGCCGGCACGGCGGCGACGCTCATCCCGCACACCGGATCGATCGCGATGACCGCCGGCTCCACTACCGGTAGCAGTGGCCTGGCCGGTCGAGGGTTCGCGCTCGCCCGTACCGAAATCAGCTCGGCGACGATCGAGACCGCGACCTCCAACGGGGTACGAGCGCCGAGGTCCAGTCCGGCCGGCGTGCGCACCCGATTCCGTAGATCCTCGGCAACGTCCAGTTCGGACACCACCGCGGATCCGCGTCGCGGGCTGGCGACCAGCCCCACGTAGGGAATCTCGGCCAGCAGCGCTGCCAGGAGCACCTTCTCCTCGTCGCGACCGTGCGAGGCGACGATGACGGCGGCGGTGTCGTCGGCGATCGGCGCCGACGGATCGGTGGATGCGGTCACGGCGTACCCGGAAGCCTCGGCCACCGTGGCCAGGGCTCGGCCGATCGGCGCATCGCCGAAGACGTGCACGAGCGTCGCGGGCCGGACCGCCTCGAGGAAGACGTCCAGCGTCCCTCCCGAAAGGCACGGATTGCCAATCACGATGATGCCCTCGGGTGTTGCCTCCGCGGGAGCAGAGCGGGAGTCCTCTTCCGCCGGCGTGATCCGCAGCAGGGCGGACTCGCCGTCACCCAGCAGGCGAAGGCCCTCTAGCCTGACCGTCGATTCGGCGCACACGCCGCCGACGAAGCCCTCCATCGTGCCGTCCGACGTGATGATGGCGCGGTCGCCAGCCTTCGCCGAGGTCGGGCGCTCCGCCCGTACGACCGTGGCGAGGACGAACGGGGTGCGCTGCTCACGAAGCCGGTCGGCCCTGGCCAACAAATCGGTTGCGGTCACTGTGCTTACCTTCCGCCTGGTCAGGAACTCGTCCAGAGGGCCGCGGTGATCGTGCGCCGGGTCTTGTGTCGAGTCTGGCGAAGCTTGCTCCAACAATCAACGGCCAACCGACGGACCCGGTTCGTCAGGCGATAACCTCGGGGCGTGATCGACAAGGTCGAGGCGTTGATGCGCGACGTGGCCGCCTCGGCCATACTCCCCCGATTCCGGCGGCTCACCGAGAGCGAGATCGAGTACAAGGGCCCGGCCGATCTTGTGACGGTCGCGGATCGGGAGGCGGAGGAGCTGCTGACCGCAGGGCTCATGGCGCTCAGACCGGGTTCTCGGGTGCTCGGCGAAGAGGCGGTTGCGGCGGATCCATTCCGTATGTCGCTTATCGCTGAGGATGGAGAGGTCTGGGTCGTCGACCCGGTGGACGGCACCGCCAACTTCGCCGCGGGGCTGGAACCCTTCGCGATCATGGTGGCGTTGCTGCGGGATGGGGTAGCCGTTGCCTCGTGCATCCTCGATCCGGTCGGTGGCGTCGCGGCGGTCGCCGAGCGTGGCGCCGGGGCGTTCTTCGACGGGGTACGGGCATCCGCGCCCACGATGCACCGCCCGGCGCATGCGCTGCGGGGTCCATCGTCGAGCCGATACATCCCGATCGGGCTGCGGACGAGTATCGAGGCGGCCATCCCGACGGTAGGCGAGGTTCTACCCGGGGCCAACTGTGCCGGATACGAATACCCGGCCATCGTCCGCGACGAGCAGCAGTTCGCCGTCTTCTGGCGAACCCTGCCGTGGGACCACGCCCCCGGAGTCCTCTTCGTCGAGGAAGCCGGCGGGGTCGGGTGGCGCCTCGACGGCGCACCCTACCTCGCCGCGGAGTACGAGCGCACTGGCCTGCTCGTCGCGCAGAACCAGGACGTATGGCACACGGTACGAAGCACCCTGCTGGCCGAACTTCCGGACTGATCCCTAGTTCGGCGTCGCGGTGGCGCGCCGTCTACGGGCAAGCCACACCAACATCAGACCGGCAATGATCATTAGTGCGCCGAGGACGACATACAGACTGATGCCCAGTCCGGTCTCCGCCATCGACGGTCCCTGCGTAGACGGTCCCTGTGTTGACGGAGGCACCGCCGGCCTCGGAGCGATGGTGATGGTCGCGTCCTGCTCGGCCGAGGAGCCGGCTCCCGTTGCCTTGACCGCGAAGGCGAACGTGCCGGCGGTCGTCGGCGTGCCACCCAGGGCGCCGTCGGCCCCCAGCGTCAGGCCAGGAGGAAGCGCTCCGCTCAGCAGGCTGAATGCAATGCCCGAGTCGCCGCCGGCGGTGAATGCGAACGAGTACGGGGTGCCGACGACGCCGCCCGGCGGAGCGGGAGAGGTGAACACGACGGCGGGGACGGCCACCACGATCGTGAACGCCTGGTCTCCCGAGAACACATACGGGTCTACATGCGGGCCGAACGTAGTCGTGCCCCGAATTGTGAAGGGATATGTGCCCGGCGTGGTCGGCGTGCCGGCCAGCACCCCGGCAGAGGTCAACGACAGGCCCGGCGGCAAGGCGCCCGCCTGAAGCGAAAGCGTCTTGGTCCCGAGCGCTCCGGTCGCCGTGAATATATGCGAGAAGGCCAGGCCGGTGTAGATCGGCGACGCTGGTGCCGGGCTGACGACGATGGTCGGCGGGACCACGACGAGCGTGACGTCGAGGGGGGCGGACTTGAATCCATGTGCGTCCGTCGCCGTGACGCTGAACGTGAAGGTCTTCGGAAGATCCTGCTCGTACTCCTGCGGAATGCCCACGAGTACCCCAGGCGAACCGACTGCCATGCCGCTCGGCAAGGCCCCGACGTGCGACATTGTGTATGGGGCTAGCCCGCCGCTGGGGAAGGTGTGCGAGAGGTTCACGAGGGCAGGGATCGGCGACGGCGGCGGCGTCATCGTGATGACAGGAGCATTCACGACCATCGTGACTTCGAGGTCGGCCATGTCGCCGAACGAGTCGGTGACGAGCACGGTAAATATAAACGTTCCTGGCGCGCTCGGGGTGCCGGCCAGCAACCCGTCTGCGTTGAGCGACAGCCCAATCACCATGGATATGGGAGGCGTCACAAGCGAGTAGCTGTACGGCGCAATTCCACCAGTGGCCACGAATTGGTGCGAGAACGGGTCGTGCGGCGTGATGGGCGAGGGCGGCGGGTTGGTGATGACCAGATCGGAAGCAATCGCCGGTTGCGGGATGAACAGCACGGCCGTCGCGAGGCAGAACCCGAGCACGAGGCGCCCAACCCTACTCATGCCACTCCCAATCCTGCGCACGGAAACGCGCACATGAAGGAGACAGGCTATGTGCAAAGGCTGGCGCGGTGATCATCCGTTCGGATGATTCCGTCAGCCGAGAAACTCCTGGACCAGCGCCCCGGTCTCCTCTGGGCGGTCGACGTAGACCGTGTGGCCGGATTCCACCGTTGCGACCGTCACGTCCGGTGCGTCCCGTACCGCCTCGAGGAAGGCAGGACCCACCGCGCTCCCCTTCGTGGCGACGACGAGGAGGGTGGGCAGGCCGGGTAGCGGCATGGGCGCCGGTCTCGTCATCTCGGAGTACGCCGTAACAACCGAGGCCGCGTGGTAGCGCCACCGCCATAGCCCGTCCTCGCCCCGCTCCAGATGGTCCCGGACCTCCTCGTCGATCAGCGGCGGGTCGGTAAGGCCGGGCCACATCGCCGCCCGCTCCCGCCCGGCGGCCTCGGGGTCGGCGAATTCCGGCGTGACCATCTCATCCCGGACGCGCTCAACGACGTACTGCGGATTCAGAGCGACGCCGGGATCGAGCAGCACGAGCCGGCGGATCCGGTTCCGCGCCCGACCCGCCACGACGAGCGCGACGGTGCCGCCGAACGAGTGCCCGATCAGATCGACCGTCTGGAGCCCCAGTTCGTCCATCGTCTGCAGGACATCGTCGGCGTGCTGTTCCAGCGTCCACGGTGGAGTCCACGGCGACCTTCCGTGGCCGCGCAGATCGAGGCCATGCACGCGCAGGCCCGTGGTGTGCCGTTCGGCGACGCGGCGCCACCGGGCGCCGTGCCCCCGTACGCCGTGCAAGGCCACCACGGGCCGGCCGTCGGGATCCCCGAAGCTCTGAACATGCAGCGCCATGACGCCGCATGCTACGGGGCCGGATGTTAGGCGGTCAGTCGGACGCGGTTATGCAGAACGCGTGACCGGCCGGGTCCTGCAGGACCACCCACTTGTCGCCGCCGGGCTGGAATTCCGGCTTGGTGGCGCCGAGGCTGACAAGCTCCGTCTCCGCGGCGGCGAGGTCGGCCACGCGGAGGTCGAGGTGCATCTGCTTGGCCGGGTCCGGCCACGCGGGTCGAACGTGATCAGCGATCCGCTGGAAACCCAGACTGATCGGCCCGCCGCTCAGATACGCATAGTCGTCGTCGCTGTAGCTGACCTCCCACCCTGTGACCTTTCGGTAGAAGTCGGCCAGCTCCTGGGGGTGGTTGCAGTCGACGGTGACCGCGCTCAGCGTGCCCAGAGGCGTGTTCTCCATGCTTGATCTCCCTTCATCGTTGTGCCCATCCTCCGGGGCGTACCTGACATCTTCTGTCAGGATCTCGGGGTAGCTTGGGCTCGTGCGGGCGAGCCGATTGGTGTCACTCCTCCTGTTGCTGCAGGTTCGCGGCCGGATGACCGCGCACGAGCTCGCTGGCCACCTGGAGGTTTCGGTCCGGACGATCTACCGCGACGTGGAGTCCCTCAGCAGCGCCGGGGTGCCGGTGTACGCCGATCGAGGCCCAGCCGGCGGATATCAGCTGCTCGATGGCTACCGCACCCGACTGACCGGACTGACCGGGGACGAGGCGGAGACGCTCTTCCTCGCCGGGATGCCGGCGGCCGCGGCGGAGCTCGGCCTCGGTACCGTCCTCGCGGCCGCCGAGCTGAAGCTGCTCGCGGCGCTCCCCCCGGAGCTGGGTGCGCGGGCCGGACGCATACGTGAGCGGTTCCACCTCGACGCGCCCGGTTGGTTTCGGGAGTCGGAGTCGACCCCGCACCTGGCCGCGGTGGCCGAGGCGGTGTGGAATGACCGAGTTATCCAGATGCGCTACCGCCGCTGGAAGGCGCCTCGGGAGGTGACGAGGACGCTCGCGCCGCTCGGCGTGGTGCTCAAAGCCGGACGCTGGTACGTCGTCGGCCGCGCGGGCGATCAGATCCGCACCTACCGGGTCGCCAACATCCTGGAGATGTCACAGCTGGCGGAGAAGTTCGACCGGACAGCCGACTTCGACCTGGCCGAGTTCTGGCAGTCGTGGACGAGGCGGTACGAGGAGAGCGTCTACCGCGATGAGGCGGCGATCCGGGTGAGCGCGGAGGGCATGCGCGTCATGCCGTTCCTGCTGCCGCCGGCGATGGCCCGCGCCGCTCGGGCCGCCGCCGGTGCGCCCGACTGGAACGGCTGGGTGGAGACGACCCTGCCCATCGAGTCACTGCGGCACGGCTATCGGGAGCTGATGAGGTTCGGCGACGAGGTCGAGGTTCTGGCGCCGGCGGAGTTACGCGAGACGTTCCGGTACGCCGCCACCGCGCTCGCCGAGATGTACACGAACGAACGGAGGGATGCGGCATGACGATGCCCGCCGATATAAAGGCGCACAACAAGAAGGTCATCGCGGAGTTCCGCGCCAACGGCGGCACGCCTGGTCGAGCGTTACTGCTGCTCACGACCACCGGCGCCCGGACCGGGCGGAAGCGAACGACGCCGATGATGTTTGTGCCCGACGGCGACCGCCTGCTGGTGATGCCCTCCAACGCCGGAGCGCCGAAACATCCGGATTGGTACCACAATCTCCGCGCCCACCCCGAGGTGACAGTCGAGGTCGCCGGCGAGACGTATCCGGCGACCGCCATCGTGACGGAAGGCGAGGAACGCGATCGGCTCTTCGCCGAGGTGGCGAGCAAGTACCCGTTCTTCAACGACCACCAGGCCGGCATCCGCCGGCGGATTCCGGTGGTCGCCCTGGTACGACGCGACACGCGTTCCTGACGTCGCCGAAGTCGGCCGGCACCTGCTTGGATTGGGGGGTGACGACATCGAACGACCCCCTCCGGCTGCGCGTCCAGATCGATGCGACCCCCGACAGCGTCTACGCCGCACTGACCGATGCCGACCTCCTGACCGAGTGGCTGGCCGACTCCGCCGAGGTCTCGTTGCCCGACGGCCGCTATGAGTTCTGGGGGCGCTACACGCCGCAGGGTGACCGTCCGCGGCAGCGCCTGCTGGGCAGCGAGCCGGACCGGTCGCTGAACTTCGCCTGGGCCTTCGACGGCGGTGAGGCGTCCACCGTCGACATCGCTGTTGAACCGCTCGATGAGGGGGGCACGGTCGTCGCGGTAACCCACTCTGGTATCCCATCGAGCGGTTCGGCCGACGCCACGGCGCTGGACTGCTTCTGGCACGTTTCGCTGGCCAATCTCGCAGCACAGTGCGAGGGCCTGCCGACCATGCCGCCATTCGATTTCAGCGTGCCCGCCCAGGGCGACGCCCTCGTACGTACCGTCATCGACGCCCCGGTCGAGGAGGTCTTCGCCTCGCTGCTCGACCCCGCCCAGGTGGACAAGTGGGCCCGCGGCAAGGCCGTGATCGAGCCCGTTCTGGGCGGCCGCTACGACTTCGGCTGGGACCACGGCCCCGTCAAGATCACCGAGCTGGAGCAGGACAAGGTGCTCGCCTACTCGTGGCGCTACCCCGACAGCCCGGACACCACCGTGCGGTGGGCGCTGCGCAGCTCGCGCGGCTCGACCTACCTCACCCTGGTCCACAGTGGCTTTGAGACGGATGAGCTCGCCGAACAGTTCCGGCAGGGCTGGCCGAGCTTCCTGGTCGAATTGAAGCGCCTCATGGAGCTCGGCCCCCGCTGGCAACCCCTCGCCCTCTCGCGCCGATCATGATTTGGAGGTCATGATCGGCGCACTCTGGCGACACTCAGCTCATGATCGACGGGATCTTGTTCACGCGGCGCCGAGGGCTGCCTTGACCTTGTTCACCGCGACCGTTTCGGTCTCCGTCACTTCGCCGGAGGCCGATGCCACCCGGTCGCAGGCGGTGACGACGGCGGCGCGGAATCCGTCCAACTCCGCGGGGTTCTTTGCCTGCAGGATCGCGGTCGACTGCTGAAGCGCGCCGAGCACATTGGACTCGATCTCGGTGGGCGTCCCCTTCGGGATCTTCGGAATGCCGCCGGACTTGAGCAGGTCACGTAGCTCCGGCGAGGTCTCGGTCAGGGCCTTGGAGCCCGCGAGGCTCTCCTTGAACATGTCGATGAAGCCGGGGTCGGAGTGCGACACCAGGAACATCGCGCCGAACGCGGCCGTGCGCAGGGTCTGGCGCTCCTGATCTGTGTACTCGGTCATGCCACGATCCTGACCCGGCCGGCCGGCTGAACGTGGCGGAATGCGCGAAAATGAGCGCCATGACCTCCGCCCCGGCAGTTGCAACCGCCGTACAGCACGACGTCCGCACGCCCGATGGACGCGTCCTTCACGTCTACGAGGCCGGCGATCCACAGGGCGAGTTCGTGCTCGTCCATCACGGAACCCCGTGCTCGGGCATCCTCGCGGCGTGGTGGGCCGAGGACGCCGTCGCCCGTGGCATCCGGCTCGTCGGCTTCGATCGACCCGGTTATGGTGGCTCAGATCGCCAACGGGGACGGTCGATCGCCCATGTCGCGGCCGATGCGGCGACGATCGCGGACGCGCTCGGCGTCGATCGATTCCGAACGTGGGGTGTCTCTGGTGGCGGTCCACACGCGCTGGCCTGCGCCGCGTTGCTCCCCGATCGCATCGCCGCGGCGGCGGCCCTGGCCGCGGTCGCCCCGCATGACGCGGAGAATCTCGACTGGCTCGCCGGAATGGGCCAAGACAACCTCGACGAATTCGGAGCGGCCGTCGCTGGCGAGAGCGCGCTGCGCCCGTACCTCGAGAAGGCGAGCGCCGACCTGATCGCGGCGGGCCCGGCGGGATTGGCCGACGCAATGCGATCCCTCCTGCCCGATGTCGACGCCGCGGTGCTCGATGGCGACCTCGCCGAGTTCCTACACGCGTGGCTCGTTGGCGGTCAGCGCAAGGGGGTCGAGGGTTGGCTCGATGACGACCTGGCGTTCATCCGCCCGTGGGGATTCGAACTCGAAACCATCTGGGTTCCGACGCTCGTCATCCAGGGGCGGCGCGATCTGATGGTCCCGTTCGCTCACGGCGAATGGCTAGCCGCGCACCTTCCCGGGTCGACGCCGCGGCTGTCCGATGACGACGGCCATCTGACGCTCCTCACGGACCTGGGCGACGTCCACGCTTGGCTGCTGCAATCGCGCTAGCAATCTCGCCGGTCGCGCGGCACGCTGGAACCGGACGTCCGGCGTCGGATGTCCGAGGAGGTACGCGATGAACCGCCGTCGTAACCGCGCACTACACCTTCGTGGCCCGGGGTGGACCCTCGCTCTCGTGATCGGGGTGATCGTCGCGCTCGCCACCGCGGCGGCCGTTGCCGGCTACCTGCTGCCCGGGGCGATTGCCATCGCTGCGGTGGTCAGCACCTGGCTCGCCCTGACCCTAAGGGTGACCCGGCTGCAACCAGCCGGACCCGGTGGCGACGGACCCGCCCCGCCGGGCGGTGCCGGGGTACGGGAACCGCGCCGGCCCTTGCCGTACGCTCCCGCCGGCGCAGCCGCGATGCCGCTCCCCGACGAGGATCTTCCCCGCGGTGCCGCGGCGTCGGCCTGAGCGGCTCACCAGCTCAAACTGCGATAGGCGCGTACGGAGAGCGCAAAGAACACGGCCACACTCGACGGCATCGAGATGTCCGTCGAGTCGCGCCACACCTCTGCGTCAGAGGTCCCGATCCAGGCGCCGTCGTAGCTCGGCCAGGCTGAGGTCCGCCGCGCGCCGGACGCTGGGCTGGGCGTCGTCGAAGGCGTCCCGGACCGCCTCGGCGTGCTCGCCCTCACCCACCGCGCCCAAGGCTCGTACCGCCGCCGCCCGAACCCGTGGCACGTCATCCGTAACCAGGTCCTGCAGAGCGTCTGCGGCTTCGCCTATCTCACGCAACCGCACCACCTTCGCGGCCATCTCGCGCACGCGCCACGCCGGGTCGGACAGCGCATCGACGATCGCCGGCACGGCCTGCGGCACCCATACGTAGAGCAAACCCCGTGCCGCCCAGACCCGTGCCCAGTAGTCCTGACCCCGCTCCGCCATGTCGCCCCGGCGGATCTCGGCCTCGGCGTGGGCACCGCCAAGCCATGTCAAGGAGGGCTTGGTGGAGTCGTCGTACGCGACCGAGCCATCGAGGAGGTCGGCACACCACTGGGCGATGGTGGTAGCTCCATATTGGCCACAAGCCTCGGCCACCAGCTGCCGCGGATGCGGGCGAAGCTCACGTGGGTCTGACACGACCACATTGTCTCCAAGATCATCGCGAGTCTTCAACAGTCGCCGCATCCAACTGCGCCCAGGCTGGCAACTGTTGAGCACTTGCGATGATCTTGGCGGTACGGCGGCCGGCCCAGTCAAGCAGTCCATTTGGGACAGCGGCGGGTGACCACTCCGGCCGATCGCAGGCCACCGCTACGGTCCCGGCATGCCTTCGAGTCTGCATGAGGTATTCGTCGAATTCGTTCGGGAGCGTCCAGCCTTTGCCGCGGAGATATTGGCCGGACCTCTCAACGTGAGGCTGCCGGACTTCGCGGAGGCACGGCTGGACTCGAGCGACTTCACCAACGTGATGCCGACGGAGTACCGCGCGGACGCAGTTGTCACGCTCATAATGCGTGGCTGTCCGGTTTTCGCGGTGGTTTTGGAGGCTCAGCTGAGCCGAGACCCGAAGAAACGCCTGACCTGGCCGGTTTACCTGACCACGCTTCGGGCCCGGCTAGGCTGCACGACCTCTTGCTAGTCCTTTGCGATGACGCCGCCGTGGCGTCGTGGTGCGCCGAGCCCTTCGAAGTTGCGTATCCCGGCTGTGTCGTGACGCCGCTGGTGCTGGGCCCGGACCGGGTACCCGCGGTTACCGATCAAGCGGTCGCCCGCCGCAACCCAGAATTGACGGTGCTTTCTGCACTCGCCCACGGAGTGGAACCCGGCCGGAAGGAGATTTTCGTTGCGTTGCTGGCAGCGTTGCGCAAGGTCGATGACGACCATGAGCAGTTGTACTATGACCTTGTCTTCGCGGGTCTGCCGGAGGCGGCCCAAAATGATCTGGAGGAAGTCCTGATGGCGGTGACCGCGAACTCCGAGTTCCGCAGCGACTTCCTGCGCAACTTTGCCGCCAAGCGTCGGGCGGAAGGACGTGCCGAAGAGGCGGCGAGGGCAGTGCTTGCGGTTCTCGCCGCCCGCGATGTCGACGTGCCGAATGATGCGCGAACTCGCGTCTTGGGCTGCACGGACGTCGACCAACTCGAATCCTGGATCGGTCGAGCGGCGACCGCGACGAGCGTCAAGGATCTGTTCGAGCCGGATCTCATCGCCCCGGGCTGAAGCGTACCGGGCACATCCGTCCGGATCGCGACGGATCAGGCTGAGCGTCGAGACCTTCGGCGCAGTATCCACGTCGCGATCGGGACGACGATGAGCGCGCCGATGAGTGCGCTCAGGAATCCGCCCCAGTCGAATACGTCGGTGTCGCCGATACCGAACAAGCCGGTGAAGATGAGCCAGCCGACGACTGCGCCGAGCAGCCCGATACCGATCGACACCAACCACGACGAAGGCCCGCTCATCCCGCGGAACGCGTCGCCCGGAATGAGCATGCGGGCAATGGCGCCAACGACAAACCCGAGCAAGAGTGCCCCACACACAGCCGTCTCCCTTCAGCGTCCTGATCGACACGTTACGTCACAATCGCCCGCCTTGTGACCAAAACCAAGGAGCACGCAGCCGGGCGCTCGGCGCGAGGAGGGGTCCCCTCCGACCCAGAGGCCGCTGAGAGGGAACCCTCCCAACCGGCGGCGGCCGCGCACGCCGTACACGCCACATTGGATCATCAGCCGGCGGACCGGGGCACGACGAGGCCCGTCTCGTACGCCGTTACGACCGCCTGGGTTCGGTCACGCAGCCCTAGCTTGCCCAGCACATGGCTTACATGGCTCTTGACGGTCTCCTCGCTGACAACGAGCCGCTCGGCGATCTCGGGATTGGAGAGTCCTTCGGCGATCAGACGCAGCACCTCGGTCTCGCGCGGGGTGAGCACCGCCAGGTGTGCCGGGAGCGCCGGCGAACGCGGCCTGAGCCGGGCGAACTCGCCGATGAGTCGGCGCGTCACCGAGGGTGCGAGCAACGCCTCGCCGGCGGCGACCACGCGTACCGCGTCGAAGAGGCGCTCGGCGGTCACATCCTTGAGCAGAAAGCCGCTGGCGCCCGCTCTGAGCGCGTCGTAGACGTGCTCGTCGAGGTCGAACGTCGTGAGCATCAGGATGCGTGGGCCGGCACCGCCGGCCTCGGCCACGATCCTCGACGTTGCCTCGATGCCGTCCATCACCGGCATGCGAACGTCCATGAGCACCACGTGCGGCATCCACTCCCGACAGGCCTGGATTGCTTCGGCCCCGTCGGCCGCCGTCGCGACGACGACGAAGTCCGGCTGCGTTTCCAATAGGGCACCGAACCCCGCCCGTACGACCTCCTGGTCGTCAACGACGACGATGCGTATGCGCTCCCCGGTGCTCATATGTCCAGCATCGACGCCGGCAGCGTCGCCTCGACGAGAAACCCTCCGACGGCGGCGGTCGCGACGCGGAGTTCGCCACCCACCATCGTCGCCCGCTCCCGCATACCGGGCAGCCCGTGCCCGTCGACCGGACCATCGCCCCGCGGCCCAGGGCCGTTGTCGCGGACCCGCACCCGCAACGTGTTCTCGACAAAGTTCAGCTCGACGTCGACGGCGGCTCCCGGCGCGTGGCGCCGAGCGTTGGTCAAGGCCTCCTGGACGATGCGGTACGCCGTGAGCTCCACACCGGGGTCCAGGGGTACGACATGACCCCGCACGATGAGTCGGGTGCTCGCCCCGCCGAGGTCGCGCGCCTGATCCATCAGCTCGTTGAGCTGTTCGAGACCGGGCAGGGGTGTCCTGATGCTCTCGGCACCCGCGTCCTCGCGAAGGACACCGAGCAGTCGCCGCATCTCGGTCAGCGCGGATCGGGCGGTCGAGCCGATGGCGTACAGGCGCTTGACCCCCTCCGCGGGCATGCCCGGTGTCGTCAGCCGCGCGGTCTCCGCCTGCACGGCGATCATCGAGATGTGGTGGGCGACGACGTCGTGCAGTTCGCGGGCGATGCGCGCCCGCTCCCCCCGCGCCGCGTGCTCCATCAGGGTGTCGGCGATGGCGCGAGTGGACGCGTCTCGGTCGATCGCCTCATCACGTGTGCGTCGGCCGGCGCCGACCGCGGCCGCCCCCGCGGTCAGGGCCACGAGGAGCACCCCGGAGAACTGGCCGAGGGTCGAGACCACAATCGGGTGTTGAGGGCCGAAGGGCGTGATGGCGTACACCGCGAACGGCGCCACGAGAGGCACCCACACCCGCCGGCGGCGATGGCGGCCGAGCAGATAGCAGACGGCGATCAAGGCCGCCAGCCCAGCCCGGGTCAGCGGGTCCTGGGCCAGCAGCGTCAGGAACGTCGCCGCGGTCATCATCACCATGGCCACCACGAGCTGGATCCGAGCCAGCGCCATCGGAAGCGTCGCCCCGAGCGCGAGCAGCAGGGCGAGGGAGGAGTTCTCCCCGCGGTTGATCACGTCGACCATGGCGGCGAGCCCGAGCACACCGGCGGCGATGTACGGCCAGTCCGGCGCGCTGGTGACCCGGGACACGGTGGCGACCGCGCGGTCGAGCAGTGCGCCTCTCACATATGTGATTCTCCGCGACCAACGGTCAACCGGCGTCCCCCAGGTCAGGGCGAGGCCTCTCCCCCACGAGAGGGATGCCGCCGATGTCCGTCATCCTGAGGGGGCGAGGGGAAGTCGGCTCCCCGGCGTGACGGCCCGGACCGGTCGACGCTCGTACATTCATGGGCATGACAGCGACGATCGAGGCCCGCGGGCTGAGAAAGCACTACGGTCGGACGGCCGCGGTGGACGGCCTGTCCTTCACCGTCGCGGCTGGCCAGGTCACCGGCTTCGTAGGACCCAACGGAGCCGGCAAGTCGACCACCATGCGGATAATCCTCGGTCTGGACGCACCCGACGAGGGAACCGCGCTCGTCGGGGGCCGGCAGTACCGCACCCTGCGGACTCCGCTGCGGGATGTCGGTGCGCTGCTCGACGCGGCCGCGATCCACCCGGGCCGCCGGGCGCGCAACCACCTGCTCTGGATGGCCCACAGCAACGGCCTGCCCGCGCGGCGAGTCGATGAGGTCCTGGAGCAGGTGGGGCTGACGTCGGTGGCGCGGAGGCGGGCCGGCGGCTTCTCGCTCGGCATGCGCCAGCGCCTCGGCATTGCCGGCGCCCTGCTCGGTGACCCGCCGATTCTCATGTTCGATGAGCCGGTCAACGGGCTTGACCCAGACGGCATCATGTGGATCCGCGGCCTGCTCCGATCATTGGCCGCCGAGGGACGAGCGGTCTTCGTGTCCAGCCACTTGATGAGCGAGCTCGAGGACGCCGCCGACCATCTGATCGTCATCGGCCGCGGCCGGCTCATCACCGACACGAGCGTGCAGGAGTTGATCGACGCCGCGTCCGGCGACCGGGTGGACGTGCGGACCTCCCGTCGCGCCGATGCCATGACCGTTCTGGCCAACGCGGGCGCGACGGTCGCTGCGTCGGATCACGAATTTCTGACCGTCAACGGGCTGACCGGTGAGCGGATCGCCGCGCTGCTCACCGAGGGCGGCCTGGCATTCTCCGAGCTACGCCAGCACCGCGCCTCGCTGGAGGAGGCGTACATGGAGCTGACCCGCGACGCCGTCGAATTCAACGTGCCTGAAGTGAGGCAGTCATGACCACCCCACGCGACGGCTTCGGGCAGCTACTGCGGGCCGAGTGGACGAAGCTGCGCTCCGTACGCAGCACCGCTTGGTGCCTGGCTCTCGGAGTCGGGCTGATGCTGCTCATTTCCATGGTTGGGGCGACGGGAAGCACCACCACCGCCAACGACGGCCCGCCGCTTCGAGCGGACCTGTTCCACTTCGTACACCGGCCGCTCACCGGTGACGGCACGGTCACCGCGCACGTGCTCACCCAGCAGCGGACCGGCCCGTCGGCCCGGGCCGGCCTCATGATCAAGGCGAGTACCGAACAGGGCGCGCCGTACGCCTCCCTCGCCGTCACGCCGGGGCGAGGCGTCCAGATGCAGGCCGACTTCGGCCCCGACATCGCGGGCACCGCCGGCGCGGCCCCGATCTGGCTCCGACTCATCCGAACCGGAACCGCCATCACCGGGTACGAGTCGGCCGATGGCACCACGTGGCGCGAGGTCGGCAGCGTCACGGTCGCCTCACTGCCACAGACCGCGCAGGTGGGCCTCTTCGTGACCTCGCCGTCCACGGCCGTCCGAGTCGTCCGGCAGGGCGGTAACACCCAAAGCGGCCCCGCATTCGAGCCGAGCACCGCCACGTTCGACACCGTGACCGTGGCACCGGTGTCCCCGGCTCCAGTCGCGGCATGGAGCAACGTGGACGTGGGCAAGCCCGGCCCGCGGATGGACGGGACCCCCGCCTCCGGTTCGGCGACTGAATCCGGCGGGACATTCACGGTGAGCGGCGCTGGCGACATCGGCACCCTCGCGCCCGGGGGCGACAACGACATCGTCCGGGACAGCCTCGCCGGCGTACTCATCGGAATGATCGCGATCATCGTCCTCGGCGTCGTGTTCATCACATCGGAGTACTCACGGGGCGTGATCCGCACGACGTTCACCGCGAGTCCGCGTCGTGGCCGCGTGCTCGCGGCCAAGGCAGTCGTGCTGGGCGTCGTCGTGTTCGCGGTCGGGCTGATCGCCGCGCTCGGCGCGCACGTGCTCACCCGCCCGATCCAGCGCCGCAACGGCTTTGTGGCGCCCGCCTACCCCGACCCGTCGCTCGCCGACGGCCCCGTGCTCCGCGCGATCGTCGGCACCGCGTTGTTCCTGGCCGTGTTGGCGCTGCTCGCTCTCGGCGTAGGTACGATCCTGCGCCGCACGGCCGGTGCGATAACCCTCGTCATCGCGGTCGTCGTGGTTCCATCAATCATCGGGGCGTTCCTACCGTTGAGCGTCGAGCGGTGGCTTAACCGGACGACGCCGCTTGCCGGGCTTGCGGTCCAGCAGACGAGAGAGAGGTTCGACAACGCGATCGGGCCATGGGCCGGCTTCTCGGTGCTGTGCGCCTGGGCGGTGGTCGCTCTCGGCCTCGCGTACTGGCAGCTCCGCCGGCGCGACGCATGAGCTCGAGTCACGCCGCCGGGCGCCGGCGCGCCGTGCATATGGAGTGGACGAAGCTTCGTACGCTGCGCAGCACCGTCTGGTATGTCATCGCGACCGCCGGCCTCACGGGGGGGCTCGGCGGCCTAGTGGCGTGGGCGGTCGGCGCGACCGCCTGTCCCACGCCGACCGGTTGCGTTGGTGAGGACACGCCGAGACTCGTCTTCTCCGGCGTCTACCTTGGACAGATCGCGGTCGTGCTGCTCGCGGCGCTCGCAGT
Source organism: Micromonosporaceae bacterium (assembly GCA_045403155.1). Classification (GTDB taxonomy): domain Bacteria; phylum Actinomycetota; class Actinomycetes; order Mycobacteriales; family Micromonosporaceae; genus JAXIPB01. The sequence goes on from JAXIPB010000036.1 coordinate 43,005, forward strand.
CACGACGGAGTACGGCACGGACACCATGCGCGTGACGTTGGCGGCGTACCCGCGCCGCGGGATCGTCTTCGCCGCCAAGGGTGCGGTCGTCATATCGCTCGCGCTCGCCGCCGGGACGCTGGGTGTGCTCGGTTCACTTGCCGCTGGTCGGATCGCCCTGCCGGGGCGGCGCTTCGTCGGGGACAACGCGGTCCCGCCGCTGTCCTTGGCCGACGGGCACACGCTTCGGGCAGCCGGCGGGACCGTGCTCTACCTGGGCCTCATCGCCTTGCTCAGCCTCGGCGTCGGGATGATTGTGCGGCACACCGCGGCGGCGCTGTCGACCATGCTGGCCATGCTCTTCGCGCCCCTGATGATCGCGCCGCTGTTGACGAACGAGCATTGGCGGGAGTGGGTGCTGAAGGTCTCGCCGATGACCGCCGGGCTCGCCATCCAGGCAACCAAGGGGCTCAACAGCCTGCCGATTGGGCCGTGGCCGGGCCTTGGCGTCCTCGCGGCGTACGCGGGTGCCGCATACGTTCTGGGCGCCGCTCTGTTTACACTCCGCGACGCTTGAAGCCGGACCCTAATCCGGTACGAAGGGCAGCCCGTCGGGTGGCTGGTCGGTCGACGTGCCGAAGCGGATGCGATGCCCGTCCGGGTCGATGACGTTCATCTCCCGCATGCCCCACTCGAAGGTGGTCGGCGGCTGCCGTACGTCGGCGCCCCTAACCTGAATCTCCTCGAAGAGCGCATCGACGTCGTCTACATCGATGGCGACCCATGTTCCCGGCTGCCCCTGGTAGTCCTTGCAGAAGTAGATCTCGAACTCACCGGCGTGCACCGCACCAAACTCCGATGGCTCCCCCCAGCACCAGGCAAACTCGAAACCCAGCTTGTCGACGTAGTACGCGATGCTGGCGTCGACGTCTCGCACGCTCAGGATCGGCTTCACGGCCTGAAACTCGACCATCGCGCACACCACGCTCACGTCTCATCGGGTTTGGGCAATGCTACCCATCGCGGCGGCAGCGCCGCAGCGTCACGGCAATGACGACCTGGTCGGAGTTCACCGATGGCGCCCCCCCCGGATCGCCGCCGTGTTTTGCCCGCCGCCACGCGAGCCGGAGCGGGTCGTTCGCAAACATTGACCGGTTGTCGAGCTAGCCTCGGTGTTCCGAGGTGATGGAGATGACGCTGGAGATCGAGGGCGTGCCGGGCGTTTCGGCCCGACTTGGCGTGGAGGAGGCTCGGCAACTCCTGCTGGATCGATCCGTTCGCACCGAGGATGGCTGCCTGGTCTTTCGCGGTTATGGCAGTCAACGGGGCGTGCATCAGAAGACGGCCGGGCGGGCGTGGGCACACCTTCTTGCGTACGTCGTGTGGGTCGGCCCGCGAAATCCGGCCCTCGTCGTGGCCCACCTGTGCCGCCGCAAGGATTGCGTCGAACCGACGCACCTGGTCCAGCTGCCCCACGCCGAGAACATGGCCATGGTCGCAATCGCACGCAGGCCCCGCTGCCGCGCCGGACACCAGCGCGAGCTCAATCCGGCAACGGGCCGCCTCCGTAAGACGTGCCCCCAGTGCAACGCCGAGGCCCAGAGACGGTGGCGTCAGCGGCAGGCCGAGGCCCGGGCCAGGAGCCTCACGCCGGCTTCGCAGGCCGCCGCGGCATGGGCGTTCGGGGAACGATGGGGATCGCGGGATCGATCGTGATCTCTGGGCAGCGGCGACGCTTCTCTGCCAGGTACGGTGCTCAGGTACGCGGTTGACATGAGGAGTGTGCCGAAATGGCCAGCAAATTCGAGCTCTATACCGACAAGGCGGGTAAGTACCGGTTCCGGCTGAAGGCGGGCAACGGCGAGATCATCGCCGTCAGCGAGGCATACGAGTCCAAGGCGGGCGCGGCCAACGGCATCGAGTCCGTGCGACGCAACGCGGCGGATGCCGCCCTCGACGACCAGACCGCCTCGTAGGTGCGCCTACCGAGTGAGGAATCGCGCGAGGGCGACGCCGAACTCGTCTGCCGCGTCCTCCTGTACGAAGTGGCCGGCGCCGGCGATAGTGACCGATTCGGCGCCAGGCACCACTCGGTGCAGAATCGGCGCCATCGCGGACGTGATCGGGTCGCTGTCGCTGAAGGCGACCAGGAACGGTTTGTCCCAGGTGGACAGCCGCTGCCACGCGGCGCGGTTGGCGGCCGCCGCCGGGTCGTCCGGCGTGGTCGGGACAATTCCTGGCATTGCCTTCGGCCCGGCCTTGTACGTCTCGTCCGGAAAAGGCGCGTCGTAGGCGGCCAGCACCTGTGCCGAAGGCGTCGTGCGACAGCCCGATCGGACCAGGCGCGCCACGTCGAGTTCGGGCGCCGTTCGCACGGCCTCTCGAAACCGCAGCCATACATCGGGCATCTGCTGATCACCGGTGGGCAGACCGGTGTTGGTGGCGACGATGCGGGCGATCCTGTCGGCGTTCTCGGTGGCCAGGCGCAGACCGATGAGACCTCCCCAGTCGTGCCCAACGATGGTCGCGGCGCGTAGGTCCAGCCCGTCGAACGCGAACGAGCGCACCCACTCCACGTGCCGGGCGTAGCTGTGATCGGCGACGTCCGTTGGCTTGTCGGAGCGGCCGAAGCCGATCAGATCCGGCGCGATGACGCGAACCCCCGCGTTGGCGAGAGTCGGGATCGCCGCGCGGTACAGGAACGACCAGGTCGGTTCGCCGTGTAGCAGAAGAACCGGCTCACCGTCAGTCGGCCCGGCCTCGACGTAAGCCATCCGCAAGCCGTCCGCGATTGTGACGTAACGCGGTTCAAAGGGAAACCCTGGAAGGCCGGCGAACCTGGCCTCTGGTGTGCGAAGCACCCGCATCGGTACAGCCTGACACACGGCTGTTACTTGTCCACGCCGCGCTCGAGGGCCGTCTCATGCGCCGGCCTGCCGACCCCCGAGGCCGACGCCTGGGTGAGCCACCGCACCGGGTCATCGTCGAGGCCGCGGACACCGGCGTCCCATAGCGCGCCGGCGACCAAGGTGCGCCGATGCGCCGCGTAGGTGAGCACGTGAGCCACAACCGCGCCAATGGTGTAGACCTCGACTGTCTCACCTGGACAGACGAGCGCTTCGTCGAGCCGGTCGTGTTCCAGGGCGTCCGCGATGTGGGCTTGAAAGGCCGAGCCGACCACCGCGAGCCGGGCGCGCAGCTCGGGAACAGTACGCGTGCGCTCTCCCTCGAGGTCGTACTCGGCGCCGGCGATCGCGGCGTTCCACATCTCCAACTGCCCGACCAGCCGGGCCAGCAGCGACCGCAGGGTGCGGTCCTGGTCGATACCCTCGACCGACACCTCGACCGGCCGGTCGAGCTGCGCGTCGTCGAGCGCCCCAGCCCGCTGCAGCATCTGGTCAAGCAGCCACCGGTGGTGTTCGAGCATTCCGAGTATGAGGTCCATGGAACTCACCCTTCTGGATGCGGGCAGGCGAAGGCTCGCCGGCGGATGGAAGTGGACGCTGTTGGGCGCATCGATGCGGAGCACGCCGGGCTTGCGCCGCCACCGCGCCGGTGTCGTCCCGTAGGCCCGAGCGAACGCCCGGGTGAACGCCTCCTGGGAGGAGTACCCGGCCTCCACCGCGATGTCGAGGACAATGCGGTCACTGGTGAGGAGGCGGTACGCCGCCCGCTCCAGCAGTACTCGGCGGCGGAACCGCCCGGGCGGCTCTCCGGACAGCGCGTGGATGACCCGGTCGAAGTGGTAGCGCGACAGGTGCACCCGTCGGGCGAGGTCGGCGCCGGTCGCGTCGTGCTCGTCAAGCGCCTCGGCGAGAATCGCCACGAAGGCGGCGAACACATCGGGCGCGTCGGTCATGCCGCTATTCTGCGGCCTGCGTAGGTGACGCGTTTGATCGCGATTGCGGTATCTGCCCGGTCCCGGGGTATTGCGGGCCGCACAGCCGCCCAAAGGCAGACCGTGCGGGCGAACGTTCTCGCCGCGAGGTGCGCGGTCATGCCGGAAGTAGAGCGTCGCGCTGTGGCAGTTGTCCACGGTTGAGCTGCATGGTAGGTTCCGCAATCTCTGCTGACGGCGACATTGTGGGGCGGTATGAACAACCTGGCCAACCTCGGCAAGCAGGTCCTCAAGAGAGTCGTCAATCGCGTCTTGGCCCTCAGTGGATACCGAGTCGTAGCACTCAAGAGACACGGCGCGTCCGTCCCGCCGAGCGAGCCGGAGGTTGTAACTGCCGACGGAACGACCAACGCCGCTTGGGCCGAGCTCACCGAACGCACCCTCGAGGAGATCAAGGGTGTCGACGAGATCTACCGGCCGACGAATTTCTGGGAGCCCGCGCTCGACCAGCTTCTCGCTGATATGACCAAGCACGGGCTGGAGAACTTCAAGTCCTGGCCGATCTCGAAGGTCTGGTTCTACCCGCGGTACGGTCGCGGCTTCAACCAGGCGACCATCGACGCGACGTACAAACGGGCCAAAGAGGTCAACCCGAGCGTTGACAAGAGCTGGCTGTCCGGGGTCCTCACCGGCGACCGGGAGGCCGGCCGTGACCTCGACGTCGTCCGTCTCGCGTGGGACCAACAACGGTGGCCGTTCGACCTGACGGGGTACGGCGAGAGCGAGGTGGGCACCCCGCCGCAGTACCACACGCTCAACGATGCCGAGCACGCCTGGACCCGGCCGTACCTGAACTACCTGCTCTGCCTGACCGCGCTATCTAGGCACGTCGACGCCGTGCCGAAGGCCTTCCTGGAGATCGGGGGCGGATACGGCGTGCTCGGCGAGATCCTGCTCAGCCGCGACCCCGAGGCGAGATACGTGAACCTCGACATCCCGCCACTAGTGACGGTGTCGTCGTACTACCTGAAGACGCTGTTCGGTGATCGGGTCACGACGTACGACGGAAACCTGACCAAGGCCGGTGAGCTCAAGCTCGACACCTCGGCTGTGCTGCCGAACTGGCGGATCAAGGACGTCCGCGGCGACTTCGACGTCTTCGTGAACGCGTACTCGTTCCAGGAGATGGAGCCCAACGTCGTCGAGCACTACATCGACGCGGTCGCCGAGACTGGGGTCAAGCACGTCGTGTCGCTCAACTCCCGCAACGGCAAGCCGAAGGCCTCTGAGCGCGGCAACCGCCATTGGGGTGGGGTCATCGAGCCGGTGACGTCGCAGCTGATCGTCGACCTGTTCAACGCCCGGGGCTACCAGCTGCAGGGCCGCTACAACACTCCACTGATCTACAGCGCGGGCGAGCTGGTGGTGCTGAGTAAGGGCGGAGAGCGCAGCTGAGCGGAACGATGGGGCACGGGACTGCGCGAGGCGTACTCGCCCGCATCACCGCTGACGGTAGTCCTTGACGCCAGCGGCCAGTAGCTCGGTGGTTCGCGCTATTCGCCTTGCCCGCTCCGCCGGGTCGCGCTTGGTCGCCTCGATCCAGCGCAGGTACCCCCGACGATAGAACTGGGCCAGCCCGTCAAAGAACTCACCGGCTTGCGGGTTCGCCGCCAGCGCGGCCGCGACATCCTCGGCAAGATCGCCGCGCTGAGGCCCTTCAGGCTCGATCTCAACGTCGACCTCGTCCCCAGCGGCGACGCCACAGTCGCGCAACCATGCCGCGCCCAGACGTAGACCCCACAGCCGGTCGTGTCGTTCGACAACGCCGCGGACCCGGTGGCCATCAACCGTGCCACCGACATGGTGGCGTGGCTTAGGCGTCCAGATTTCATCCGGATTGAACGGCACCGGTACCAGCAGCCCGTTCCTCCCGCCATCTCGGACGGTGACCCTGAACCGCACGCTGAGATCATCGCATACGCGGTGCCGACGATGTCGCGACGTCCGGCTGGCGCGGTGGCGCCAGAGCTGAAGTTACTGGCCGTGGCACCAGCCAGAACAGATTGACCGAGGATTAGCCGCGCCGGGATCAGGCTGGCTGCGAGGGCGAGCACCAGGCAGACGCCGCGACCGCCGCGACGGCCGGCGACGGCAGCACCAAGGGTGTGTTCGGCGCGTAGTCGCGCAGCCCGGAGACGACACCCATGAGCGCGGTCAACGCCGCGGCGAGGCCGAGGAGGGTGCCGATGGCGACGACGAGCGCCGCCTCGGCGGCCACCACCCGGAGGACCTGACCCACGCTCGCCCCGGACAGGCGCAGGGTGGCCAACTCACGCCGCCGGGTGGCAGTCGCCATCATCAGCGTGTTGGCGATCGCGATAGCGGGGTAGCCAACGGACATGGCGATCAGCAGCGTGAACACCAGCCTCACCATGCGCCAGTCCGCCGCGCTGCTGGCGTTGACATAGCCACGAGCAGGTGGTGGCGCAGAGCGGCCCACGCGGCGGCCACTTTAGACATTGAGCTGTTCGCGGATCATTCGCCGCACCGTCTCCTTGTCGGGCCGGGCATCGACGCTCAACACGAACTCCTTGCGCCGGAACAGTTCCAGCACCGGATCGGTCTTCTCGTGGTAGGCGCGCAATCTCGCGGCGAGCGCTTCCTCCGTGTCATCCTCACGGCTTACCAGATCACCGCCGCACACATCGCATCGGCCCTCCTCCTCGGGGCGGTGGGCGATGAGGTTGTAGTCCATTCCGCAGCGGGCGCACAGCCGGCGAGCCAGCACCCGCCGGCGAACCTCGGTGTCGGGTAGATCGAGGTGGATAACGGCGTCGATGTCGTAGCTCTCCAGGAAGAACTCCGCCTGCCGCCGGTTGCGGGGGAAGCCGTCAATCACGAACCCGTAGTTCCAGTCGTGCTGTCCCAACCGCTCCCGGACGACCGACTCGACGAGGTCGTCGTCGACGAGTTCCCCGGCGGCCATGATCCGTCGAACCTGCGCGCCGATCTTGGTGTGGTGCTGGACGTGCCATCGGAAGATGTCGCCGACGCTGATGTGTGTCAGGTCAAGATCGGCCGCGAGGAGCCCGCCCTGAGTCCCCTTGCCGCTGCCCTGAACGCCCATGATCACGAACTTTCGCATGTTCGAACGATGCCATCGACAAGGTCTCCTGGCTAGCTCTCGGACCCGCCGAAGTGGAGAGATGACCCGGTGGCGTCCGGACGCGACTGTGGTCCCGGACCGAACGGGACCTTTGGCCCTGCGATCAGAAACGGCGGATCCCTACCGTACAGGCCATGAGCCGAGCGGGTGGACCGTCTGGGAGGTCACGCAATGAGTAGTCGGGTTGCGCAGAAGCAGGCGGCACGGGTCGTGCGCGAACAGCTCGCGCGGGAACGGCGACGCCGGCGAACCACAGTTGTGTCGATCGTGGCGGCGGTCGCGTTGGTCGCCGCGGGAATCGTCGGGTACGCCGTTTACGCGTCGCAGCGGCCGGAGGAGGGATTCCGCACGCCTGCGACCGCGACCTCCGACTTCGCCGGCCTGAAGGTGGGCAGCGGACCAGTCGTGGTCGAGCTGTACCTGGACTACCTGTGCCCCGCCTGTCGGCAGTTCGAGGCCAATGCCGCCGACACGATCAAGCGCTATCTCGACCTGGGGCGCATCACGCTCGTGTATCACCCCGTCGCCATCCTTGACCATTACTCGACAAACCAGTACTCCTCGCGGAGCGCGGCCGGCGCCGGGTGCGCCGCCGACGCCGGAAAGTTGACCGAATACACGGACGCGCTCTACAACGATCAGCCGGCCGAGGGCGGGCCGGGCCACACCGATGACAGGCTCGTGGAGATCGCAGCATTGGCGGGTGTGCCGCGTGACTCGTTTGGTCAATGCCTGCGCGAGGGCCGGTACGCGGACTGGGTCCTTCACAGCACCGACGCGATGGCTCGGCGTGGGGTCAATGGCACCCCGACCGTGTTTGTCAACGGAGTACAGGTCGCACAGCCCACGGTCGAGCGCCTGGCCGCCGCGATCGACACGGCGGCCCCGAAGCCATGATTCGTTCTTGGGTACTGATGGCGGGCAAATCCTCGTTTCGGATTCAGCGAACGTGGCGGGCCACAAGAATGACGGCCATACGACCATGAGGGAGCCCTGATGTCGGTCGATAGGCAAGCGGCTGAGCCAGCGCCTGGACCACTCGCCACGAGCGCCGCCGCGGCCGGCGATGCCCTTCTCACTCTCGGCGGTCTGCTGCGCCGCGCCGAGGTTTCGCCGGACAAGCGGGCGCTGTACCAGATCGGCGGCCGCGAGGCGGACACGTTCTACCGCGACCGATGGTCCTACGACAAGGTGGTGCGCTCCACCCACGGCGTGAACTGCACCGGCTCGTGCTCGTGGAAGGTATACGTCAAGGACGGGATCATCACCTGGGAGTCGCAGCAGACCGACTACCCGTCGGTCGGACCGGACCGGCCCGAGTACGAGCCGCGGGGTTGCCCGCGCGGGGCCGCGTTCTCGTGGTACACCTACTCGCCGACCCGGGTGCGCTATCCGTACGCCCGGGGGGTGCTGGTGGAGATGTACCGGGAGGCCAGGGGACGGCTGGGCGACCCGGTCGCCGCCTGGGCCGACATCCAGGGCGACCCGGAGCGCCGCCGCCGCTACCAGCGGGCCCGCGGCAAGGGCGGCCTGGTGCGGGTCTCCTGGGACGAGGCCCTCGAGATGGTCGCCGCGGCCCACGTGCACGCCATCAAGGTGTACGGTCCGGACCGGGTCGCCGGCTTCTCCCCCATCCCGGCCATGTCGATGGTCTCGCACGCCGTGGGTGCCCGGTTCATCAGCCTCATCGGCGGGTCAATGCTGTCGTTCTACGACTGGTACGCGGACCTGCCCGTCGCGTCGCCGCAAGTCTTCGGAGATCAGACCGACGTGCCCGAGTCCGCCGACTGGTGGGACGCGACCTACCTCATCATGTGGGGCTCGAACGTGCCGGTGACGCGAACTCCGGACGCGCACTGGATGGCCGAGGCCCGGTACCGGGGGCAGAAGGTCGTGGTCGTCGCGCCCGACTATGCCGACAACGTCAAGTTCGCCGACGAGTGGCTGCCGGCGCAGCCGGGCACCGACGGCGCGCTGGCGATGGCGATGGGCCACGTCATTCTCTCCGAGTTCTTTGTGGAGCGAAGCACCCCCCGTTTCGTCGACTACGTCAAGCGCTATACCGACCTGCCCTTCCTGGTCGTGCTCGACCAACTCGGCGATGGCACCTACAAGCCCGGCAAGTTCCTCACCGCGGCCGACCTCGGCGAGGACGGCGAGAACGCCGCGTTCAAGCCGGCCGTGTGGGACGCCGCCGCGGACACCCCGGCGGTCCCGAATGGGTCGGTCGGATTCCGGTGGGGAGAATCCGGCCTGGGTCGGTGGAACCTCGATCTCGGGTCGATCGAACCGGCGTTGGGGTACTCGACCGATGCCGAGACGGCGATCGTGAAACTGCCGAGGTTCGACACAGAGACGCCGCAGACTCTGGTTCGCGGCGTCCCGGTTCGGCGCATCGATGGTCGCCTCACCACAACCGTGTACGACCTGATGCTCGCCCAGTACGGGGTAGGCCGGCCGGGCCTGCCCGGCGAGTGGCCATCCTCCTATGAGGACGACTCCGTGCCATACACCCCGGCCTGGCAGGAGCCGATCACCGGCGTACCCGCGTCCGCGTGCGCCCGCATCGCGCGGGAGTTCGCCGACAACGCCGACCGCTCCGGCGGCCGTTCGATGATCCTGATGGGCGCGGGCACGAATCACTGGTTCCACTCCGACACGATCTACCGCTCGATGCTGGCCCTCACGACGCTCACGGGCTGTCAAGGCATCAACGGCGGTGGCTGGGCGCACTACGTCGGGCAGGAGAAGTGCCGGCCGGTCACCGGCTGGGCACAGCTGGCGTTCGGGCTGGACTGGTCGCGCCCGCCCCGACAGATGATCGGCACGGCCTACTGGTACATGCACACCGACCAGTGGCGATACGACACCTACGACGCCGGCGCGCTGGCCAGTCCGATCGGGAACGGGACCTTTGCGGGCCGGCATACGGCCGATCTCTTGGCGCAGTCAGCGCGGTTGGGTTGGATGCCGAGCATGCCGACGTTCGACCGTAACCCGCTCGATGTGGCGGAGGAGGCGCGCAACGTAGCGCCTGACGATCCGGCGTCGTATGTCGCCGAGGCGATCAGGTCGGGCGAACTCGGATTCGCCTGCGAAGACCCCGATGCCCCGCAGAACTGGCCGCGTGTGCTCACCGTGTGGCGGGCCAACCTGCTCGGCTCCAGCGCCAAGGGCAATGAGTACTTCCTGCGCCATCTGCTCGGCACGGACGCCTCACTGCGGGCGACCGAGGCCGGCCCCGAGCACCGCCCGCGCGACGTGCGCTGGCGGGACGAGGCCCCGGAGGGCAAGCTGGATCTGCTGCTGTCGCTGGACTTCAGGATGACGTCCACGACGCTCTTCTCCGACGTGGTTTTGCCCGCGGCGACCTGGTACGAGAAGCACGACCTCTCGTCCACGGACATGCACCCCTTCGTGCACGCCTTCAATCCGGCGATCGCGCCGCCCTGGCAGACCCGCACAGACTTCGACGCCTTCCATGCCCTCGCGCGCACCTTTTCGACGCTCGCCCTCAGCCACCTGGGTGTCCGTCATGACGTCGTCGCCGTGCCCCTGCAGCACGACACACCCGACGAGCTCGCCACGCCCGGTGGGGTCGTGCGAGTACCCGACGAACCCGGTGCGACGACGCCGAAGCTCATCATCGTCGAGCGCGACTACGGCGCAATCGCCGCGAAGATGGCGGCACTCGGACCGCTGCTCGACACGCTGGGTACGACGACAAAGGCCGTCACAGTGGACGTCGGGCCCGAAATCGCGTACCTGAAACGTCAGAACGGGACCGTCCAGGGTGGACCCGGCGATGGCCGCCCCCGCCTTGACCGCGACATCCACGCCTGCGAGGCCATCCTCAGCCTCTCCGGAACGACGAACGGGCGGGTCGCCGTGCGCGGATTCGAGGCGTTGGAACGGCGCACCGGTACTGAGCTGAAGGACCTCGCCGCTGAGGCGGAGGGAAAACGGATCACCTTCGCCGACACGCAGGCGCGCCCGGTGCCGGTGCTGACCAGCCCGGAGTGGTCCGGCAGCGAGTCGGGCGGACGACGCTACTCCCCGTTCACCATCAACGTGGAGCGGCTCAAGCCCTGGCACACGCTCACCGGCCGGCAGCACTTCTTCCTCGACCACGACTGGATGCATGAGTTCGGCGAGGCGCTGCCCGTGTTCCGGCCGCCGCTGGATATGCACAAGCTCTTCGGGGAGCCCCGGCTGGGCCGAAGCGGAGAGCTTGAGATCACCGTGCGGTATCTGACCCCGCACTCGAAGTGGTCCATCCACTCGGAGTACCAGGACAACCTGCTGATGCTCACACTCTCCCGGGGCGGGCCGACGATCTGGATGAGCGAGGCCGACGCCGAGAAGATCGGTGTTCGGGACAACGACTGGATCGAGGCGGTCAACCGTAACGGGGTGGTCGTGGCGCGGGCCGTGGTCACACACAAGATGCCCGAGGGCACCGTGTACATGTACCACGCGCAGGAGCGCGTGGTGGACGTACCCAAGGCCGAGGCCTCCGGCCGGCGTGGCGGCATCCACAACTCGCTGACCCGGTTGCTCGTCAAGCCCACTCACATCATCGGCGGCTACGCGCAACTCTCGTTCGCGTTCAACTACCTGGGGCCCACCGGCAACCAGCGCGACGAGGTGACCGTGATCCGCCGCCGGTCGCAGGAGGTTGAGTACTGATGCGCCCGATGGCTCAGATGGCGATGGTGATGAACCTCGACAAGTGCATCGGGTGCCACACCTGCTCGGTGACCTGCAAGCAGGCGTGGACCAACCGATCTGGTGTCGAGTACGTGTGGTTCAACAACGTGGAGTCCCGCCCCGGTCAGGGCTATCCGCGCACGTACCAGGACCAGCAGCGCTGGGAGGGCGGCTGGACCCGGACCCGGTTCGGCCGGCTCAAGCCGCGGGCGGGCGGCCGCCTCAAGAAGTTGATGACGATCTTCGCCAACCCGAAGCTGCCGTCCATTCAGGACTATTACGAGCCGTGGACGTACGAGTACGAGCACCTCCTCACCGCCCCGGCCGGCGAGCACACACCCGTCGCCCGGCCCAGGTCGCTCATCACCGGCGAGCACACCAAGATTTCATGGAGTGCCAACTGGGACGACTCCCTCGCCGGCGGCAACGAGATCGCCACCGGCGACCCGATCCTCGCCCAGGTCTCGGATCGGGTCCGCGAGGAGTACGAGAAGTCGTTCCTGTTCTTCCTGCCGCGCATCTGTGAGCACTGCCTCAACCCGTCCTGTGCCGCCTCGTGCCCGTCCGGTGCCATCTACAAGCGCAGCGAGGACGGCATCGTACTGGTCGATCAGGACCGGTGCCGCGGCTGGCGGATGTGCATCACGGGCTGCCCGTATAAGAAGGTGTACTTCAACCATCGCACCGGCAAGGCGGAGAAGTGCACGTTCTGCTTTCCGCGAGTCGAGATCGGCATGCCGACGGTGTGCTCGGAGACGTGCGTCGGGCGGCTGCGCTACATCGGGCTGATGCTCTACGACGCCGACGCGGTCGGCAAGGCGGCGGCCGTCAAGGACGAGACCGACCTGTACGCCTCACAGATCTCGGTCTTCCTCGACCCGAGCGACCCCGATGTCGTCGCCGCCGCTCGCGCCAACGGCATCCCTGAGGACTGGATCGATGCGGCCCGCCGCTCCCCGGTCTGGGACCTCATCATGCGCCACCAGGTCGCCCTCCCACTGCACCCGGAGTACCGCACCATGCCGATGGTGTGGTACATCCCGCCACTGTCTCCTGTGGTCGACGTCCTGCGTGACACCGGCCACGACGGAGAGGATCCGAGCAACCTCTTCGGCGCGGTCGAGTCGCTGCGCATCCCGGTGGAGTACCTGGCCGGACTCTTCACCGCCGGAGACACCGGCCGGGTGACCGAAGTCTTGCGTCGGCTGGCGGCGATGCGCGCGTACCAGCGACGCATCAACCTGGGCGAGGAGCGCGACGAGTCCATCGCTGCCGCGGTGGGCATGAGCGGAGCCCAGATCGAGGAGATGTACCGGCTGCTCGCCATCGCGAAGTACGACGAACGGTACGTCATTCCGGCCGCCCACGCGGAGACCGCGGCCGGGCTCGAGGAGCTGGCGACCGGGTGCTCGCTCGACTATGAGGGCGGGCCGGGCATGGGCGGATCGGGTCCCTTCGGCGAAGCGTCCGGACGGTACTCGCCCATCGCGGTGGAGAACTTCCAGGCCCTATCCACCCGGCAGCGCGCCGATGACGTCACGCCGGGCGGCGAGCAGCCCCGGCGAGTCAACCTGCTCAACTGGGACGGCAAGGGACGGCCGGAGGGGCTGTTCCCGCCCCACGCCGACGAATCAAGCGCCGACGAGTCAAGCGAGGAGCGGCCGTGAACGGTACTCAGCGGGCGATCGCCGCCCGCGCCGCCTCGATGTTGCTGCGATATCCGGACGCGGAGGTCCTCGGCGCGCTGCCGACTCTGCTCGCCGCGGTGGAGACCCTACCCTCCGGCATCTCGGCGTCGCTCAAACGGGTCGCCGAACATCGGGCGTCGGCCGGAGCAACCGCGCTCGGCGACGAGTACGTGCGGCTGTTCGACTTCCGTCGGCGGTGCTGTCTGTATTTGACGTACTACACCTGCGGCGACACCCGGAAGCGCGGCGAGGCTTTGGTGCACTTCGCCGCGGCGTACCGCGGCGCCGGACTCGAAGTGGACGGAGGTGAGCTGCCCGACTTCCTGCCCGCCGTGCTTGATTTGGCCGCTGCCGACGCTGCCGGTTGGCGGATCCTGCGAGACCACCGGGTCGGGGTGGATCTGCTCGAACGGGCGCTCGCGGCCGAGAGGTCGATCTACCAGTACGCGGCCGACGCGGTCCTCGCGATGCTGCCAGCGGCCGGCCCGGCTGAGCTCGCGGCCGCGGCGGGCCTGGTCCGATCCGGGCCACCGCACGAAGAAGTGGGCCTTGAACCCTATCCGGCCCTAGGAGGCCATCGGTGAACACGCTGCTGTGGGTGATCATCCCGTACCTGTCCATCGTGGTCTTCATCGGTGGCCTGATCTGGCGTCGCCGCTATGACAAGTTCGGGTGGACCACCCGTTCGTCTCAGCTATACGAGAGCAACATCCTGCGCTGGGGCAGTCCCCTGTTCCACTTTGGCATCCTGCTCGTGCTGCTCGGGCACATCGGAGGGCTGATCGTTCCAAAGTCGTGGACCGAGGCGATCGGCATCAGCGAGCACACCTACCACCTGACGGCCGTGTTCCTCGGCACCGTCGCCGGCATGTGCACGCTGATCGGCATGGCGATCCTCATCGCCCGGCGCCGGCTCGTCGGACCGGTCTTTACCGCCACGACCAACAACGACAAGGCGATGTACCTCGTGCTCGGCAGCGTCATCGTGCTTGGGCTCTGGGCAACCGTCCGGGCGAACCTGCTGGGCGCCGGATACGACTACCGCGAAACCGTCTCGCCGTGGTTCCGATCGATCTTCGTGTTCCAGCCCGATCCGTCCATCATGGCCGGTGTGCCAGTCAGCTTCCAGATTCACATCCTGGCGGCTTTTGTGCTGTTCGCCTTCTGGCCCTTCACGAGACTGGTCCACGCGTTCAGCGCACCGGTGGGCTACGTCACCAGACCGTACGTCGTCTACCGCGGCCGAGATACGGGATCGCAGCGCGGTCTGCGCCAGGCCCGCCGTGGCTGGGACAGGTGAGTTCGATGAGCACCGGCAAGACTGCCGCGAAGCCCGCCAAGGTGGCGGCTCCACCGGCTCCTGCCATGTCCCGGGGCGCGGCCCTCAACCTCGCCCTGGCCACGATCGGCTTCATGGTCAACTTCTGGGCGTGGGCGTTGCTAGGACCGCTCGGCCCCGGCCTCAAGGAGCGTCTGGACCTCAGCTTCGCGGCCCAGTCCTTCCTCGTCGCCGTTCCGATCGTCGTCGGCTCGCTCGGTCGGATCCCGATTGGCGCGCTCACCGACAAGCTCGGCGCCCGGCGCATGTTCCCCGCGGTAACCCTGGCCACAGTGGTCCCGGTTCTGATCCTCGCGTTCGTCCAGTCCTCGTACCCGGCGATAATTGTGGCCGGATTCTTCCTCGGCGTAGGCGGGACCGCCTTTGCGGTCGGTGTGCCACTCGTCTCGGGCTGGTACCCGCCGGCTCGGCGAGGCTTCGCGCTCGGCGTGTTCGGCATCGGCATGGGCGGCACCGCGATCGCCAACTTCACGACGGTTCGGCTCGCCGATGCATACGGCGAGCGGGCCCCGTTCTTCCTCGTCGCCGCCGTTCTTGTCGGTTACGCCCTCATCGCGTACCTGCTGGTCCGCGACGCGCCCGGCCGGGCTCTGGGCGGATCGCCGTGGGAACGCACCGCGGCCGCGGGCCGGATGACCGTCACGTGGCAGCTCGCCTTCCTCTACGCGGTCGGATTCGGCGGCTTCGTCGCGTTCAGCGTGTACCTGCCCGCCTACCTTCGCATCGCGTACGGCCTCAGCATCAGCAACGCCGCTCTTCGCACGGCGGGCTTCGTCGTGCTCGCCGTCGCGGCCCGCCCCATCGGCGGCTGGCTATCCGACCGGTACCATCCAGTGCCGGTGCTCGTCGCCTGCTTCGGCGGCGTCGCGGTCCTGGCCGTGATCCAGGCCTTCCAGCCCCCGCTTATCCCGCTCGGCACCATCGCGTTCCTCGGCATGGCTACGCTCCTCGGCGGCGCCAGCGGCGCGGTTTTCGCTCTCGTCGGAAAGGTCGCGCCGTCGGACAAGGTGGGCGCCATCACCGGACTCGTCGGCGCCGCCGGCGGCCTCGGCGGGTTCGTGCCGCCGCTCATCATGGGATGGGTGTACGGAATGGAAGGTTCCTACGCGATCGGACTCATGCTGCTCTCCGACGTGGCGCTCGCCGCCGCCGTATACACCGCGGTCAAGATGGCCGGCCTTGCCCGTACGACCTGATCCGTGCTCGACCCCACGGCAAGGCAGCGGCACGAACTGTTAGACCACAACGGTTTCCAGCGCGCTCGCCCGCAGGCCCTGTCCGTACGGAGTCCACGCTTCCGTGGTCAGGCCCGGGCACGCGACTCGAACACGCCCTTGAGGTTGGCCAGGTGCCGCGCCGTCTCCCGGTTCATCATGGGCACCATCAGCGGACCGAGCACACGCATGATGCCGGGGGGCGACGCCTCCACGTGTTTCGTGAACCGCGATCCCGCACCGTCCGGCTCGACGGTGTGGGTGATGACCACGGTGAAGTCACCGAGCCGCCCGTCGAAGACCACACGCCTCGGCGCGTCGTAACCGGTCACGGTGATCGTGCCCTCGGAGGCGCCCCGGAACGGCTGCCGCCGCTCGATCTGGAACACTGCGCCCGGACCGACGGTCTCTCCCTCGGCGAGGCGGGCGGCCAGGATGTCGGTGTGCCACTGGGGGTCGTTGCGCACGTCGCTGACGAAGGCGAAGACCTCCTCAGGTGGGCTGGCGATCGAGATGCTCCTGTTGATCTTCACTGCATACCTCCTAGCGGACGCTGGCGCGGGTGAAGCCGCCGCCGTGCTCGGGGAACAGCGACACCGTGGTGCCGGGCGCGGCGAAATGCGCCATCGCGTTGGTGAGCGTGGCCGACGGCTCGCCGTACACCTGCTCGCCCACGGTCGACTCGATCCAGTCCCAGGCGCTGTCCAGGTGCTGCGCGACCACGCCGAGGTGGAAGTCCATCGAAGCGGGGTCCGGGTGGACCTGGACACACGTGACCGTACGGCCGAGGGCGTCGAACCAGTAGTTGAACGCGATGACGCGCGGCTCGTTGGTCTCGACGAGGTCGGCGACCTCCCGGTACGCCTTCCGGGCCTCCTGCTCCTTGCCGTCCTTGATCGCGTAGCTGCCGACGTAGATGAACGGACCGGACATCTCTGCCTCCTGTGTCTACAGTGGGGAAACGGTCTCTCGGCACTAGGCTGCCCAGGCCCAGTAACGACCGACTAACGGCAGCGGCGCACCTCGCCGCCGCGCCCGTCGGCGAGGTAGGGATGCGGATGGAGTTCCGGATTCTCGGGCCGACGGAGGTCTGGGCCGGCGACAACCAGGTCGCCCTCCCCCAGGGCCGGGGCCGCGCCCTACTCGCGCTGCTCGCGCTCCACGCCGGCGAGGCGGTCTCGGTCGACCGGATCATCGACGAGCTGTGGGGCGAGCACCCACCGCCGACCAGCGGCACGGTCGTCCACGGCCTGGTCTCGAAGCTCCGTCGCGTCCTCGAGCCCGGGTGGAGGCGGGGTTCGCCGCCGGCCGTGCTGGGATCGGAGGGCCACACCTACCGGCTCACGGTCAACCTTGACGACGTCGACGCGCATCGCTTCCAGCGGCTCGTCGCCGAGGCCCGGGTGGCACCGGAGCGGCGCGAGGAGCTGCTCACCGAGGCGCTCGACCTGTGGCGGGGGCCGGCGCTGGCCGACTTCACCTACGAGCCGTTCGCGCAACGGGCGATCACCGCGCTCGAGGAGCAGCGGCTGGTCGCTGTGGAGCTGCGGGCGGAGGCCGGCCTGGAACACGGCCGGCACGACGCGCTCGTCGCGGAGCTCCGCGCGCTGGTGGCCGCGCACCCGTTCCGCGAGCGGCTGACCAGCCAGCTGATGCTGGCCCTCTACCGCAGCGGGCGCCAGGCGGAGGCGCTCGCGGCGTACCGCGACGCACGCGAGGTGCTGGCCACCGAGCTCGGGGTCGAACCGGGCCCGCCTCTGCGGGACCTGCACCGCGCCGTGCTCGCGCAGGACCCGTCCCTCGCCTTACCGCGCGCGCCCTCGGAGCCGCCAGGCCCGGTGTCGCCGCGGCCGTGGCTCCCCCGCGAGCGGCGCGCAGTCACCGCGCTCTCCGTCGAGATCACGATCACGGCGCCCGCCGGCGTCGACCCGGAGGGCCTGGCCCGGCTGGGCGAGCGCGCCCGGGCCGCGGCCACCGACGTGCTCAGCCGGCACGGTGCGCGCGTCGAGGTCGCGCTGGGCGACACCCTGGTCGGCCTGTTCGGCCTGCCGCTCGCCCACGAGGATGACGCTGGCCGGGCCGCACGGGCGGGCCTCGAGCTCGTCCGCACCGTGCGGGCGCTCCGCGACGACGGGACGACGTACTCCTGCCGCGTCGGGATCGACAGCGGCGACGTCGTGGTCGGCGGCCCGGACGTCGCGTCCGGCCCACTGGTGACGGAAAGCCTGCACGCGCAGCGCTCGGCCGGGGCCGATGAGGTCGTGGTCGGCGCGTCTGCACTGCGGCTCGTGCGCGGCACCACCGTCGTGCGCGCCGTCGACGGCACGCTCCCCCGGGTCTGGCGGGTGCTCGAAGTCGTGGACGCGCCACCGATCCCGCGCTTCCACGAGGCCCCGATCCGCGGGCGGCAGGAGAAGCTGACCCGGGTCCGCGCGGCGTTCCGTATGACGGCGCGCACGGGGTCGGCACGTCGGCTCACCGTGCTCGGCGACGCGGGCATCGGCAAGACCCGGCTGGCGCTCGAGCTCGCCACGTCGCTGGGCGACGAGGCGCACGTCGTGACCGGACGCTGCCCGCCATACGGCGAGGGCATCACGTTCCTGCCGCTGCGCGAGGCAGTCGACCAGGCGGTACGCCGCGTCGCGGGGACAGGCGGGACACTGGCGGACCTCGTCGACGCCGCCGACGCCGCCGCCGTCTCGGCACTCCTCGGCCTCGGCGGCCCGTCGGACCGGCCCGGCGCCGCGGTCGAAGCGGTCGGCCGCCTGCTCGCGTCCGTGGCCGCGAAGCGACCGCTCGTGGTCGTGCTCGACGACCTCCACTGGGGCCAACCGACGCTCCTCGAGGTAGTCGACTCCCTCGGCAGCAGCCTCCGCGCCCCGCTGCTGCTCCTCGGCCTGGCTCGTCCCGAGCTGGCCGAGCGGCACCCGTCGTTCGTTGCCGGGGCCGGGTCGGTGAGCCTGGTACCGCTGCCGTCGGACGCAATCGAGGAGATCCTCGCCGACCGCAACCCGGAGGGCGTGTCCCGGGAAACGGTCGCCCGGATCTCCTCGGCCGCCGGGGGCAACCCGCTATTCGCCGAGCAGTTGTTGGCCGCTCGCGAGGAGGTCGGGCTCGACAACGTGCCGGAGACGCTGCGTGGCCTGCTCGCCCTGCGCCTGGACCGGCTCGGGCCGGGCGAGCGGGACGTGCTGCGCCGCGCGTCCGTGGCCGGCGCCTCGTGCTCTGAGGAGGAGCTCGCCGCGCTGTTGCCCGCCGACGCCGAACCATTTCTCGCGCGCCACGTGACCACCCTGCAGCGCAAGCGGCTGCTGTACCGGGACGGATCGGAGCTGCGCTTCGCGCATGTGCTGGTCCAGCGTGCGGCGTACCAGAGCCTGGCCCGCGACGACCGGGCCCAGCTGCACGAGCAGTACGCCGACCATCTCGCCGCCCAGACCGACCCACCGCCAGAGCTGGACGAGCTCGTCGGCTACCACCTTGAGCAAGCGGTGACGCACGGTCGCGCCGCCGGCCGGCGGGTCCCGTCCGAACTGGCCGGAAGGGCCGGCGGTCGCCTCGCACGCGCGGCCGGCCGGGCCATGGCTCGCATCGACCAAGCCGCCGCGGAGAATCTGCTCTCCCGGGCCCGCGCGCTCCTGCCTCCGGGTGACGCGCTGTGGTCGCCGGTGACCCAGCAACTGGCGGAGGTGTGCCTCGTGCTCGGCCGCTTCGTCGAGGCGCAACGGCTCCTCGACGAGCGCCGGGAGGCCGCCTTGGCGGCCGGGGACCGGGCGACAGAGCTGGCGGCCGGGCTGGAGCGGGCCCGGATCCAGTTCATCATCGGCCCGGATCCGGTCCCGCTCGCTGAGGTGCGCCGGGTCGCCGATGAAGCGCGCGCCGAGCTCGTCGCCTTGGGCAACGACGCCGGGGTCGGACGCGCCAGATTCCTGCAGGCCTGTGTGGAGCTGCGGCGCGGAGCGATTGGCGCCGCGGAGCGGGACTTCCGCGCGAGCCTCGGGTACGCCGACGCGGCCGCCGACATGCGTGAGCGGATGGCCAGCCGGTGGCTGCTCGCGATGACCGCCGTGCAGGGACCGGTCGCGGTACCCGACGCGATCGCCCTGTGTGAGGGGTGGGCGATCGTGGACGGTGCGAGACACCCGGGCGTGCTCACCGAGCTGGCCCGGTTGCACGCCATGGCCGGCGACGTCGACCGGGCACGGGAGCTGAACGCGACGGCCCGGATCGAGTTCGTGGAGCGGATGCGGACTCGGCGCATGCTGATGTACGTCGCCGAGAGCACCGCCACCGTCGAGCAGTTGGCGGGCGACCAGGCCGCGGCGGAGGCCGCGCTGCGGGACGCCCTCGCCCTCGGACAGCAGACCGCCGAGCTGGACCACATCAGCCAGGCCGCCGCCCGACTGTCGCTCCTGCTCTTCGACCGGGCCGACGTCGAACGGGCCGACGTCGAACGGGCCGACGTCAACCGGGCCAACGTCAACCGGGCCAACGGCGATACGGGCGAGGCCGTGGAGCTGGCAGCACTCAGCGCCGCGCGCGCGCCGGCGGAGGGGGTCCTCGCCGTCGCACTGTCCCGGACCGCCTCGGCGCGCGCCGAGTCCGCCGTGGGCAGGCACCGGCGGGCCGCCGAACTCGCCCGCGCCGCGGTCGACGTCGTACCCAACGCGATGCCCAACTTGCGCGGCGACGTTCTGCTCCAGCTGGCTCGGGTGCTCCGGCGGTCGGTGCCGAAGAGGGGGCCCGGGACGCTGCCGCCGAAGCGTTGCGCTGTTACCGGCGGAAGGGGAGCCATCCCTCGGCCCAGGTCGCGGCCAGTTTCTGATGGTCGACGCCCCGCCTAGCTCCCATTGTTGGGATCGGAGCGAGCCTGCTTTGGCGGCCCCGCCGCGACGCCGAGGATGAGCGTCACCACGCCGAGGCCGGTCAACACACCGAAGACTGCCGTGAAGCCACCCGTCGCGTCACGCAGTGCGCCGGCCGCGACGGGGCCGACGGCGGCCAGCAAATAGCCGACGAGAAACGCCATTCCCGTGTACGCCGAGGCGGCCCAGGGAGTTGGCGCGATCTGCGTCAGCACGGTTAGGGCGAGCGCGAGATTGCCGCCCATGCCCAGGCCGAGCAGCGCGGCCCACGCCCACGGCTCCGCCATCGGGCTGACCGCGACAAGGAACAGCCCGGACGTGGTGACGCCAACGGACACCGCGATCCACGGCCGCACGCCGCCGGTGCGGTGGGCCAGCGCGGGCATGGCGAACGCGGTGATGATCTGTGCCGCGCTGAACAGGCCGAGCAGCAGCCCCGCGTCTCGGGGGCTCATGCCGAGGTCACCGTAGGCGGCCGGCAGCCACGCAAGCGTGGCGTAGAACAGCAGCGACTGTGTTCCCATGAACAGCGTGCCCAGCCACGCGGCCCGGCTTCGCCAGGGCAGCCCGACCACAGCGCCGGCGGGTACGGGATCGTCGGCCGGACGGCGCCCGGCGCGGTCGGCGCCCCGGGCGAGCCAGAGCACCAGGGCGATCACCGCCGGCGCCGCCCAGACCGCCAGCACGGCCTGGGCGGAGAGCCCGAGCGTCGCGCGCACCGGTTCTGTGCTGGCGGCGGCCACAAAGGCTCCTCCGATGAGCGCGGCGGTGTACAGCCCGGTCACCGGGGCAACCCGGTCGGGCATCGCCGAACGCACCAGCGTCGGAAGCAGGGTCCCCGCCACCGCTATCCCTACCCCGGCCACCGCCGTCGCGGCGTAGAGCCCGATGAGGCCGCCGACTGAACGGGCGGCCGCGCCGGCCGCGATAAGGGCCACGGCCACCGATAGGATCGCCGCCTCGCCGATCCGGCGCGCGGCGATCGAGGCGACAGGGGCGAACATTCCCATGCAGACGACCGGCAGCGTCGTCAGTAACCCGGCCGCAAGCCCGGACAGGCCGAATGTTGCCACGAGCTGCTCGATGACCGGAGGCAACGAGGTGACGACCGGCCGAAGGTTCGCCGCCACGAGCAGGATCGCCGCCAGCCACAGTGTCGTGGGCGTCGGGCTGGCGCCTCGGGTGGCGCCTGTCAACCCCAGACCTCGGCCGCCGTCTCCACGACGAGCCGAAGCTTCGCGATCTGCTCATCCGGACTCAGCGTGTTGCCCTCCACAGTGGATGAAAAACCACACTGTGGCGACAGGCACAGCTGCTCGAGCGGCACATACCGCGACGCCTCCTCGATGCGTCGCTTCAGATCGTCCTTCGACTCCAGTTCACCCCGCTTGGTGGTGACGAGGCCGAGCACGACCAGCTTGCCCGGCGGGACGTAGCGCAGCGGCGCGAATCCGCCCGAGCGCTCGTCGTCGTACTCGAGGAAGAACCCGTCGACGGCGAGCTCTGAGAAGAGTGACTCGGCGACGAAGTCGTACGATCCCTCCGCCGCCCACGACGACCGGAAGTTGCCGCGGCACATGTGCGTCGTCACCGTCAGTCCGGCCGGCCGGTCCGCGAGTGCCGCGTTGATCTGGCGGATGTAGCGGAGGTGCTGATGCTCCGCGTCGTCGCCGCGCGCGGCGAGCTCGGCGCGCTGGGCGGGGTCGTTGAGGTAAGCGAGACTCGTGTCGTCAAGCTGTAGATAGGTGCAGCCGAGATCGGCCACCGCGCGCACCTGGCGGGCATAGGCCGCCGAGAGATCGGCCCAGAACTGGTCCTCGTCGGGGTACACCATCGGGTCCAGCGCCGCCCTCCCGCCCCGGTAGTGGACCATGCTCGGCGAGGGGATGGTGAGCTTTGGCGTGACGCCCGGGCCGACGACGGAGCGTAGGTAGGAGAAGTCCTCTCCAAAGATGGTCTTCGGCAGGCTGATCCGCTCACCGACCTTAAGTGCGGCGGCGGAGAACTCGATATCGCCGCCCGGGTTGTGGAACTTGACCTGGATACGTCCGTCCGACGCGCTGATCCCGCCGAGCTGGTAGATGAAGTCCATGTGCCACGACGTACGCCGAAACTCTCCGTCCGTGGCGGAGAGCAGACCCACGTCCCGCTGCATCGCCACGACCGTTCGGATGGCGTCGTCCTCTACCGCCCGTAGCTCCTCGGCTGTGATCCGCTCACTCGCGCGATCATCGCGCGCCCTGAGCAGCCTCGCCGGTCGCAACAGGCTGCCGACGTGGTCGGCCCGAAACGGAGGGGTCGTCCGGGACGTCGGGGAGATCGGGGTCGTTGGAGGCGTCATCGTCGCTCCCTGTCCTCGTGGGTGGCAATGGGTTGTTGCTCTCGTCCGGGCAGCGGCAGGCCGACGTAGTTCTCCGCTAGCGACATCGCCGCAGCGCGCGAGCTCGTGACGTACCGCAGCTGGGATAGCTGCAGCTGGTGGGCGAACGGGTCGGCGTCGGGAGCTCGGTGCAGCATCGAGGTCATCCACCACGAACAATGCTGGACCCGCCAAACACGTTTCAGACACGCCTGGGAGTAGGCGTCGAGGAGGGCGGCGCGCCCGCTCGCGAACCAGGCGTCGAGAGCCTCGGCGAGAACGAGGACATCCGCGACCGCGAGATTGAGACCCTTGGCGCCGGTCGGCGGCACGATGTGGGCGGCGTCGCCGGCCAGGAAGAGGCGACCGTGGCGCATGGGATCCATGACGAAGCTGCGCATCGCGGTGATTCCCTTCTCGAGGATCGGGCCGTCGGCCAGCGTCCACACTCCGTCGCGGCGTGCGAGTCGGGTACGTAGCTCGCTCCATATCCGTTCGTCGGGCCATTCGTCGAGGGATTCGTCTGGGCGCACCTGTAGGTAGAGGCGGGTAATTTCCGGGGACCGCATGCTGTGCAGGGCGAAGCCGCGATCGTGGTAGGCGTAGATCAGCTCCTCGGATGAGGGCGGCGCCTGAGCCAGGACGCCAAGCCACGCGAAGGGGTACCCGCGCTCGTAGTACGTGGCCGCCCCGGCGGGGACGTAGCCACGGCTGACGCCATGGAAGCCGTCACACCCGGCGATGACGTCGCAGCGCAGTTCCTGCCGTACACCGGCCTGGGTGAACGAAATCGTCGGCGCGGTGAGGTCGAGCCCGCCCAGCACGACATCTTCGATCTCGAACAGCAGCGGCCGACCGGTTCCGATCCGCGCGGCGATCAGGTCCTTCACCAACTCGTGCTGGCCGTAGATCGTGATGTCCCGACCCGACAGGTCGCTCAGCGGAATTCGGTGCCCCTCGCCGTCGAAGAGCAGCTCGAGTCCGTGGTGGATCATGCGCTCGCGTAGCAGGCGATCGGCGAGCCCGACCTCCGTCAATAGGTCCACGGTGCCGTGTTCCAGTACGCCCGCGCGGACGCGGCGCTCCACGTGCTCGCGGGTCTGTTGCTCGAGGACGACCGAGTCAATGCCCCGTCGATGCAACAGGTGGGCGAGCACGAGTCCAGCCGGGCCCGCACCGATGATCCCGACCTGCGTTCGCAAGACTCTCCCTTCCTCTACAACGGGTACGGGGGGATCTCACCTCGTACGGCGGTGCCCATGGTCGCTCCCCTCATGGGGTAGTCACGGTCGGCCGCTTGACCTTCTGGATGTGGGCATAGATGCGGCCGCGGAACTCCAGGAAGCGTGGGTCGGCCCGCGTGGTCAGTTGGTCCCGTTCGGCCTCGAGATCAATGGAGAGATCCTCGGCCACGACGGTCGGCGACGCGGATAGGACGATGACCCGTTCCCCCAGGTACACGGCCTCGTCGATGTCGTGGGTGACGAACAGCAGGGTCACGCCGAAGCGTTGCCACACAGCCCGGATCAGGTCCTCGAGATCGGCCCGCGTCTGCGCGTCGACGGCGGCGAAGGGCTCGTCCATGAGCATGACGCGCGGCTGGAACGCCACCGCCCGGGCGATGGCCACCCGCTGCTGCATACCCCCGGAAAGCTGCCACGGGAATGCGCCCCTCGTGTCGGCCAGACCGACCGCCTCGAGTGCCTCGGCCACCAGCGGCCGGCGCTGGCCCGGCGGCAGGCCCTTCGCCTTCAGCGGCAGCTCCACGTTCTCGTGCACGCGTAACCAAGGAAACAGGCTCCGCCCGTATTCCTGAAACACCATGGCGACGCCGTCCGGCGGTCCCGTCACCCGCCGACCCGCAACCCTGACCTCCCCGGCGGTCGGCGCGAGGAGGCCACCGAGGCACCGCAGCAGGGTCGTCTTGCCGCAGCCGGAGGGGCCGACCACGCAGACGAGCTGGCCCGGCGCCACGTCGAAGGTGATGTTCGCGATTGCCTCCACCTGGCGGCCGTGTCCCCCGTAGACCTTGCGAAGACCCCGAATCTCCAGCAACTTGACTCCCTACTGCGCGCCCCGCTCCGCGGCGCGAACTCCGTGGTACCAGTTGAGTACCCGGCTCTCAACGAGCCGGAACAGCAGGGCCAGGATGACCCCGATGATTCCGAGCAGCAAGACGCCGCTCCACATCGCCGGGATGAGGAAGGTGCGCTGGAAGTCCACTATCAGGTAACCGAGCCCGTCGCTGGACGCGAAGAACTCGCTGATGACCATGAGGATGATTCCGATGGCGAGCGCCTGCCTGGCGCCAGTCATGATCTGTGGGCTCGCCGCCCGGAGCACGAAGTGGCGTAACCGCAGCGGGCCGCGGATGCGGTAGCTGCGGCAGGTGTCCGCGAGAACGTCGTCGGCGCCGCGAACTCCTTCGACCGTGTTGAGCAGGATCGGCCAGAGGGCGCCGGAGACGATGACGATGACCTTCATCAGGTCACCGATCCCGGCCACCAGGATGATGACCGGGACCAGGACCGGTGGCGGGATTGCCCGCAGGAACTCCAGCACCGGCTCCGCGAACGAGCGCAGCCACCGGTTGGATCCGATCAGGATGCCCAGACTCACTCCAAGCACCACGGCGGCCGTGTAGCCGATGGCGAGGCGGGTAAGGCTTGGCACGACATCGGACGTCAGCGCCGCGCCGAACCACGTGTCACGAAACGCTGTGAGGATGCGGGATAGCGGCGGGAAGAACGGGTCGACGCTGCCCGCGCTCGCGAACCACCACGTCGCGACCAATATCGCCGGGAGACCCAAGAGCAGCGCCGCCCGGCGCAAGGCGTGCGTCATACCGGCACGTCCCGGCGGACCGAGGGGTGCCAGGCGAGAACCCAGCGCTCTGCCGATCGCGTAAGGAGGTTCGCGATGACGCCCATGAGCCCGGTTACGAGCACGAGCGCGTACATCGTCGGCACCGCGTTGCTTGTCTGCGCCACGAGGAGTCGCTGACCGAGACCGGGCGTGCCGATCACGAGCTCGCCCGTCACCGTAAGGATGAGCGCCACCGAGACAGCGAGACGGATGCCCGTCACGGCGTATGGCAGCGTGGTCGGCCACACGAGGTAGCGAATGCGGGCCCAGCGACCGAGCCGATACGACAGTGCGGTCTCACGGGCGACCGGATCGACGTCGATAACGCCGTGCAGCACCTGGACGAGCACCTGCCAGAACGAGGCGTACACGACGAGAAGCAGCGTCGCGCCGCGCTGGCTCTGAAACAGGATGACCGCCAGCGGGATGAGCGCGACGGACGGAATGGGCCGGAGAAACTCGATCGTGGACGCGGTCGCCGCGCGCAGGAATGGCACCGCCCCGATGAGGACGCCGAGCACGATCCCTGCGGCAAGGGCGATCGCCAGGCCGGTCATCCAGGTGCGCAGGGTGCTGCCAAACGCGGCCCAGAAATCCGCCCGACCGAGCTCGCTCGCCAGCGCGCTGCCGATCTCGCTGGTCGGCGGAAGGTAGTTGGCCGAGACGATGCCGAGTCGCGGGATCACCTCCACCGCGAGGGCGAGCACGACGAGCCCGAGGAGCCCCAGCAGCGCCCGGCCCGCCCGCTCGCCGAGTGCACCCGCCCACTGTGGAGCGGCGGGCGCACCCGGCGCACGAGCCTGCGTCACGGCAGGAGCGTACTCAGGTCGGGCTGCGCGGTCAGCAGTCCGTCCGTTACCGCGAGGCCGCCGAGAGTAGTGATCGACTCGCGGTTGATCTCGGCCGGCCACTTGGGCAGCGTCAGGCCGGTGCGCACCTGTTCGGTGATCTGGGTGTACGTGCCGATGATCCGCCTCGCCTCGTTCGGGTTGGCGTCGGCGAAGGCCAGAGACTCCTTCATCGCCTCGGTGAACCTCCGGACGAGATCCGGCTTCTCCGTGGCGAGCTTGGTCGAGGTGAAGTACAGCGCGACGCACATGTTCGGCGCGACGTTCGCCCACGTCGCGATCGAGCGGAAGCCTTGCGCCTTCGCGGCGGAGTAGAACGGCTCGACGACGAATATGGCGTCGACCTGATTAGCGGTCAGCGCGGCCGCCATGTTCGGGAACGGCAGCTCGACAAAGCTCACCGCCTTCGGGTCTCCCCCATCCTTACGGACGAGTTCCTTGACCGAGGTGTCGACGATGTTCTTCAGCGTGTTCGTCGCGACCTTCTTGCCGGCAAGATCCTTCGCGCTCTGGATCGAGCTATCGGCCTTGACCACCACGCCGCCGAAGTCAGCCGACGGGTCGCCGGTCGAGTTGTTACCGTTGCTGACGACCTTGAGGACGGGGCCGAGGTTCTGCTGGGAGAGCAGCAGCGAGATGACGTTGCTGAAGCCGAACTGGTACTGGCCGGAGACCACGGCGGGCACGATCGCCGCGCCGCCTTGAGCGAGCGCGAGGTTGAGGTTGATGTTTCGGTTGGAGAAGAAGCCCTTCTCCTTGCCGAGGTAGATCGGCGCGACGTCGATGATCGGGATGACCCCGACGGTGACCTGGTCGGGTTGTCCGGGCGTTGACGGGGCGGGTTCGTCGGAACCGCACGCGGTGGTGGCGAGGAGCGCCGCGGTGGCGACGACTGCCAGCGCTCGGCGTCCGAACCAGCTGCTGATGCTGCGTCTCATGGGGACTCCATAAACGTGATCGGAACGGAGGGAACTGTTCGGGAGTCGCACGCTCGTTCTCTGCTCGAACATATTGGCTGCCGGAGGGGCCGTCAATGGGTGAGATAGAGGTATCGTGACGCCTTGAATCCATGAGCCGTAGGCAGATGCACCCGTTGACTCACGAGGCCGGCTTACCTAGCCTCGGCGTAGGACTGGTTGTTCGCATCGCGCACACTATGGAGAAATCTTGGCGGAACTCACCTCGCTCGCGAATGCGGTTGCCGCTCTTGTCCACGACGGGGACACGGTGGCGCTGGAGGGCTTCACACACCTCATCCCCGTCGCGGCAGGCCACGAGATCATCCGGCAGGGCCGGCGCGATCTCACGCTGGTGCGGATGACACCCGACATCGTCTATGACCAGATGATCGGCGCTGGCTGCGCGAGCCGGCTCGTGTTCTCCTGGGGCGGCAATCCCGGCGTCGGTTCGCTGCACCGGCTTCGCGACGCGGTGGAACATGAATGGCCGGCACCGCTGCGCATCGAGGAGCATTCGCACGCCGGCATGGCCAACCGGTACGCCGCGGGCGCGGCCGGCCTGCCGTTCGCCGTCCTGCGTGGCTACGTCGGGACGGATCTGCCCAAGCACACGGCGAACGTCGCGACGATTACCTGCCCCTTCACGGGCGAGGTGCTCACCGCCGTGCCGGCGCTCAACCCAAACGTGACCGTCATCCACGCCCAACGAGCCGACCGGCGCGGCAACGTTCAGCTCTGGGGCATCACCGGCGTCCAGAAGGAGGCCGTGCTCGCCGCGCGGCGCTCGCTCGTCACGGTCGAGGAGGTCGTGGACACCCTGGATCCGCGCCCCGGCTCGATCCTGCTCCCGTCGTGGGTCGTATCCGCAGTCGCGGTCGTGGCTCGGGGCGCGCACCCGTCGTACGCGCAGGGCTACTACGAACGCGACAACCGCTACTACCGCGAATGGGACGCGATCAGCCGCGATCGCGACGCCTTCGACGACTGGCTGCGGGCTCACGTGCTCGACCACGTGGTGAGCCCGCCGTGAGGGGCGGCGGCTGGTCGGCCGACGAGATGATGACCGTCGCCGCCGCGCGGGCGCTCGTCGGGCGGACCGCCTGCTTCGTGGGCATCGGTCTGCCGAGCATGGCAGCCAACCTCGCCCGCCGCCTGCACAATCCTGAGCTGGTGCTCGTCTACGAGTCCGGCACGATCGGCGCCAAGCCGCGCACGCCACCGCTGTCCATTGGCGACGGTGAGCTGGCGGAAACGGCGGACGCGGTTGTCAGCGTGCCCGAGATCTTCAACTACTGGCTCCAGCCCGGCCGGATCGACGTCGGATTCCTGAGCGCCGCGCAGATCGACCGATTCGGCAACATCAACACGACGGTCGTCGGGCCCGACTACCGGCGGCCCAAGGTCCGACTGCCCGGCGCCGGCGGCGCGCCCGAGATCGCGGCATCGTGCGGGGAGGTCTTCGTCGTCGTGCGCCACGGCATCCGGACATTCGTCGAGCGGGTCGACTTCGTCACCTCGGTCGGCTTCGGGGACGGCCCCGGCCACCGCGAGCGGCTGGGCCTTCGTGGTCGCGGTCCGGTCCTCGTCATCACCGATCTCGGCATCCTCGAGCCCGATCCGGTCACGTGCGAGCTCACCCTGACGGCGGTGCATCCCGGCGTCGAGGTCGAGACGGTACACGCCGCGACCAGCTGGAATCTCACGGTTGCGGCCGGCCTCCGCACCACCGATCCACCGAGCGCGGAGGAGCTGGCCATCGTGCGTGCCCTGGCCGGAGATCCGGAGAAGAGAATGAGCTCATGACCGACGTCCACGGATACCGCCGCGACACCGACGGCACGCATCCGCCGCTCGCGAGCCCGGACTATCGCTCCACACTGCTGCGCGCGCCGTCGCGACCTCCGCTCACCATCCCGCAGACCCTTAGCGAGATCACCGGACCCGCGCTGGGCGAGCGGGACCTCGGCGCGTTGGACGGGGACCTGACCCGCCAGCACGCGGGCGAGCCGCTGGGCGAGCGCATCGTCGTGCACGGCCGAGTCCTCGACGGCGACGGTCGGCCCGTCCCCAGCACGCTCGTCGAGGTGTGGCAGGCCAACGCCGCGGGCCGCTACATGCACGATCTCGACCGACACCCCGCGCCGCTCGACCCGAACTTCTCCGGCGCGGGCCGCTGCCTGACCGACGCCGATGGCCGGTACCGTTTTGTCACGATCAAGCCGGGCGCGTATCCGTGGAAGAACCACCACAACGCGTGGCGACCGGCCCACGTCCACTTCTCCGTGTTCGGGCGCGCCTTCGCACAGCGGCTCGTCACTCAGATGTACTTTCCGGGCGACCCGCTGTTCGACCAGGACCCCATCTTCAACTCGGTGCGCGATCCTGCGGCGAGGCGCCGGATGGTGGCCGCCTTCGACCTCGACGCGACCGAGCCCGAGTGGGCTCTGGGCTTCCGGTTCGACATTGTGCTCCGGGGGCGGGATGCCTCGCCCTTCGAGGACGGCGAGGAGGACGAGTGAGCCGGCTGGGGTTGACGCCCTCGCAGACCGTCGGGCCGTTCTTCGCCATCGGCTTGCCCTGGCCGGACGGCCCGTACGCTGTGCCGGTCGGCACGCCGGGCGCGATATGGGTGCGGGGCCGGGTGCTCGACGGCGCGGGCGAGCCGGTGCCCGACGCGCTCATCGAGACCTGGCAGGCAGACCCGTCCGGGCGGTTCGACCACCCCGACGACCCGCGCGATCAAGGGGACGCAGACCGGCGCGGGTTCCGCGGCTTCGCCCGCAGCCCGGCCGACGAATCGGGGCGGTACGGGCTGCTCACGCTCAAGCCCGGTCCGGTTCCGGGACCCGGCGCACGAATGCAGGCGCCGCATCTGGTCATGTCGGTCTTCGCTCGAGGGCTGCTTGACCGCGTGGTGACGCGTGTCTACTTCCCCGACGAGGCGGCGGCGAACGCGGTCGATCCCATCCTGGGCGAGGCCGCCGACCCACGGGCTCGGGCTACGCTGGTCGCCACGGCGGCCGAGGACGGCTATACCTTCGACATCTGGCTCCAGGGGGAACATGAGACCGTCTTCTTCGGCATCTGACCGGCCGGGGCTCGTCGACGGCGTGCTTGCCCGCGGCCCGGCCCACCTCGCAAACGTGTCCCAGCCGGAATTCGTTACCCGACTGCTTCTCGAGTTCCTCGGAGACGGCGATGTCTGATCCCTTGTACGAGGCGGGAAGCCGGGCAAGACGCGCGGTCCTCGGGGATCAGCACGTCGACCGGGCGGCCGCGGCGGCGACCGAATTCAGCGGACCGTGGCAGGACTACCTCACCCGCGCCGCGTGGGGAGGTTCGTGGGCACGTACAGGCCTCGACCGGCGCACCCGCAGCATGCTGACCCTCGCGCTGCTCGCGACGCTGCGCTGCGAGCCGGAACTCGCCCTGCACGTGCGCGCCGCCGTGGGAAACGGCCTCAGCGCCGAGGAGATCCGGGAAGTCTTGATCCACACGGCCGTCTACGCGGGTGTGCCCGCAGCGAACGCGGCGTTTGACGTCGCCGGGCGGGTGCTCGCGGAACTCGGCGTGCCCGCAGCCACGACGCCATTCGGCGCCGACGGGGAAGGGTCCGGCGGCGAGCATTCGTCCAGCGGCAAGCCCCCGGGGAACCGATGAACCCCGAACGCGACGCCGACTTCGTCCAGTCCCTCGAGCGCGGGCTCGCGGTCATCTGCGCCTTCGACCGCGACCACGCCGAGCTGACCCTGAGCGAGGTCGCCGCCGCAACGGGGGTCACTCGGGCGGCGGCCCGCAGATTCCTGCTCACGCTGGTCCGGCTCGGATACATGCGTACCGATGGGCGCTTCTTTACGTTGGCGCCGAGGGTGCTCGAGCTTGGCTATGCCTACCTGTCCAGCCTGACGCTGCCCGAGATCGCAGAACCACATCTCGAGGCGCTGGTGGCGGAGGTCAGCGAATCGTCGTCGGTATCGGTCCTCGACGGCGACGACGTCGTGTACGTGGCGAGGGTTCCGGTGTCAAGGATCATGACGGTCGCGATCAGCGTTGGGACACGGTTCCCCGCGTACGCTACGTCGATGGGGCGCGTGCTTCTGGCCGGACTCAGTGCTGAAGACCTAGACGCGTACCTGACGATTGCGCGGATCGACCGGCTCACGCCGCGCACTGTCGGCTCCGTGGCGGCGCTGCGGGCGGAGCTGACGAGGGTCCGTTCCCAAGGCTTCGCTCTCGTCGATCAGGAGCTCGAGGAAGGCCTGCGCGCGGTCGCTGCGCCGATCCGGGATCGCGCGGGCCGGGTGGTGGCTGCACTGAACATCTCCGCGCACGCGAGCCGGGCGTCTCTGGAGTCCATGCGACGTACGCTCGTGCCGCCACTGCTCGCCACGGCCGCCCGCATCTCGGCAGATCTCCCGGCGAGCACGCGGGCTCAACAGCAGGGGCGCGCCGGTCAACCGAACCGCCGGCGACGCCCGCTCCCTCGGGCCGACGATCGTGTTGGAGAAGGGTCGCGCCGCAGTGGCGTCAAGGCCGAAAACTCGTAGATATGCGCTCTTGAGGGATCGAGTCCCAGGGTGACCTTAGAGGTTTCCTAATTGTTGGTCGTTCACCCGTGGCGGTTTCGGCCTACGCGCGGCTCCACCGGAACGTCCCGTACTGGTTGGCCATCTCCATCATGGTTGCGGGCGCGGTCGCGACCCCGTCCAGCGTCACCTTGTACGGCGCCCGGGTGCCGATCGTGGCCCAGCCGCACAGGGCCCGCCAAATCCAGTCCTCCCCCGTCGAGCTGTGATCGACGGACTGCAGATCGCTGGTCCAGTTGATCTCGGAGTTACGCGGGCCGCCGGGGACGCCCTCGATTGCGCCGGCCAAGGTGGTCTGCCCGCCGCATTTGATGGCCGGCTGCGGTTGGTTGTTCTCGCCTCGCTCGTCGATGTCCATGCGCCAGTCGACCTGCCCGTCCTCGGCGACCGTCAGGGTCCCGTTCGAAGCCTCGATATAGAGCGTTATCGGGCCACCGGCCTCGGTCCACGACTCGAGCTTCCAGTTGCCGCGGACCTTCTCTACAAAGGAGAGAGGCCTCTGTGGCTCTGTCGGCGATCCGCCGGCTGGGTCTGTGGTCGGCATTGTGGTGGGGTCGGCGGCGATCGTGGTGTTCACCGGACCCGGTTCGCCCCCGCCGCCCAGACCCACGGTCAGCCAGTAAACGAGCAACCCGGCGAGCACCGCCGCGAGGACTCCGGCGCTCCATTTGGCCACTTCCTTCATCTCATGTCCTCCGCGCTGGAGCAAACCGACAAACGCCAGGGTGCTATCGGGTCGACCCAATGGCAAGGCGGCAATCGCATGCCCGACTCTGCCCGCACGCGAACGGAGACGGCGTCCGGAGCCGCGCAACACCACCGGGACTGTAACGCCTTGCCCGGCCGCCCAATCCCTCAACGACCCCGCTCCTTGATCGGCAGTAGGGTCCGGGGGGAGGAACCTCGCCGCGTCCGGCAGACTCCTTACCACAGGTGGGATGGGTGACAGCGGGAGCGGAGCAAAAGATCACGGCGTCGGCCCCCTCGACTATCGAGTTGGGCGAGGTCGGGCAGCCGGGTGAGTCGCGGCCGGGCATCCGTGGCCTGGACAAACGCGGGACGCCGCCGCGTATGCTTCGTGGCCTCGCCGCCGGCGGCCTCGCTTTGTTCTGTCTGTTCGGACTGAGCGCCTCGGTGCGCCCGGCACCTGGTCTGAGCAATCCGCTGTGGACGACGATGGTCGGGCTCACCGCCTTCTCGGCCGGTTCGGAGACCATCTACCTCATCGAGCCCGGCGGCAAGATCGTGACCGCGCGCTGGCTCGAGACGGGCGAGCTGCGCTGGCGGCTGGAGACGCAGGACCTAGTGACGTCTACCGCGGAGGTGGGCGATGGTGTTGCGGCTGTGCTCACTAACAACATAGGGGCACCCGCAGACCAACAGCCAGACACGGGCATCGTCGTGGTGTCTGAGGCGACCGGCCAGGTGCTGTTCGAACGTCGGGGCCGCCCGTTCGTGCCGACTGTCGCCGGGCGCCTTCTGTTGGTCGCCTCGAATCACCCGTCGCTCGCGCTCCGCTGTCCCGACGCGCCAGCACTTTGTGCCGAGGTGTCGGCAATCGACCTCAACACCGGTGTCGAGGCCTGGCGAACCTCGGTACCGATGGAGGGCAGCTTTCTCTACGACTCGAGTATTGGCGGTGCGGGCGGGAAGTTTGCGACCCTCGGCTTCGACGGATCTTTGGTCGTCTGGGATGGGG
The DNA here is from genome assembly GCA_045403155.1 of Micromonosporaceae bacterium. Lineage (GTDB taxonomy): Bacteria > Actinomycetota > Actinomycetes > Mycobacteriales > Micromonosporaceae > JAXIPB01. Next base: position 77,120 of record JAXIPB010000036.1, read on the forward strand.
CCACCGGTGCTGTGACCGAGCGAGGGGAGCTGCCCGGCCCTGGACCCGAGACTCAGGGCACAACTGCCGCCCTTATCGGTGACACCCTCGTGACGGGGGCACGAGAGGGGGATCGGGCCGAGATCATCGGCTACCGGCTGGGCCCGCTGCGCCGGGCGTGGTCGCTGACGGTGCCCTTGGTCGTGCCAATAACCGAGTACAACTCGTGGTTCTTTCTGTCCGGCTGCGCCGGCCTCATGTGCCTACATGTCAACGGAGGCCACACGATCATCGACCCACGCTCGGGTGAGCCGCGCGTGCGGCTCTCGGCCGAGGTGATCCGGCAGCTCGGGGGCGGCGGGCTGCTCGCGCTCCCTCCGACCGACCAGCGCCTGCAGGCCGGATCACGCAAGGTCGTGCTCCTGATCGACCCGACGAGCGGCCGTACGGTCACCACCTACCCTGACTCGGTCATAGTGGACTGGCCCGACAGCGGGCGGGCTTTACTCTTGCAGCTGGGGGCACGGCGCACCGGCTTCACCATTGTGGACGAGCATGGCCGCTCACATCCGTTGGGCAGCGTCGCCGGTACCGGCTTGAACTGCATGGCCCGCCGGGCCGTTTTGGCCTGCTCGGAGCCGGGAGGTCTCCTGCGAGTGTGGCGCCTGCCCACATGACAATTCGGCAACGAGCCGACGCACGGTCATCGCGGCGCCAGTGCGCGCTGAGACACGCCACTAGCAGGGCCGGCCATCACAAGTACGGGTTTCCCCGACGAACTAACGGGCGCGACCACTAGTCTCAGCGCACCTGGATGCGTGCGATCGTCTGGTCATTGGGGGCGCAGACGAATTCGTCGCAGGCGAAGGCGGTCGCGGACAGCGTGGCCTTGCCCCGGACGAAGGTGCCGGCGAGCACCTGCACCGTCGTCTCCCACTGCAGAGGGCTGGTGGGGCAGCCGACCGAGGAATGGAACGGCACGAGCCAGCCCGACGCGTTGCCCTGGCTAAGCGTTCCCTGGACGACGACCTCCGAACCCGGCGGAAGGGCACGGCTGCACTGGATCGTGCCGCTGACCGTGGTTGCCCCGCGGTTGATGTCTGCGGTCTTGTGCAGGCTGAGCGAGACGCTGATCGGGTCCACTGCCACCATACTGACGTTGATGACGCCACCTGGGTCGCCGCCCGCCGAGGCGAGCTGGATGTAGTACGTCGTGCCGGCGACAACGCTCAGCGGCTGCGTGCTGGCGAAGCTGCATTGGACGAAGACGAGCGCTCCGGGCGAGCCGGTGGCCACCGAGGTCGAGACCTCGCCGGGGAACTGAGGCAGCGTGCGGAGGCCGAGCACCATGTCTGCGGTCGGACTGACGGCATACCAGACGGTGTGGGTGTCCTCCAACCCACTACAGTCCAGGTCGCCGGGGGCTGCGGTCGCCTCGGACGTGTCCACAGTGTCCGAGAACGGCAGCGCCGAGACCACGGTGGCGCCAGCGACCTCGTCGTTTTGTGGCGCTGCGGCTAGCGCCGGAGATTGCAACGCGAGCAGTCCGACGAGCAGCACGACCAACTTCGTCAATATGGGCTCCTCCACCGAACCGCGACCGGGGGTGCGCGGAGATGTTTGCGTGAGGCGAAAGGCTCCACCGTCGTTCGATGGCGATAGAGGTAGCGATTGTACGACTGGCGTCGCCCGCCATCAACCTGCCTACATCAACTGATGCCGCAGCGAGGTCCGGGCACGCCGGCTGTTGCGGCGTCAGCGGTGAAGCTCTCTCACCTCCAATCGAATCGCCAGCGCCGCCACGGTCGGCCTCGTCCTGACGCACCCAGGAGCGCAGCGCCTCCTTGTGCACTCCAAGATCTCTCGCGATCTGGGCCAGCGGACGGTCCGACTACCACGCGGTCGCCGGGCCTTCCCGCGCGAGGCCCACTGCCCGGTCGAGGAGTTCCTGCGGATATTTCCTCGGAGCAGGCATCGATGGGACTCCCTTCCACCAGGATCATCGCCTGGTTTCGGGGCCTCCATCAAACCCGGGGTGGCTCATCGTCTGATCGGAGTACTGGTGTGGCTCCGCGGTTCGCCCGACCAAACACGGAGGCCAGTCGCCCATCCCGGTGGAACGCCGGATGTTCTCCTATGGTTGGCCGGCGCCGTCGGCGATCAGGAGCTGATCGAGCAGGCGACGCATGTAGGCTCCGGCGGTGGTCACGGATCGGGGTCTCACCGAGGGTCGGCTCACCGGTGGCAGCGAGCGCGTCGCGGGTGTCGGCGACCAGGGTGGCCCAGGCGATGCTGTCGAGCAGGCTGGTTGTATCCAGGAATGCCAGGATCTGGGCGCTGTCGTGGAGTCGTCCGACCGCCGCCATCATGTTGACGAAGTCGACCGCAGCGACGTACGTGCCCTGCAAGTTGTCGAAGTCGATGAGCTCGTCGATGTACGAGCGCAGGACTCGAAATGCCGCCGGCCTATCGCCTCGCCGAAACAGCGCCCTGGCCCGCACGGATCGGTTCGGCGAGTGGGTGCGATCGGGGATCGACACGCTGACTGCCTCGTCGAACAGCTGATCCGCGCGGTCCCGCTTACCCTGGAACGCCGCCGAGAACCCGAGCAGCGACAGCGTCCAGTTCAACAGCGTGGGCGGGCCCTGGTTCCGGTACCGCTGGGCGAGCCGTTCGAGGAGCGCATCGCCTTCGGCGTAATGACCCTGGAAGAGTAGCGCCGCGCCGGCGTCGACCTCGACGTGCTCGGCCAGGTCGCTTGCGCCAAGGTGGCGCAGCTCGGTCATGGCCGCCGGAGCCGATTCGAGCTGTGCCGCGTAGTCGTCGTGGACGTTCGCGCGGGCGTGCCGGGCCACGGGGTGATCCGGTTCGCCATGGCGCTGGAGGAGCCGTTCGTACCCGGCCGCATTCTGGCTGAGGTGGTAGCGCTGGGCAGCCGCGGCGAGGGCGAAGGCGATCAGCGGCTCCTCGCCCGGCGGGGTGATCGCGAGAATGCGCTCGGCCCAGTCGCCGATCTCGTGCCGGTGCCTGAGGGCGCCCTCGGAGACGACGGGTCCGACCAAGGCGTGGGCGAGCCGGTGATCACCGTCGGCGCAGGCCCGGTCGACCGCGGCGCGCAGGTTGGGCCAGAGCTCATCGAGGCGGGCGACGCCCTCGATCTCGGCCGGGCCGGCCAGGAGTTCGTTCAGGTTGGCGACCCGGTCGAGGCAGTACCGGCTGTGGGCGGCCCTGACGGTTTCGGCGTCGCCGTGGGCGGTGAGCTGTTGGGCGGCGAACTGCCTCGAGGAGCCGGAACCGCAGGCCGAACGGACCGGGTTCGGCGACCAACATCGACCGTTCCACCAGGATGGACAGGACGTCGTCGACGTCGAGCGCTGCACCCGCGGCGACCGCTTCGGCGCCGGTCCGGTCGAACGGACCGACGAAGACCGACAGCCGCTGGAAAAGAATCTGTTCGGACGAGCCGAGCAGGTCGTACGACCACCTTATCGTGGCCCGCATCGCGCGGTGCCGATCGGGGCCGGTTCGCCGGAGGCCGACCAGCAGCCGGAGCTGGTCGTCGAGGCGGGCCAACAGCTCGGTCGGGGTGAGGCTGGTGGTACGGGCGGCGGCCAGCTCGATCGCGAGCGGGAGGCCGTCGAGCCGGTGACAGATCTCCTCGACCGCGGACCGGCTCCCCAGCGGGTCGAATGTGGACGACAGCGCGGACGCGCGCTCGTTGAACAGCTCCGCACCCGATCCGGTCGGCTCCAGCGGCGCCACGGTGATGACCCGCTCGTGGCCGTGGCTGAGCCCGAGCGCTTCGCGAGAAGTGGCCAGCACCCGCATGTCCGGGCAGCCATCCGCGATTGCCTGGACGAGGCGCGCCGCGCCCTCGATGACGTGTTCGCAATTGTCCAGCAGCAGCAGGGCCCGACGCGACCGCAAGGCCAGCACAATGGACTCGCTCAGAACCTGGCCCGGGCCTTCCTTGACGCCCAAAACGGTGGCAATGGCCTGAGGCACGTCATGTGACGCTGCGATCTCGGTCAGGTCGACGAGCCAGGCGCCGTCGTCGAAGCTGATCCGCTGGGCGGCCACCAGGGCGAGCCGGGTCTTGCCGATGCCACCCGCACCGACCAAGGTCACCACCGGGTAACTGGCCAGTGCGTGGTCGATGGGCTCGAGGTCGGCGTCACGCCCGACCAGCCGGCCGGGGCGCCTGGGAAGATTGCCGCCGCGTGGCGCCGGCGGCTCGGCGCCCAGCCGCCGGTCGTGGCTGAGGATCAACGATTCCAGCTCCCGCAGGCGGGGTCCGGGTTCGACGCCCAGATGTTCGACGAGATGCCGGCGAGCGGCACGGTAGGCAGCGAGCGCGTCGGCCTGCCGGCCCACACGATACAGCGCTGTCATCAGCAGCGCCCACAGCCCTTCCCGGAACGGGTACGAAGCGGTCAGCTCGGTGAGTGGGCCTAGGGCCGACGCGGCATCCGCCTCGACCCGGGTCGTCAGATCCGCCTCGACCGCGCCGAGCCACCGTTCGACCAACCCGTTCACCGTGGCATCGAGTCCCGGTACCACGAGCCCGGTCAGCGGGTGGCCGGTCCATTCGGCCAGCGCCCCGTCGACGTCGCCCGCGTCGATCCGGTGCTGGAACCGGATCACATCGACCGCGTCGGTGGCCAGGTCGAGACGGTACGCGGCACCGGTCCGGACGATGGCCTCGGCGCCGAGGCTCCTGCGCAGCTGGGTGATGTACGACTGCAGAGTCCGGTCAGCCGTCCGGGGCGGATGCTCACCCCAGATCAGCTCGACCAGACGCCACACCGGGACCGCGGTGCCGGGCGACAGCGCGAGCGCAGCCAGCAGCGCCTGGCACTTCGCCGGGCCGACGTCGATCGGCTCGCCGCGTTCGGTGACCGCCGCCACCCCGCCCAGCAGTCGAATCCGCAGCCCGGAGCCTTCCACAACCGCCTCCCGCGAGCGCTCAGACCACCGGCTCAACAGTCTCTCAACCGTTCCACAACGGCGACCCAACCGGTGTACGGCATGGTCGACACATGACCAGCCCGCGGCTGACCGCGTCCGAGTGGTGGCCGCCAGGAGTCTCGATGGAGGAGTTCGATGGGATCCGACCGGTATGCCGCCCGCCTTGCCGGTGGCATGTTCCTGTTCGTCATCACCGCCGTCCTGGCCAGCTCGATCTTCCAGGCCGGCGGTGTCGGCGGCTCCGACGACATCGCCGGGACGCTTCGTACCATCGCCGAGAACGCCGTCGGCTTCCGGGTGAGCATCGTGTTTCTCGTGGTCGCCAGCATCGCGACGCTGGTGCTCGCCGCCATGCTCTACGCGTTGACAAAACGGCAGGACGAGAACCTGGCGATCCTGGCGCTGGCCTGCCGCACAGCGGAGGCGGCACTGTACGCCATCGGAATTCTCAGCGTGCTGATCCTGCTTTCGCTCAGCGACGAACCAACCGCCGGCGAACAGGAACTAGGCGCCGTCGTGGTCGACGTGGAGTCGTTGAGCACCAACGTCGGGGCCACGTTCTTCGCGGTGGGCAGCACCATCTTCGCGTACCTGTTGCTCAAGGCCCGTTCGGTTCCCGTCCCGCTCGCCGTGCTCGGCGTTGTGGCCTCGCTCATTCTGGTCGTCGGCGTACCGGTAGAAACCGCGGCCGGACGCACGACCGCCGACGGCGCCTCGATCATCATGTGGCTGCCGATGCTCGTCTTCGAGATCGCCACGGGCGTTTGGCTGCTCGTGAAGGGCGCCCGGACGCCCGACAGACGCACGGGAGACCTTAAGTGAAGAGCGGATTGCAGCAGCATCGCCACGTCGGTTCGCGCGAAACGCGCGGCTATTGTGGCTCGTGGTCGCGGGTAGCCTATTCGCCGAACCGGTGTATCGTCGTGCCGAGTCTCTGAAGGCACTTTAGCTATCGGCAGATATATGGCTAACGATTAGCTGAGGGAGCTGTTCATGAAGGACGTGATCTTGGCGCTGAGGCCCGGTGTTGGCCGGGTCACGTACAACCCCGTTCTTGGTCAGCACCGCCTGGTACCGCTGCTCCAGGACAGGTATCTAGACCAGCGCCAAATCTCGACCTCCCACCGCGTGAGGCCGCGTCCCCAGAAGGCGTCGAAGAACTGTTTGAGGCCGAGCAGACCAGCCGGGTCGACACGGTAGAACCGGCGTGTCCCGTCGCGACGCTCGGTGATCAGCGACGCTTCCTTGAGCACCGTCAGGTGTTGCGGTATCGCCGGCCGGGTCACCTCGAAGTGTGCGGCAATCGCCCCCGCCGCCAGCTGCTCGTTAGCGCGGGCAGGTCGTCCACAAGGGACAATTGAGCGACGACGGGCTCCGTCAACGTGTCAGTTCACTGGCCGACTGAACCAGGAGGACGCGGCTGTGTTCGGCGCCCCGTACGCGCTGGCCCTGACCGCGGGTGTGCTGGCCGCGGTCAACCCGTGCGGGTTCGCGCTGCTGTCGGCGTACCTGCCGCTGCTTGCTGGTGGCTGGCAACCGGGTTGACTGTCGGGTTGCGTTCAGAGTGGAAGGCTTTGGTCTTCGGGGTTGGGCGTAGCTGTTGAATGACACGAAAACGTCAGTGAAAGTGACACCAGAATGTCAGTAACGCTCCGTGACCGGTGATGCGACGGATCCGACCACAGCGGTATTCGGCGCGCTGGCGCCGCTGCGGCAAGCTCGGCTGGGCATGACCCTTGTCGGGTCGCGCTGGATGTGGCGGTCATGCTCGCTGACGGCGGCGAGGGGATCTCAGAATCTATCGCCACCACGGAAACCCCTGGTTCAAACTGTTCAGGACGGCGTGTACGATCGCCGAGCGGCGCTAGCGGGGCGCGTGTTCCATCTCAGAGGTTTGACGATGGGTCCGATCAAGGCGGCTCGGCGCGAGGCCGGCCAGCGGGGCAGTTGACGCCCGCCTGCACCTGTCGAAGGCCCCGCAAGGAGCTGGGTGCGGCGGTAGCGCGCACCCAGCTTTCAACCTTGAGTGGTTAGCGCCGATTATCGCGTCGGGCTGACGACAGAGACCATAGATGATCGTCGGTCTGTGTTGTGGGCGGGAACCGTTGTGGTGATAGGGATGCCGGCCGGGTGTTAAAACCTTCGGCCCCGAGGATGAGGGTCGATCTCGCTGTCTTGTACGCAGCGCCTCACTAGATAAAGCGAGTGGGCCACCGAGGGTGGCGTCGAATCCGCTGCCCGAGAATTGGCGTTGGGGAAGGCCCTGCTCACCCGTCGCTC
>JAXIPB010000169.1:0-6087 GCA_045403155.1 Micromonosporaceae bacterium
CCCGCCTCGCCCTGCTGCACCTCAACCATGGAACCGTCGGCGGAACGAGCCTGCTCTCTCCCGAGGCAACCAACGCTATGCAGCACATCATTCCGCGCGGCGGCACGCTGGACGTCGGCCTCGGCTGGTTCCGGCGCCACGACGCCGGTGACCCACCGACATTCGTCGAGCACCTCGGCGGCGGGAGCGGGTTCTTCAACGTCCTGCGCCTGTACCCCGGACGGCGCCTCGGGATCGCGTTGATGGGCAACACCACCCGCTACAACCACGAGGCGATCCTGGCCGCGGTCCTGCGTACCGCATGGTGAAGCCGGGACGTTCAGCCATTGATACTGGTCAGGGCGGGCCTGGTTGCTGTCAGATGCCCTGAAACGGACACAGGGCATGTGGCTGTTCGCTTCTATGCCCTGCACAGGGATTGGTGCGCCGCCAGGGACTCGAACCCCGAACCCGCGGATTAAGAGTCCGCTGCTCTGCCAGTTGAGCTAGCGGCGCTCACTGGAACGTCGAAAACGATAGCATGATGCCAGAACATGATCCCAACGGATTGCCGAGGTCAGCCGACTGCCGCGTTGGCCTCTCCGTTGCCCTCGGAGCCGCCGCCCGTGCGGCCGGTTTGGAGCGTCGCGCCGACCTGCTCGGCGATCCACAAGCGCGGCTCGGGAGGCGGACGACAGCCCGATCATGTTGGCGAAGCCATGTTTCAGTGAGTCGTACCGTCTACCAAGAAGGAGGTCCCAACCGCCGCAGTGGCCGCCGCTTAGGCCCTCGCCCTCGTCCCGCAACGGATCAAACCCAGCCGTCACCACGAGAGCCGGCGCCAGGCTGGACAAATCTCCGACGAGGGATAGCCCAGCGGACTCCACCGAGAGCACCCGGAGCCCGCCTGCGGCGCACAGCAGCCGGCACATGCCGTCGTGCGTCTCCACATCTCCGAACACGAACCCGCCACCGTGGAAGAACAGCAGCAACGGGCCCGCACCAGCCACACCGACCGGTACGTAGAGCCGCGCTGCCAGCGGCCCGCCGGCGCCCGCCACCACGAGGTCCTCCGCCGACCCGGCCGGGGTCGGGGTCACCAGCGGCCACCGCCGCCTCCTAGGGCGACACGACCCGGATCTCGTCCAGCGTCAACTCCCGGAGCGGCGGCATGGCCCTCTTTCTGCGCAGCGCCAGCAAGAATTGGAGCTCCGAGTCCACTACGAGCCCGTCGATCTCCACCGGCTCACTCACGCGGCACCTTCTCCAGGGTTCGGACGACGGTGTCCGGGGACAGCCGGCCGCTTGCCGGCTCCCGCGCCACCTCGCCAGCGGAGACCAATGCCTGCACCGCTTTCGTGGCGTCCGCGGCCCGATACGCGGTCTCGTGCACCGCCCAAGCGCGTAGCCCGGCCACAGTGGACTCTCCGTTTGCGTCAAGCCGCGATATCAGGGCCCGCCGCAGCGGCCGCAGATTCGGCTGCAAGGAGATGTCCAGCAAAGTGTGCTCGTCGTCGACCGGGTCGCGGTAGCGGATTCCTGCGTACTCATCCAGCGCCCACAACTCGTCCTTGAACTTCTCCAGTGCCTTCTCCGACGACGTCGCGAACAGGAGCAGTTCGCCCACCCCGGCCCGGTCCACCAGCTCTACCTGCGCGGTCAAAGCGAGGCCGGCCTTCCGAAGAGCCCCCAGCGCTGCCGCACCGGATCCGGAGGGGAGCGCCGCGAGCACCTCGGTCGTCTTGTTCCCGGCCACTGTGGACAAGACCTCTGTCGCCTGCGGGCCGGCCGAGTCGAACCAGGCAAATATCGGGGACCCGAGCGCGTGCGCGTCCCGGAGCGCCGTCACCAGCGGCCCCGGTGCCGGCTGAATTACCAAGCCAGCGGGGGAGCCGTACTCCGCGGCGACTTCGGCCAACCGGCGGCGAAGCGCGTCGAGCCGGGCGGTCTTCGAGCCCCCTAACACCATGGTCAGCGTGTGCCGCTCCAGCATGTCCGCGAACTCGCAGAAGACCCGGAGCGCGGCCACCGCCGAGGAGTCTGCCTTTTCGCCGCGATCGGCGAACGCCTCCACATAGGTCACCCGCTTGTGGCCGTGCAAGGCCGCGGGGGTCCACGCGTCCAGATACCGCACGAGAAGCTCGTGCTTTACGGCGGCGTGCGCCGAAGGCATACATTAGGTTCTACCCGCTGCCGGCCCCGGGCGGGAGAGGTTGAGGCGGGTCAGCCTGCGCTGGACCTGCAAGGAGATCGTCGTTCTCCGACAGAATGTGCAGTCAGACTTAGTCAGACTCAACATTCTGACGGAGAACGGTGATCTTGACGTCTCGGCGAGCGTGGCGGCGGGGTCAGGCCGGCACGGAGATGCCGACGCCACCGCGCGTCTGGCCGCCGTAGCGCTGCTTCTCCTGGGTCAGATCCAGCCGCCCGATCCGCTTGCGTGCGTTGAGGGCGCCCTCGTCGAGCAGGTCCGCCGGGATCAGCCACACCACCTCGAACTCAAGCCCGTCGGGATCCTTGCCGTAGAGGCTCTTCGTGGTTCCGTGGTCGGATGTCCCCGCCAGCGCTCCCGCCTCAGCGAGCCGATGCGCGGTCTCCTCCAACGAATCAAGCGTGTCGACCTCCCATGCGAGGTGGTAGAGCCCAACCGTCGAGCGACCGGCGCCTGACGGTCCGGCCGCCGAGCCAATCTCGAACAGCCCAAGGTCGTGGTCGTTGGTGGAGTCCGGCGCTTGCAGGAAGGCGGCCCCGCCGAACCCGTCCGGGGTCATGTTGATCACGCGGAAGCCCAGCACTTTGCTGTAGAAATCGACGCTCCGGGCTACGTCGCTGACGAACAGCACGGCGTGATTGAGCCGATGGATACCCACGACAACCCCCAGTTCTTGAAGCTTCAAAGACGATAGAACGAACGTAGTTGACGGCTCAACTATTCCGCCCAGGGGGTACGAATGCCGCAGCGGCCGGGATGACCTCGCTTCCCATGATCTCCAGCGGCTTGATCTTCCAGACGTCCTTGACCGAGCCGATGGCCGCGTCGATGCCCAGGTCCGAGAGGTGCTGCAGCCGGTTCAGCATCGTGTCGACCTTGCTGCCGTCGTCACCCGGGTCGAACCGGAACATACACGTCTTCATGATTGAGTCGTAGTCACGCCCCTCGGTCTCACAGTGGCGGCGCAGGACGTCGAGTTTGTGCGGGAGGTCGGGCGTCGCGAAGAGGTTGCAGGCATCCGCGTACCGCGCGACCAGCCGCAACGTCTTCTTCTCGCCCATCCCGCCGATCATGATCGGTGGGTGCGGCTTTGTCAGGGGTGGCGGAGAGTTGAGCGGCCGCTGGAGCCGGTAGTGCTTGCCCTCGATCGGCTTCTCGTCGCCATGAAACATCTGGTGGGCGATCTTCAGCGTCTCCTCGAGCCGTTCGAAACGTTCCGCCACCGGCGGGAACGGTATGCCGAGTCCACGCGATTCCTCCTCGTTCCACGCTGCGCCGATGCCCAACCACGCCCGCCCACCGGAGAGTACGTCGAGGGTGGTCACCTGCTTCGCGAGGATGCCCGGGTGCCGGTAGATGACGCCGGTGACCACTGTCAGCAGCTTTGCTCGTGAGGTGTGCGCCGCGAGGTAGCCGAGCGCGGTGTACCCCTCGAGCATGTCGTGCTCCGGTGGGCCGACCGCACCGATCTGGAAGAAGTGATCCATCACGCCGATGAACTCGAACGCCGCCTCGTCGGCGACGCGCGCGATGGCCGCGAGGTCGGTGCCGAGCCGCTGCGGGCCGCCCGGCCAGGTGAAGTCTGGTATATCTAGGCCGATTTTCACGCCGACCATTCTTCCGCGCGGGGTGACGCTGCACACATCCTGCAACGAATCGGCGGTTCGGACGCGAATCGCGCAATGATCTGCTGCGGACACGCATGATCCGGCAATGGATCGCGGCAGCGGCCCGGTCTAGCCTGTGAGGAGTGCGGGTCGGGGCCGACCCGCTTGATGTCTTGGCAAGACGCCAGCAGAGTCAACCCGACAAATAGGGAGAAGACGCAGTGACCCCGCGCCGGTATCTCATGTGCAAACCGACGTTCTTTGCCGTCGACTACGCCATCAACCCCTGGATGGACCCATCCGCGCCGGTCGACGTTGACCGCGCGGTCAGTCAGTGGACCACGCTGCGCGACACGTACATCTCGCTTGGCCACACCGTCGATGAGATCGCCCCGATCCCTGGTCTGCCCGACATGGTGTTCGCCGCCAACGGCGCCACCGTGCTCGACGGGGTTGTGTATGGTGCGCAGTTCCGCTACCCCGAGCGGGCCGCCGAGGCACCGGCGTACCTGAACTGGTTCGCCGAGTCCGGCTTCGAGACGCACGAGGCCAAGCAGGTCAACGAGGGCGAGGGTGACCTCCTTGTCACCAACCGCTTCCTTCTCGCCGGCACTGGCTTCCGGACCGACCTGGGCGCTCACGTGGAAGCCCAGGAGATCTTCGCCCGCCCCGTCATCTCGCTGCAGCTGGTGGACCCGCATTATTACCACCTCGACACCGCGCTGACGGTGCTGGACGGCGAGAACATCGCGTACCTGCCCGAGGCGTTCACCCGATCGAGCCAGCGCGTGCTGGCCCAGCTCTTTCCGAACGCCATCGTGGCCAAGCCCGTCGACGCCGCGGTTCTCGGGCTCAACGCCGTGAGCGACGGCGAGCGCGTCGTAATGCCGATCCAGGCGACCGGATTGGCCGACCAGCTTCGGGCGGCCGGCTACGAGCCCGTCCCGGTCGATCTTTCTGAGCTGTTGAAGGCCGGTGGCGGCGCGAAGTGTTGCACGCTGGAGGTACGAGGGGCATGACTGGCATGAGCAACCGGACCGCACCCGCCGTCGCCGAGGCCGAGCGCTGGACCGCGCACAACTACCACCCGCTCCCGGTCGTCATCGCCGATGCCGACGGAGCATGGGTGACCGATGTGGACGGTAAGCGCTACCTCGACTGCCTCGCTGGCTACTCCGCTCTCAATTTCGGGCATCGCCATCCCGCGCTGGTCGATTCCGCGCGCAAGCAGCTTGAGCACGTGACCCTGACGAGCCGCGCCTTCCTGCACGACCAGTTCGGCCCGTTCTGCCGCGCCCTGGCCGAACTGTGCAACATGGACCTGACGCTGCCGATGAACACCGGAGCAGAGGCGGTCGAGACCGCCATCAAGGTGTCTCGCAAGTGGGGCTACAAGGTCAAGGGTGTGCCGGATGGCCTAGCCACGATCATCGTCGCCGCCGACAACTTCCACGGCCGGACGACGACCATCATCAGCTTCTCCACCGACCCGGACGCCAAGAACGACTACGGCCCCTACACGCCGGGCTTCCGCATCGTCCCCTACGGCGACCTCGAGGCGATGCGGGCGGCGATTGACGAGACCACCGTCGCGGTCCTCATCGAGCCGATCCAGGGCGAGGCCGGTGTCCTGGTGCCGCCACCCGGCTATCTGCCGGGCGTGCGGGAGCTGTGTACGCAGAACAACGTCCTCTTCGTCGCCGACGAGATCCAGTCGGGACTCGGCCGCACCGGTGACACGTTCGCCTGCGACCACGAGGGCGTCGTGCCGGACATGTACGTCCTCGGCAAGGCCCTCGGCGGCGGCGTGGTGCCAGTCTCGGCCGTCGTCTCACGCTCCGATGTGCTCGGTGTGCTCCGCCCCGGCGAGCATGGGTCGACGTTCGGCGGAAACCCGCTCGCTTGCGCTGTCGGCATCGCCGTGGTGGACCTGCTGCGTACCGGTGAATTCCAGGAGCGGGCGCGCGAGGTCGGCGCCGTCTTGCACTCCGGTCTGAACGGACTCATCGGCAAGGGCATCACCGCGGTCCGTGGGCGTGGCCTCTGGGCCGGAGTGGACATCGACCCGGCCCTCATGACCGGCCGGCAGGCATGCGAGCGGCTCATGGCGGTTGGGGTCCTCGCCAAGGACACCCACGGTTCGACCATCCGACTCGCGCCGCCGCTGGTGGTGACCGAGGATGAGGTCAACTTCGCGGTGGACCGCCTCGCCGACGTGCTCTGATCGCTGCACTCGGCACCCGGGCAAGTGTTGACGAGTTGCCCGGTCCGACCGCGTTGGGCCGGGCG
>JAXIPB010000310.1:0-3268 GCA_045403155.1 Micromonosporaceae bacterium
TGTGCACGTTGACCGCCGCGAGCGGGTTTCCGGCCAACTCGTCCAGGGTCTCCTCGTTGGCGTTCGACCCATCCGGCTCGCCGCGGAGCACACTGATCAGTCGCCGGTAGCTCTGGAACGCGCCGGCGACGTGGTCGTTTACTGTACGTGCGGCGAACTCGCGGGCCGACTCGACGTCCACGACGAAGCTGTCCAGCGACGGCGAGGCGTCGAGCAGATCATAGGTCGTGGCGTAGTGGGTGTAGCACGCGTTGAGCATGTCTCCGCCGAGAATCAGGCCCTCGCGTGCGCGCAGGGCCTGCGACACCGCGTCCTCGACTGGTTCGAACCAATGACATACACCGAGGGCGTAGAGGAACCGGGCCTGAGATGTCTCAGGCTCATGGCCGCGCGCCTCGCCCAGCGCGAGAACCCGGCGCATCAAACGGTATCCGGTCTGGTGGTCCTGGCGGAGGGCACTGATCGCGTACGGGATGTGGCTGACCGGACCGATCAGGGAACGAGCAAGGCCGTGCTCCGCCCACATCCGCGATGCCTCCAAAGCCAGCCACTCCATGATCGTCTGGTCGCAGAAGTAGGCGGGCGGCATCAATCGGTTGATCAGCTCGCCCATGGCGAGCAGGGAAGGATCTGTGATCTCTGGACGGCGCAGGTCGTCCGCGTCGTCGGTCTCCTCGATCCACCGGTACAGCGCAGCCAGGTCGTGGTCGATTTCGGTGCCGAGCTGTTCCGGTGCCGGCACTCGCAGGCCGAGCCGCCGCAGTTGCTCCAGCCCGAGATCGAGCGCCTCCCGCGGTCGATTCCGGATGGTCAGGCTGCTGACCTGGACCAGCGTCGCGTCCGTGCGCTGTGCCGGTTGGGCACAGAGCCGATCGATCGTCCGGTAGAGGTCGTCGGCCTCGTCCAGCCGCCCGAGACCGTACAGGGCCGCGTGGCGACCGGTATGCAACTCAATGAGCGTTGCCGTATCTGCCGGGTCGTTAAGTCCCGCCGCAGCCGCAAGGAGTCTTTCCACGAGCGGCTGGTTGGTCAACACCTTCGCCTCCTCGGCGGCGCGGCGGAACACTCCCGCCACCATGCGCCGTTCGTCCGGGTCGTGTACGGAGTCGACGACCGGTAGATACTGCTGCGCCGCGACCTCGAACAACTCGGGTCTCCCGCCCAGTCTCCTGGCCAGGCCAAGGCGGACGTTGTTCTGCCGCTCGGGGCCCAGGTGATGAAGAATGGCCTCCTGCACCCGGTCATGACGAAACCGCGCCGCATCCTGGCCGCCCGGTTCCAGCACCAGTAGTCCCTCGTCGAACGCGGGAGCCAGCCGCTCGTCCACTACGGGCGCGGGCAGCCCGGATGCGTGGTGAAGCACGTTCAGGTCGACTCGGCCACCAAGGCACGCCATCATCTCCAAGAGCGCCCCGGTCAGCGGCGGCATCGTGTCGGCGCGTTCGGCTAGCAGCTCGGCCACGTCTGTCCGGCCCAGCCCACGTAGCGCCCCTGCCTCCCATCGCCAGCCACCACGGTCCGGCTTGAGTACGCCTTCGTGCCGCAGGGCGTTGAGCAACTCCACCGTGTCGTAGGGATTGCCCCGGGTGTGCGGCGTGATCGCCGAGGCAAGGTCGGCGGCCCGCTGCGCGTCCAGGCGCAGCATGTCCGCCAGCATATCGGCCAGGCTCGGTGAGGGCAGATCTTCCAGCCTCACGGGCAGCGGCCCGGCGTCCTGACGATGCCAGCGGGACAGCAAGGGTGCCAGCGGGTGCGTGGCGTCTACATCGGACTCACGATAGGCGACGACCAGCAGGAGCCCGTCGATCTTCTCGTTCCCGCTGAGCACCATGTCAATGAATCCCAACGGGGTCCGACCGGCCCACTGCAGATCGTCGATGACGAATACCAACGGCCGCTTGCGGGAAGCGACCGCGCGCAAGATCTCCACACCGTTGCGCTGCGCGCGTATCTGGGCCGTCTTCGGATCCCCTACGTCCGCCGGGACCTGCAGCAACGCCGCGAGCTCGGGACTCACGGCGGTCGCCATGCCGGCGTTGGGACCGAGCGCCCGCAGAATGCGTTCGCGTACCGCTGCCACTTCCTCCTCCGGCTCGGCCAGCAACAACCGCCCCAGCGCGCGAAACGCTTGATGCACCCCGTCGAATTCCAAGTCGCGACGGTACTGATCGAACTTGCCGGACACGAACCATCCGTCGTTGGCCGCCACGATTGGCCGCAACTCGTCGACCAGCGACGTTTTGCCCACGCCCGGCGCGCCGCTGACCAGTGCTCCCGGGCAACGGCCCGCCAGCGCCCCCGCGAACGCTGCCCTCAGCGTGGCGACCTCATTCTCGCGCCCGACGAGGCGGGATGGCGTGAGAAGTCGGTGGGGGACGTCGCCCTCGCCGACCTGGAGCAATGCCTCCCCACCGCGCAGCCGGATCAGATCGTGGATCAGCCCATCGGCACTCTGGTAGCGGTTGTCCGGCTCCTTCTCCAGCAGATGCATGATGATCCCCGAAAGACCCGCGGGCACTGCTGGGTTTACGTCGGCCGGCGGGACAGGCACCCGCGCCAGATGATCGTGAGTCAGCCGCAGCGGATCACCCACGCCGAACGGCGGCCCCCCGGTCGCCAACTGGTACAGCGTCGCACCCAACGCGTACAGGTCGGCCCTCTGATCGACCGGACGGTTGGTGCGGCCCGTCTGTTCTGGTGCGAGAAAGGCCAGCGTCCCGACAATCCGGTTGTGATGGGCGAAGTCCGGTCGAATCTCCGCGAACGTCGTCGCCAAGGCAAAATCGATCAGGTGTGGGTCACGACCAGCGCCGGCGAGCAAGACATTCGCGGGGTTGATGTCCCTGTGCACCACCCCCTGGCCGTGCACGCCAGCCACAACCCGAGCGAGCCCGAGCGCCAGCCGCGTCAACTCATCCGTATCCAGTGGCACAGGCACGTCGGCCAACGAGACGCCATGGAGATCCTCCAGCAAGATCGCTCCGGCGCTAGGCTGCGTCCCGGCCATCTGTGAGAGTCCGCGGATGCCAGACAGCCGCTCACGAATCTCGACCTCGTGCCGCAGGCGCCGCTCCGCGCTCGGTCCCAGCGGCTCCTTACGGATCATGCTGCCGTCGGGGGTGAACAACCGGCTCACCCTCGTCCGCTCGCTCTCGTGGAGGACCTGCGTCCAGACGCGCTGACTCAGCGAATCCTTGGTCGACGCCCGACTTCGGCCCATAGTCCACCCCCCGATGGTCTCGAAGCGTTGAACCTTATACCCTTTTTG
>JAXIPB010000167.1:0-20934 GCA_045403155.1 Micromonosporaceae bacterium
CGTAGCGCGCACCAGAACACGACGATCCTGATGACAACGGCGCCTACCGGCGTCGATCATGACCTCCCGGTCTTGATCGACCGTAATGGGGCGGGGGGCGTTAGAAGAGTTTCGTGGTGGCGATTGCCGTGATGGCGGCCATCACGAGAAGGCGGAAGATCCGGGTCGCCGGTGGGGTCAACGACCAGGTGACGCCCAGCAGGGCGGCGAGGGCGGCGACAACGGCGAAGAGCAGGACCGCGCCGAGTGCTCCGGGAAGAAAGAAGCCGAGCACGGCGATCACGAGCGCACCGAGGAACACCTTCGTCCGGTCAAGGCGCGCCAGCGTCGCGAGCAGGCCACCGCCGCGTTGCTGAGCCCCCATGCCCGCCTCCCGCTCCGTCCGATTGCCCGGACTACCGTAACGGTGTGCTGGTCGTGCTGAGGTTCCAGGTCCCCGACGACGCGGAGTTCCGCGCCGCGGCGCAGGACGCGTTGGCGGCACTCGCCGCTCAGGCGGGGTACCACAGCGGGCAGCTTTGCCGCGCGTACGACGATCCGGCCACCTGGTGCCTGGTCACCGAGTGGGAGTCGGTGGGCACGTACCGGCGGGCCCTCGGCGCCTACGAGGTCAAGGTCCGGGCCACGCCGTTATTCGCGAGGGCGCTGCCGGAGGCGTCCGCGTTCGAAACGCTCGCCAGTGCCGAGCCCGGTGGCCCGGTCAGCGCCTCCGACAGTGACCTCGCCGGCGGCTCGATACCATCGCGCGCATGACCGCCCCGGGCTCTGACACCCCCGGCGTCCCGGGATCGGCGCCGTCGGGGGCTTACGCGCCCGTTCTGGTGCCGGCGCCACCGCCTGGCCCGGGAGTGCAGCCGCCCTTCGTCCACCCGCCGACCGACGGCGTGAAGCAGCGCCGGCTGCTCGCGTTCGGGCTCGCCGGCGCCACGGTGCTGGTCCTCTGCGTCGGTGGCATCTTCGGGATCGGCGCGCTGCTCGTCTTCGGCAGCCAGATGATCAGTGATCAGGCGCGCACCGCGGTCACCGAGTACCTCACGGCGGTACAGAACGAGGATTACGCGCAGGCGTACACGAGCCTGTGCGACACCGAGCGCGCAAGGCTCGACGAAAGCCGGTTCGCTCGATCGTTCGCCAACTCGCCGGGGATCAGGTCCTTCACCGTCGGGGACCCGATCCTCACCGACCGAATGGTCGTCCCCGCCACCATACGATTCGACGACGGTTCGTCCGACGCCGTCCGGTACCTGTTGGAGCAGGACACCTCCACGGGCGAATTCGAGGTGTGCGGCGAGCAAGGCTAAGGTGAGGTGCTCGCCCAGAGCGCCGCACCCGAACCCGCCGACAGCCAGCCGGCGGCCCCCAGGAGGTTCGCGTCCCCATGCCCGCCGACCGTGTCGATGCCATTGTCAGCCTGGCCAAACGTCGGGGCTTCGTCTTCCCGTCCAGCGAGATCTATGGCGGATCGAGATCGGCCTGGGACTACGGCCCGCTCGGGGTTGAGCTCAAGGAGAACGTCCGCCGCCAGTGGTGGCGAGCCATGGTGCAGCAGCGCGACGATATCGTCGGCCTCGACTCGGCGGTCATCCTCGCGCGCGACGTGTGGGCCGCCTCCGGCCACATCGACGCGTTCGTGGATCCGTTGACCGAGTGCGCCTCGTGCCACAAACGGTTCCGGGCCGACCAGCTTGAAGAGGCGTACGAGGCCAAGCACGGCAAGCCGCCGGCGTCCCTGCAGGAGCTCAACTGCCCCAACTGTGGCAACAAGGGCACCTTCAGCGAGCCTCGGATGTTCAACGGTCTCATGAAGACGTTTCTCGGTCCGGTCGACAACGAGGAGGGCCTGCACTACCTCCGGCCCGAGACCGCCCAAGGCATCTTCGTCAACTTCAACAACGTCGCGACCGCCGCGCGGAAGAAGCCGCCGTTCGGCATCGCCCAGGTCGGCAAGAGTTTTCGCAACGAGATCACGCCGGGCAACTTCATCTTCCGTACCCGCGAGTTCGAGCAGATGGAGATGGAGTACTTCGTCGAACCCGGCACAGACGAGCAGTGGCACGAGTACTGGTTGCAGGAGCGCTGGAACTGGTACGTGGACCTGGGGCTCACGCCCGAGAACATGCGCTTCTTCGAGCACCCGAAGGAGAAGCTCTCCCACTACTCCAAGCGGACGGTCGACATCGAGTACCGATTCCAGTTCGGCGGCACCGAGTTCGCCGAGCTCGAAGGCATCGCCAACCGGACGGATTTCGACCTGTCCACGCACGCCAAGCACTCGGGTGTGGATCTGTCCTATTTCGACCAGGAGAAGGGCAAGCGCTGGGTGCCGTTTGTGGTGGAACCAGCGGCCGGCCTCACTCGCGCGGTGCTTGCGTTCATGCTCGACGCGTACGACGAGGACGAGGCGCCGAACACGAAGGGTGGCGTGGACCGGCGCACGGTCATGCGATTCGATCCTCGCTTGGCGCCGGTCAAGGTGGCGGTGCTGCCGCTGTCCCGCAACGAGCAGCTCTCACCCAAGGCCCGCTCGCTTGCCGACTCGCTCCGGAAGCGGTGGATCGTCGAGTTTGATGACGCCCAGGCGATCGGGCGCCGGTACCGCCGCCAGGATGAGATCGGTACGCCATTCTGTGTCACCGTTGACTTCGACACGCTCGAGGATGACGCGGTCACCCTAAGGGATCGCGACACGATGACCCAGGAGCGGATCAAACTCTCCGATGTGGAGCGTTACCTCGTGGAGCGCCTGCCCGGCTGCTAAATGTTGTCTATCTGCACTGGGTCGATCTCGTCGGCCGGGGTGAAGCCGAAGACTCGACCGTAGAAGTACAGCTCGGCCTCGATGCAGCGCTTGATGTTCTCCGCCTTCCGAAAGCCGTGCTGCTCGCCCTCGAACGGCAGGTACGCGACGGGCACTCCCTTGCGCTTGAGCGCGGCGACCATCGCCTCGGCCTGGGCGGGTGGCACAACCTTGTCGTCCATGCCCTGGAAGAAGATGACCGGAGCCGACAACCCGTCGACGTGGTGGATTGGTGACCTCTGGATGTAGAGATCCCTTGAGGCTGGATAGGGGCCGACGAGGCTGTCGAGATATCGGGACTCGAATTTGTGTGTGTCGCGGGCGAGCGCCTCGAGGTCGCCAATTCCGTAGTGGCTGGCGCCGGCGCGGAACGTGTCGTCAAACGTCAGGGCGCACAGGGTCGTGTATCCGCCCGCGCTTCCCCCGCTGATCGCCATCCGGTCGGGATCGACGAGACCCTGCGCCGCGAGGTATTGAGCGGCGTTCACGCAGTCGTCGACGTCGACCACGCCCCATTGGCCGTTGAGTCGCTCCCGGTACGGGCGGCCGTAGCCGGTGCTGCCCCCGTAATTCACGTCGACAACGGCGAAGCCGCGGCTGGTCCAGAATTGGATCTCCAGATTGAGCACGGCCCTGGCGGCCGATGTCGGCCCGCCGTGACTGCCTACGAGCAGTGGAGGCAGTTCGCCATCCGGCGCCCGGAAGTCCGCGTTGGTGGGCGGGTAGAAGAGCGCGTACGCGGTACGTCCGCCGGTGGTGGGAAATTCGATCGGTTGAGGCTGCGACAGCTGACCCGGGTCCAGCGTGATGTCAGTGCTCTCGCGCAGTGGCGTCAACGCAAGAGAATCGGCATCGAGCGAGTAGACGATGGACGAGGTCGTGGCGCCTGCGCCGACGAAGTAGGCCGTGTTCCCCTCGGCGCAGACCGAGGTGATGAAGTTGAGCGGCAGGTCGAGATCGCGGAGTGCGCCGGAGGTGGGATCGAGCAGCGCGAGCCGCCACGTGCCGGCCTGCGAGAAGGCGCACGCCACGCGGCCGTCGCCGAGGAATGCGTAGGTGCGCAGCCCGAGCACGAAGGCCGCGCCGGCGAAATCCGCGTCTAGAGCCGCGACTGGCAGCGACCGGCCGCCATCGGGTTCATGGCGGTGAATGTTCCACCAACCGGTGCGGTCGCTGACGAAGTACAGCTCACCGGTCGGCGACCATTCGGGCTGGAAGATGGATTCCGCCAGCCCGCCCGCGACCATGACAGGTTCGTACGGTCGACCCGCCTCGTCGAGCGGGGCCAGCCACAACTCCGTGCCGTCCCACGGCATGTTCGGATGGCACCAGGTGAGCCAACACAGCTGGCTGCCGTCCGGGCTGAGCCGGGGGTTGGAGTAGAAGTCGTTGCCAGCGGCAACGGTCGACTCGTCGCCGCTGGCAAGATTGATCGCTACGACGGTGTTGACGGGTTCGCGGTCAGGATCGGAATGATCTTCTCGTACGCAGTAGAGGAGCCCGCGGCGCTCGTCGAGCACGCCATCGGCGTACCTCATGCGGTCGTCATGAGTTAGTGGTTCTGGATCTTGGTTTGGTCGCACTCGATAGATTCGCTGATCCGTGAGGCTGGAGCAGTAGGCAGTGCCGTCATCCGCGATCACGAACGGGACGCCGCCGTACTCGTGCACCAGGGTTCGGGCGTTGAACGGTGCGGCAGTCACCTCCGTGACCTCGCCGCCGGGTGCCCGCCGCATCAGGACCTGACGCCCACCCTCGAGCGGCCGAGCCTCCAGCCAGTAGGCGCTGCCGCGCCGCGTAGCGACGCTCAGGAAGCGCACCGCGGCGGAGACGAGTAGATCGGGCGTGATGGGCGATGCCCAGGAGCCGTAGGGTGCGGTTTGCAACGGTGCTCAGAACGCGAATCCGCCGGGACGGCGGTTGCGATCGGCGATGAGCCCGGCGAGGGTCGAGATCGCGATCTCGGCCGGCGTGTGCGAGCCGATGTTGAGCCCGATTGGCCGGCGGATCCGAGCGATCACCTGATCGGGCACCCCCATCTGGCGCAATGCCTCGATGTGCGGCGCGCTGTGCCGTACCGCACCCATGACACCGATCCACCGCGCGGGCAGCCGCAAGAAGGCCTCCAGCGTCTGGCCGAGCTCCGGACGATCGTGGTCGGTGATGACGACGTCAGTGTCGCGGTCGACGAACTCCTCCGTCGGAACGGTGCCGACCTGGTCCGCGTAACGCCACTCGGCCCAGGCCAGCCGGCTCGAGTCCGGGTCCATCATGACCGTTTCCCAACCGAGGTCGCGCGCGAAATGCAGCAGGAATTCCGTGACCGGCGTCACGAAGACGGCCACGAGTCGGCGCCTACCCACGTCGGGCGGCAGCTGGCCGTGCGCCATTGCACAGGCTGGATCGGGATGCGTTGGTGCAGCCACTGTGCGAGTCTCCCCAAATCGACCGGTTAGCCTCACCGCATGCGCGGTGACAATCTCAGGGAAAAACTAGCGCACATCGTCGACCACTGGTCACCTAGGACCGTCGCGACCGTCAACGACTACGACGTACGACTGGCGAAGGTCCACGGTGAGTTCGTCCGACATACCCATCAGGAGTCGGATGAATTCTTTCTCGTGCTCGACGGCGAGCTCACGATCCGGATGGATTCGGGCGACGTGGTCCTCGGCCCAGGCGAAATCTACGTCGTACCGCGAGGGACACCGCATCAGCCGTACGCCGCGACCGAGACATCGATCATGCTCTTCGAGCCGCGGGACGTGGTGAACACCGGCGACGCCGGCGGCGAGCTCACCGCCCCCCGTGCGGAGATCTAGGCGATCATGAAAGCCGACCAGTGAGCCCTCCTCGGAGGGCTCACCGGCCAGCGATCGGTGTTCAGCGATGGTTACGGGGTGACGCTTTGGATGATCACGTCACCGGAGCCGATAAGGACATTGGTGTCGGTCCGCACCTGGACGTTGCCGAGCAGCACCCGGCCCGCCGCCGGTACGGCGTTAGCGGTGACGCTGCCAGGCACGGTCCACGAGGAGCCGGCCGGGCGGAGTGCGTTGGCGTCGGTCACCGACACGGATCCGAAGGCGGCGTTGGTGAACACGTCGACATAGTTGTACGTCGTCGTCCCCGCCGGCACAGCGAAGCCGTCGACAAGGATCTTCCATTCACCAGGCGTCGGGTTGTTGATCGTGACCGACTCTTCGGAGTCGCCGTCAGCATTCTGCGCGACGAGGACACACGTGGTGGGAGTCGGGCACCTGAACACAAAGAGGTCCAGGTCCGCGGCCGGATCCGATGGGCCACCGATGGTCGCCCGCAAGCTGGTCGTCCCCGGCGTCACCGTGACGAAGGTCTCCTGCATCTCGAGGTTGGCGATGGTGGGCTTGGCAATTCGGGCGCTGCCCAAGTTCGTACCCACCGCACGTCCGGTGAATGGACCGAACAGGTTGGTCAGCGTGTACGACCGCGCCACCGGTACGCCCACGGTCGCCGACGCAATGATGTCGGGGTTGGGCGACACGGACGCGCCAAGAATCGACGCGGTCAGTGTGAATGGGGTGGACACCGCGTCGGAGGTCCGCCGAGCCTCGACGACGATCTCCCACACCCCGGCCTGTGGGTTGCTCGCGGTGCGGCTGTTGGGTGAGCCGGTGCTGCAGCCGCTGACGGGCGGGATGTAGCAGTTGAGGCTCGAGTTGTCGTCGATGTTCACACCGAACGGGTGGAACCTGACGAACCGCGCCTGACCGGTGCCTACGCCGTCCGGACCGCTGAAGTCCACCTTGAAGGCGGGCGTGCCGGCCGGCACTCGGTAGAAGAAGTGCAGCACCTGGTTGCGTCCCACGGTGCCGGTTTTGACCACAGTGTAGGCCCCGGCGGCGGTGAACACGTCCGGCGCGACGACCACGTTCATCGTCTGGTAGTCGATGCCGACCGTCCCCGGGTCATCCACATTGAGGATCGCCGAGTGCTCCCCGATTGTGGCAGGGTTGATGTTGACCACGAGGTCGGTTGGGGCGCCCTTCGGCAGGCTGAGCGTGGACGCGGACGAGAACGTACCGTCGTTGCCCACCCAGGACAGGTTGTAGGTAACCGGACCGTTGCCACCCGATGACCGCGTGAAGGTGTAGGTGCGGGTGTACGGCGTGCCGGCGGTCACGCCCTCCCGGTCGTGGATACCCACGCCGAACCCCGGGGTCGCGAGGAACCCGGCGAGCGCCGTGTTGACCGGAACCGAAGAGGAGATGTCGACCGGTTTGATGTTCTGCGCCAGCATGGCGTACGCCGCACCGACGTTGATGAGGCCATTACCCTGTTCGTACGCCTGGTAGTTGGCGATGAACCGGGCGGAGGATGTCACGGCCTGGCGGAGCTGCTCCGGCTTGTAGCCGACGCCGGCCTGCTTCGCGGCGCTGACCAGCAGTGCCCCTGCGCCGGCCGCCTGAGGCGAGGCCATGGACGTTCCGTTGAGCATCGAGAATCCAGGTGGCAGAACGTACGTTCCGCCCACCGGACCGCCGCCTTGCCACAGCGGGGTTGTGGAGATCGCCGCACCCGGCGCGATCACTGTCGGCTTGAAGCCGCCGTCCTCCCGCGGGCCGCGCGAGCTGAAGCCATGCTGGTTGTCGGTCAAGGTCGAATCAGATCCGTAGTTCGACTGCCAGGTCGCCTTCGAGATGTACGTGCCGACGCTGACCACCTTGGTCGCGACCGACGGGTCTCCGACGGTGTTCATACCCGCGCCGTTGTTGCCGGCCGAGATGAACATCTGGACATCCCATTTGTCGATGAGCCGGTTGTAGAGGA
Source organism: Micromonosporaceae bacterium (assembly GCA_045403155.1). Lineage (GTDB taxonomy): Bacteria > Actinomycetota > Actinomycetes > Mycobacteriales > Micromonosporaceae > JAXIPB01. The sequence continues at coordinate 7,607 of JAXIPB010000167.1, forward strand.
CGGCTCGTGCGTTGTTGCCGTCGTTGAGGGACGGCAGGCCGCCGATCGACATGTTGATGACGTCGACGTGGGCGTCCTTGGCCGCGTAGATCATCCCCTCGAGCAGGGCGTGCGAAGTACAGCCGGCGATGAAGAGGCAGGCGCGAATTGATACGATCTTGGCCCCCGGGGCCGCGCCGCTCATGGCGCCGCCGAACATCTGGTTGGCCGCGACAATGCCGGCCACGTGGGAGCCGTGCTGCGCGGCCACGATTCCGATGTTGACCCGGTTGAACTCCTTGGCCACCTGCACGACGAACGGCAGCTGCTCGACGATCGCGGTCGCCGGGTTGTCGGTGCCGAACCGACCTTGGTCGAAGGTCTGCTTATAGTCCTTCATCGCCGACTGGTCGGCGAAGGAAAGGTCCTGGTCGGTGTCGACCCACACTGTGTTTGCGCCGTCCCAGAGCACGCCAAAGATGCCGCTGCTCCCTGACGGGTTCCCGTCCCGATTCAGGTCGAAGCCGATCTCGCCGCCGAGCCGCGAGTCGCGCTCGTTGATCGTGCCGAACCGGAAGGAGTCCGTCGACGGGGCGGTGTAGGTCTGACCGCCGACCGCGAACGTGGGACCAGTCACGGCCGTCGCCATATTTACCCAGGTCGGGTCGTTGTCGGTGGTCGGATGAGTCGCGGTTACCCAGTCGATGATTTTGCGCTCGCCCGTGGACGTCGTCTGCAGCGCAGGGTTCACGAGGTCAACGCCGGTGTCGACGATGCCGACGGTCACACCCCGGCCGTCCCACGTCGGGTGGGCGGCCATGAACTGGGACGCGCCAGTGTCTCCGATCGGCATGTACGGGTTGTTGTTGGGCGTCGCCGGCCCAGGCGGTGTCTGCGGCGTTGGCGGGACCGCACCGTCTGGGCGCGGGTCGCCGATCGGGATCGTGGAGTCGACCTCGGTGGCCTCGACGCCGCTGAGCCCGGCGACGTCGCCGGCCTTGGCAGTGGGAATCTCGGCTCGAATGTAGCCCAGCTCGTCTTCGCGATAGCCGATCTTGCCGCCCAGGCCGGTCAGGCCCGATGCGACCTGCTGCTCGGCGCCGGCCTTCGCCGCCACGAGCATTGTGACGGTAGCGTCACCGTTCGCAACCGCCTGCGCGAGCAGCGCGCGGTCACTCTTCGACATGCCTCCTGAGGGCTGCTGTACAGCCTGCGCATTCGAGGTAGCCACCATCGCGATCGCGGTTGCGGCCGCGGTGGCGACTGCGATCGCGGCCAGGCCTCGTCGCCTGGCCGATCGGGACAATCTCACCGGGGGACCTCCACTTATTCAGTGGGCATCGATATTTGAGCCCAGAACTGCCAGCAGCCTAGGACTGGAGGTCGCCGAAGCGGAAGACCGGCTTCAAGATCTCCCCAGGGCTGATGCGACGTTCGCAAAGAGCCCGTGGAATCCTCGATAGCGTGTCCACCAAGCTGACGCTCGGCCCGTACGAGATCGGGCCCCCCGTCGTGCTCGCTCCGATGGCGGGGATCACGAACATCGCGTTCCGCCGCCTCTGCCGCGAGCAGGGCGCAGGCCTCTATGTCTGCGAGATGGTCACCACGCGCGCACTGGTGGAACGCAACCCCAAGACCATGCGCATGCTGGCGTTCGAGCCGAACGAACGGCCGCGGAGCCTTCAGCTGTACGGGGTAGACCCGCTCACGGTCGCCGCGGCCGTCCGTCTGGTCGTGGACGATGGTCTCGCCGACCACATCGATCTTAACTTCGGCTGCCCGGTACCCAAGGTGACCCGCAAGGGCGGCGGGGCGGCGTTGCCGTGGCGCCGCCGGCTGTTCGCCCGGATTGTGAGAGCCGCGGTCGACGCGGCACGGCCATCCGGCGTGCCTGTCACGATCAAGATGCGCACGGGGATCGACGACGATCACCTCACGTATGTGGAGGCGGGCCTCGCCGCCCAGGAGGCCGGGGTCGCGGCGGTGGCGCTGCACGCCAGGACCGCGGCCCAGCGGTATTCGGGCACCGCCGATTGGGAGGCCATCGCGACGCTGAAGCAGGCGCTCGACGTACCGGTGCTCGGCAACGGCGACATCTGGGAGGCCGATGACGCGCTCCGGATGGTCCGCGAGACCGGGTGTGATGGCGTCGTCGTGGGACGGGGATGCCTTGGTCGGCCGTGGCTCTTCGCGGATCTCGCCGCCGCGTTCGCTGGGCGGCCCGAGCGGAGGATGCCGGCACTCGGCGAGGTGACCCTCGTGATGCGGCGCCACGCCGAGCTGCTGGTCGAGTGGCTCGGCACCGAGCGGGACGGGTGCACGGACTTCCGCAAGCACGTCGCGTGGTATCTCAAGGGATTCCCGATCGGGTCTGAGCTGCGCCGAGAGCTGGCCATGGTGGCGTCGCTGTCCGAACTGGACGATCTGCTCGGCAAGCTGGACGCCGACGAACCCTTCCCGGCCGCCGTGCTCGGGCAGCCCCGTGGTCGTAGCAACTCGCCGGGCAGGGTGCACCTACCGGAAGGCTGGCTGCGGTCTCGCGACGATGACGCCGTACCCGAAGGCGCGGAGTTGGACGACTCCGGCGGCTAGCCGGTCATGATCACCGCAAGTGTCCGTCAGTAGCCCGGTCGGAGCGCGGCGAACCAGGCGAGACATGAACACTTGCGGCGATCTTGGTGGCGCGAGGCCGTCAACCAGGGTTGACACGCGTGGGCGGCGTCAACTAAGGTTGACGGTATGACGGAGGCTACGGATCTGGCGGCGGCGGCGAGCAGCGCTGATTCGCGGACGGGCCTACGGGCCGTGGTCGCGTTACGCAAGTTGCTGGAGACGCTGGAGGTGCTCCAGGTCGGCAACGCCAGGCGGCAGGGCTGGTCCTGGCAGGAGATCGCCGATGCGCTCGAGGTGAGCAAGCAGGCGGTGCACAAGAAGCACGCCGGCCGTTGGCCGGAGAAACGGGAGTCCTGATGTTCGAGCGGTTCACCACTCAGGCGCGCGATGTGGTCGTGCAAACGCAGCGCGAAGCCCGCCAGATGAAACATCGGCGCATTGGTACGGAGCACCTGCTCCTTGCCCTGCTCGACCCGCACGCCGGCGTCGCGTACTCGGTGCTGCACGGCGTGGGCCTGAACGCGGCACGGGTGCGCGGCGACATCGAGCGACTGGTCGAGGAGAGTTCTGGACTGCTGGGCGACACGGACGCGGCCGCCCTCGAGGCGATCGGGATCGATCTCGGGGCCGTGCGGGCCAAGCTCGAGGAGGTCTTCGGACCGGGCGCGCTCGAGCCGGATCCCCCAGTCCACAAGCGCGGGCTGTTCCGTCGCAAGGCGGCGGCGCCGAACGGGGCCACGGGCGGGCACATCCCGTTTACACCGCGAGCCAAGAAGGTGCTCGAACTCTCGCTGCGGGAGGCGCTGCGGCTCGGCCACAAGTACATCGGGACGGAGCACATCCTGCTCGGCCTGATCCGCGAGGGGGAGGGCCTCGCCGCCAAAATACTCGCCGACGCACACATCGACCTCGACGTCCTCCGCGAGAAGACAGTGGCCGCGCTGAAGGAGGCGGCGTAATCGCACGCTAGTGTGCTGGCGGGCGCCGGTGTGGACTAGTGTGCGCAAAGGAGGCCCCGGTCGCGTGTGCTCTCTCACCGGGGTGCGGCGAGGAGGCGACGTGACTCGGCTGGCTACGAAGTATGTATACGACTTCGCAGATGGCAACAAGGATCTTAAGGATCTTCTGGGCGGCAAGGGTGCCAACCTCGCCGAGATGACCAACCTGGGGCTCCCCGTCCCTCCGGGCTTCATCATCACGACAGAGGCCTGCAAGGCGTACCTCGCCACCCGCTCAACGCCCAGAGAGCTTAAGGCCGAGGTCGACGAGCATCTGGCCGCGTTGGAGCAGACGATGGGCAAGCGCCTCGGCGACGCGGCCGACCCGCTGCTCGTCTCCGTGCGATCGGGTGCGAAGTTCTCGATGCCCGGCATGATGGAGACCGTCCTCAATGTCGGCCTCAACGACATCAGCGTCGCGGGCCTCGCTCAGCAGGCCGGCGGGGACGCCAGCGCGGAACGCTTCGCGTGGGACTCCTACCGGCGCCTCATCCAGATGTTCGGCAAGACCGTGTGCCATGTGCCCGGCGAGGCCTTCGAGCACGCCCTCGACGCGGCGAAGCTGGCCAAGAAGACGACCGACGACCTGGGTCTCGACGCGGCCGACCTGCAGGCGGTGGTGCAGGACTTCATGAAGATCTTCTCCGAGCACACCGGCCGGGACTTCCCCCAGAATCCGCGTGAGCAACTCGACCTCGCCATCAACGCCGTCTTCGACTCGTGGAACTCCGAGCGAGCGATTCTCTACCGCCGCCAGGAGCGCATCCCGGCCGACCTCGGCACCGCGGTCAACGTCGTCGCCATGGTCTTCGGCAACCTCGGCGCCGACTCCGGCACCGGGGTCGCCTTCACGAGGGATCCGGGCACCGGCGCGAGCGGGGTGTATGGCGACTACCTCTCCAATGCCCAGGGCGAGGACGTGGTCGCGGGCATTCGAAACACGGTCCCGCTCGAGCAACTCGAAGCGCTCGACAAATCAAGCTTCGACGAGCTGATGCGGATCATGGCGACGCTCGAGGGGCACTACAAGGACCTGTGTGACATCGAGTTCACCATCGAGCGCGGCAAGCTGTGGATGCTGCAGACGCGGGTGGGCAAGCGGACCGCGGCGGCGGCGTTCGTCATCGCGACGCAGCTGATCGATGAGGGCGTCATTGACCTCGACGAGGCCGTCCTCCGGGTCAACGGGGCTCAGCTCGCGCAGCTCATGTTCCCCACCTTCGACCTTGAGTCGGCATCGGAGCCGATCGCGAAGGGCATCGCCGCCTCGCCCGGCGCCGCAGTGGGCAAGGCGATCTTCGACTCCCACCGCGCCGCCGAGGTCGCCGCGGGCGGAGACCGTGTCATCCTGGTCCGGCGCGAGACCAACCCGGACGACCTCACGGGAATGATCGCGGCGCAGGGGATCCTGACCTCCCGGGGCGGAAAGACCTCGCACGCCGCGGTCGTCGCCCGCGGGATGGGCAAGACATGTGTCTGTGGCGCCGAGGCCCTGGACGTCAACACGACCGCACGGAAGTTTACTGTGGACGGTGTCACGGTCTCCGAGGGCGACGTCATCTCAATCGACGGTACAAGTGGGAAGGTCTACTTAGGCGAGATGCCGGTTCGGCCGTCGGCCGTCGTCCAGTACTTTGAAGGTGAGGTCGCCGCCGAGTCGGATTCCCTCATCGCGGCGGTCGACCGCCTCCTCACCCACGCCGACGAACAACGGGTGCTCGCGGTCAGAACCAACGCGGACACGCCGGAGGACTCGGAGCGGGCGCGCCGGTTCGGCGCCCAGGGCATCGGCCTGTGCCGCACCGAGCACATGTTCCTCGGCGACCGGCGGGAGCTCGTCGAGCGTCTCATCCTCGCGTCCACAAAGGATGATCGGCAGGCCGCCCTCGATGCCCTGATGCCGCTGCAGCGGGAGGACTTCATGGGCATCTTCCGGGCCATGGACGGGTTGCCCGTCACGGTTCGCCTCATCGACCCGCCACTGCACGAGTTCCTGCCCTCGCTGGAGGAGCTCTCGGCCAAGGTCGCGGTCGCCGAGGCGACCGGTAAGGACGCCGGCCACGACGCGGTGCTGCTCACCGCCGTACGCCGCATGCACGAGCAGAACCCGATGCTCGGCCTGCGCGGAGTCCGGCTCGGGCTGGTCATCCCCGGCCTGTTCGCGATGCAGGTGCGCGCGATCGCCGAGGCCGCCGCGACGGTCAAGTCCGAGGGCGGCGATCCCAAACCGGAGATCATGGTTCCGCTGGTCGGCGCCGTGCAGGAGTTGGAGACGGTACGGGGCGAGGCGCTGGCCGTGATCGAGAACGTGGCCCGGGAGACCGGCGTGAAGGTGGACATGCTGATCGGCACGATGATCGAGGTTCCGCGCGCCGCCCTCACATCCGGGCAGATCGCGGAGGCGGCGGAGTTCTTCTCCTTCGGCACCAACGACCTGACCCAGATGGCGTGGGGGTTCTCAAGGGACGACGTCGAGGGTTCGTTCTTCTCCAACTACCTGGACCTCGGCATCTTCGGCGTCTCGCCGTTCGAGTCGATCGACCGCGACGGCGTCGGGCGGCTCGTCCGGATCTCCGTCGAGGAGGGGCGCGCGGCCCGGCCGGGGCTGAAGATCGGTGTCTGCGGTGAACATGGCGGTGACCCGGACTCGGTCCACTTCTTCCACGAGGTCGGGCTCGACTACGTCTCCTGCTCTCCGTTCCGCGTACCGGTGGCCAGACTGGAGGCAGGTCGCGCCACGGTTGGCGGCGGCGGCTCCGACTCCCGCTGAGCGTGGGCGTTAGGGGGACAACTCCCTTTCAGGCCGGACCGTGCCAGGTCGCGGCGTCGTCCTCCCACGCGCCAGCGAGCAGGCCCGCGATCCTCTCCGCGGCCTCGCGCGCGTCCACATGCAGCGGCCCGAGATCCTCGGTCGAGCGCACGAGGATCGCAAGCAGCGCTCGCTCTCCCGCGGCGTACGTCGCGACCTGCCCGAACTCACCTCGAATCACGACCTCGCGCAGATCCCCGTGGCTTGCCGTGTCGGAGATGCGATGGGCCAGGCCCAGGTTGACGGCGGTGAGGGCGGCGACATTCTCCGGTGCGACCCCGTAGGGCTCAAGCGCCCCGAGGTCGTGCGCGATCACCATGCCGTCGGTGGTGGCGACGACGCTTCCATCGCCCCCGCCGAATCGTCCGCGAAGGTCATGCAGTTCGGCGAGCACCTCGGCGCGTGCGTCACCGCTGCCCTCGGGATTCACGGGCGTCTCCTTGTCGAGCTCGAGCCGTGCATGCGTCCGCGCGCCATCGTAGGCCACCGCGCGCCTCGGCCATGTGCGGCACGAGCGGCGAGCCGGCGACGCGTCGCGCCGCTAGGCTACGGCCGTGCCGGACCACACAGGGCGACGCCGCCGACGGGCGGGCATACCGATCGGGAGAGTGCTCGTGCTTCTCGGCGCCATCGCCGCGATCGGTGTCGCGATCCTCCTGCCCGAGCCGAGCCGAGTCCCCGGGGCGGTCGCGACGCCGCTGACGGTGGTGCCGACCTGGTCCGGCCCGCCGCCCCAGAGCATTCCGGGCGTGCTCGCCGACGGTTCGTCGTACCTGCCCAGGATCTATCTGAACGCGGACACCTCGGTTGGGATCGCCGAGAGCCCCGACGGGAGGCTGCAGCGCGTTGTGCTCCGGGCGCCCGGTGGGCGAGTGACCGAGCTTCGTCGGCTCGACGGATCCGACCACCCGCAGTTCGACGGCTTCGCGGCCAGCGGCAACACGCTCGTGTGGGCTGAGTCGGTGTCGCAGGCCGACGCGCCGGTCAGCACGACCCTCTGGCGAACGGACTGGCGCACCGGAGCTCGGCCGTCGATCATCACATCGAACACCGGCGATCCGAACTTCTTCGGTGGTCAGTTCGACCTCGTGGTGCAGAATGGCCGGGTCTACTGGGCCGCAGTCCGGCCTGGGAACTCCGCGGTCACCGAAATCCGATCCGTTCCGGTCGGCGGTGGGCAGGTGGCGATCAGACGGATCAACGGCGAATACGCCCTGTCGAGTTGGCCCTGGGCGGTCAGCGTATCCGGCGGGCGGGGCACCCCCGTGGAGCTGCTGAACATGAGTACCAACAAGCGGATCAGGGTCGCGACGCAGGCCGCCGAGGTCACCGCGTGCAGCCCCCAATGGTGCCGCATGGCGGTGTTGGGAGATTCCTCACTCATCCGCATCGATCTGCAGCGGCCCGACGGCTCCGCGCGCCGACGCATCGCTGGCAGCGAGGCGACACCCACAATCGTCGACGTGGCCCTGCTCGACCGGTGGGTGCCGTTGAAGACCGACCGCAGCGACGGCGGAGCCGCCGATGGCGCGGGTCTGAGCCTGTACGACGTCAATACGGGTCGGACGGACCTCGTCGCCACGGCAGTCGCGAACGTGCAGGCACGGGCCGGGATGCTGTGGTGGTCGACGGGGCCGGACGATGAACTCATGTGGCACGCCATCGACCTGCGTCTGTTGACCTGAGGTCTCTCGAGCAGAGGAGGCGCCGCGTCGTACCCTCGCGTAATCTGAGCGTCACGTTTCACACCATCACGGGAGGCGCCATGGGCAGTCGGTGGTACGCGGTCGTTGTCGACTCGGCCGACCCGGCCCGCCTCTCCCGATGGTGGGCCGAGGTGCTGGGCTATCGGATCCTCGACGAGGACGCGAACGAGGTCATGGTCGGCAGCGGCAAAGACATCCATCCAATCCTCTACTTCACTCGAAGCTCCGACAGCAAGGTCGGGAAGAACCGCCTTCACATCGATCTCAGCCCCGATGACCGGGACGCCGAGGTCGAACGCCTGGTTAATATGGGCGCTCGCAACGTCGACATTGGACAGGGCGAGCGCAGCTGGGTCGTTCTCGCCGATCCCGAAGGAAACGAGTTCTGCGTGCTGCGCAGCCATCCGACGCAGCCAACCGACGCAGCCGGCCGGCCATGACTGAGGAGCGCCAAACGCCGGACCGAGTGGAGATTGGACCGCGGTCTGTGTACCGCTGGGCGGTCTTCGCCGCCCTCGGTTTCCTGACGGTCGCCCTCGGGGCGATGGCCGTCTATGCCGTACGCCGGACGATCGTTCTGGCGCTCGTCGCTCTCTTCGTCGCGATCAGCCTCGACCCAGCGGTACGGTGGCTCACCCGCCACGGCGTGCGCCGGTCGATCGCGGTGGCGGCAATCTTTCTCGTCGCCTTCTTGAGCGTGGCCGGGCTCCTCGCGGCATTGATGCCACCGCTGATAAGCCAGGCCACGAACCTCTCCGCCGACCTGCCGGGCTATATCGACCGAGTCACCGAACAGTCGCGGGCACTGCGCGACCTCGGCGAGCGGTTTGGACTCACTGGGAACCTACGCGAGCTCGCCGCGCAACTGCCGGCCCGGATCGGGACGAGCGTCGTCGGCTTCGTCCGGCAACTTTTCGGCGCGGTCCTCACCGGTCTCACCATCATCGTGTTGTCGATCTATTTCATGGCCGATCTGCCTCGGCTCAAGAACAGTGCCCCGCGACTGTTTCCCCCGTCCAGCCGACCGCGGGTGCGGCAGACCGTCGAGGTGGTCGTCGACAAGGTCGGCGCATACATGATCGGCAATATTCTGATCTCACTCGTGGCCGGGGTTACCACCTTTCTGGTCCTTACCCTGCTCGGTGCGCCGTTCGCTCTGCCGCTCGCGGTCTTCGTCGCGATCACGGACCTGATCCCGATGATCGGCGCGACGCTCGGGGCGGTCGTGGCGGTGTTCGTGACCGCGGTGGCGGACAACGTGTGGCCGACCGCCGCCCTCGTCGCGATCTTCTTCATCGTCTATCAGCAGTTGGAGAACTACCTCATTGCGCCGCGGATTCTGCGCAACACGGTGGACCTTCCGGCGCTCGCGGTGCTGCTCGCGGCGCTGGTGGGCGGCGCCGTCCTCGGACTGATCGGGGCTCTGATGGCGATCCCGATCGCGGCCGTCGTGAAGGTGCTCGGCTCGGAGAAGGTACGGCAGATGGATGCGGCCGAAGCAGCCGGGATGGTCGACGATAGCCCGACCCCCGAGCCCGACTAGGCTCTCGACCGTGACCGACCCATCCGTGGGCGCCGGGCAGAGGTATGTCGACGAAACGCCCAAGGATGGGCGGACCCGGGCCGCCGACGCGACGCGTAGCCCCTTCGCGCGGGACCGTGCGCGGGTTCTTCATTCGGCCGCGTTCCGACGGCTGGCCGCGAAGACACAGGTGCACACCGCCGGAGGCGGCGGCGACGGCTTTCTGCGTACCCGCCTGACCCACTCGCTCGAAGTCGCGCAGATCGCCCGGGAGATGGGGGAGAGCCTCGGCTGCGAACCCGACGTCGTCGACACAGCCGGCCTCGCCCACGACCTCGGGCACCCGCCGTTCGGACACAACGGCGAGGACGCCCTCGATGAGGTGGCACAGGCCTGCGGCGGCTTCGAAGGGAACGCCCAGACGCTGCGCGTGCTCACCCGCATCGAGGCCAAGGTGGTCGGTCCGGGCGGGGAATCCGCGGGCCTGAATCTCACCCGGGCGTGCCTGGACGCGTCGTGTAAGTACCCGTGGCCGCGACAAAAGGGGGAGCGGAAATTCGGCGTGTACGCCGACGACCTGCCGGTCTTCGGCTGGCTCCGCGCTGACTCGCCGGCGGACGGGCGACGCTGCCTGGAGGCGCAGGTGATGGACTGGGCCGACGACGTCGCCTATTCCGTTCACGACGTCGAGGACGGCGTCATCACCGGGCTCGTGGCTTTGGGCCTTCTGCTCGGCGACGGCGATGAGCGAGCGGCGCTGTGCAAGGACGTGGCCGAGGCGTACTCAACGGAGTCGGCCGAGGATCTCGGGGGCGCCCTCGCCGGGCTGCTGGCCGATCCCGCACTAGCGGCGGTGGCGGCCTTCGACGGCGGCAGCGCCTCGCAGGTCGCCCTCAAGCACGCCGCGAGCCTCCTGATTGGACGGTTTGTCTCAGCCGCGGTGGATGCGACCCGGGCGACCTACGGGGACGGGCCGTTGCGACGGTACGACTCCCACCTCATCGTGCCGCCTGAGGCCCGCGCGCAGTGCGCGCTGCTCAAGGGGATCGCATTGCGCTACGTGATGCGCCGGTCGGGCTCCGAGGTGCGGTACGAACGGGAGAAGCAGATCCTCCGCGAACTCGTCGCCGCGCTGGTCGAGCGGGCGCCCGCCGCGCTTGACCCGGTGTTCGCCCCGCTCTGGTTGCGGGCGCCGGACGATGCCGCGCGTCTTCGGGTGGTCATTGATCAGGTGGCCTCGCTGACCGACACTGCCGCGCTCGCGTGGCACCAGCGCCTCGGCGGGTGATCTTCGTGTCGGTGGTGAACCGGACACTGGGGACGTGCGTGCGTTGTTGTTGAACGCGGTCTGGAGATGCGGGAGGCTTTCGGAATGGATGACGAGCGGACGTTTGTGATCGTCGGTGCATCGCTCGCTGGCGCCAAGGCGGCGGAGACCCTTCGGGCCGAGGGATTCACGGGGCGGATCGTACTGATCGGCGAGGAGACCGAACGTCCTTACGAACGTCCGCCGTTGTCGAAGGGTTACCTGCTCGGCAAGGATCCCCGGGACAAAGCCTTCGTCCACGACGCGCAGTGGTACGCCACGAACGACGTCGATCTCCTGCTGGGCGTCCGGGCCACTGCGCTCAACGTCGGCGCGCACACGGTCACCATCGATGATGTCGAACCTCTCCGTTACGACAGGCTCCTCCTGGCGACCGGGTCGCGGGTCCGGCATTTGGACCTACCGGGCAGCGACTTCCTCGGCATCCACTACCTGCGCACGATCGTCCAGGCCGACATCCTGCGTGACGCGCTGCGCGAAGGGGCTCGAGTGCTTGTCGTCGGAGCGGGCTGGATTGGCCTCGAGACGGCGGCCGCGGCTCGTACCCATGGCGGCACGGTGACCGTGGTCGAGATGGAATCGCTGCCCCTTCGCCGGGTGCTGGGCGATGAGGTGGCGTCGGTCTACGCCAACCTGCACCGTGCGCACGGCGTGGACTTCCGTTTCTCGTCGGGAGTTCGGGAGTTCGGTGGCCTGGGCGGACGGATCACTCACGCGGTTCTCTCCGACGGCACCGAGGTTCCTGCCGACGTCGCGATCGTCGGTGTCGGCATCAGCCCCGCTACCGAGCTCGCCGAGGGTGCCGGGATCGCTGTGGACAACGGCGTCGTCACCGATTCCGGCCTGCGCACCTCGGCCCCGGATGTGTTCGCCTGCGGCGATGTCGCATCCTCGGACAACCCGCTGTTCGGCCGGCGCATCCGGATCGAGCACTGGGCCAACGCGCTCAACGGCGGCAAGGCCGCGGGCAAGGCGATGCTGGGCCAGGACGTCGTCTATGACCGTGTGCCGTACTTCTACTCCGACCAGTACGACCACGGTATGGAGTATTCGGGCTATGTCGAACCGCGGGGATATGACCAAGTCGTTTTCCGCGGTGATCCGTCCGTTGTGGACGCGAAGGCACCCGAATTCCTCGCGTTCTGGGTCGCGGACGGGCGCGTGTTGGCGGGCATGAACGCCAACGTGTGGGACGTCCAGGACCAGATTCAGGCGCTCGTTCGCGCCGGGTGCGCCCGCAAGTCGGTCGATCTCTCGGCGCTGGCCGACCCGGATGTGCCGCTCGGTGACCTGCTCGGCTGAGGTTGTCCACCGACGCGGTCTGGTCGGGCTGCTGTCCGGTCGGCTGATGGGTCGCGTGCGGCCGTGATCATAGAGTCCTCCCATGCCTACGGTGTCGGACGACCTGGCCTCCCGAGACGCGCCGCTCGAGTACTGGTTCATCAAGCTGCACGCCGGCGACCTGGCGTTCCTCGTGGACTTCATCGCACGAAGACGGGTCGGAGACGCTGAGGTCAGAGTGAGCCTCTGGGTGCGGGGCTCGGGGCACGTCGCACACCATCGAACGGCAACATCGCGCGTGGTTCGTGACCGGGTCGGGGTCGAGGACTGCGTCTTGTCTGCCAGCGGATCGACCGGGTCTGTGTCGAACATTGAATGGGATCTTCAGTACGACGGCGGGCCATCGCGCGTCGCGCCACGGGTTCCGCTCCTGAGCCAACTCCGCGCCTTCGACATGGACCTCATAAGCCGTCCCCGATCTGTCTTCAGCGGGCACGTCACCGTCGCCGGCGAGAAGTTCGACCTGAACGACGCGGCCGGATCGGTCACTCACTACTGGGGCCGAAGATTGGCCGATCGGTGGCTCTGGATCTCGGCGAATAACTTCGGCGATCTCGATCTCGTGCTGGAAGCCGTCGTGATGCGGACCCGTTTCTGGGGTGCTCGGCCCGCGATGAGCGCAGGGTATCTGTGGATAGGTGAGGCAGGGCGGGAGCGAATGCTCATTTCGCCGCTTAGCGGCATCATGGCGACTTCTGGGAAACCGTACGACTACACCGTCGTGGCCCGGAGCCCCGGTCACACGACAAGGCTGCGATGCACCGGGTCGTCCGAGCAGTACAACGACTTGGGCGAGGGCATCCATCAGACGCTGCTAGGAACGTGCGCCATTGACTCGCGCGGCCTGACCGATCGGCGCGCAGGGCTGGAGTTTCGAAACTGGCATTAAGTCATGATCGCCGTGATCATGAGCTGACGGTCCCAGAATCGCGTCGATCATGAGTGCGCCGGGATAAACCGGCATGAAGAAGGAGATGAGAGAGCTCTACATCGAAGGGGCTAGCGACCCCACGGTGGCCCCGAGTCATGCGTG
>JAXIPB010000297.1:0-8702 GCA_045403155.1 Micromonosporaceae bacterium
GGCACGGAACCGGGAGGCCGCGGCAGCGGCGCGAACCTAGACCCAGGCTCGCCGTGCGGCGCGGGCTCCGGTGGCGCGGCGGCGGGATGGACTGCTCGGGCTTCGCGTGGACGGTGACCGGGCGATCGGCACCTCCGGCCGCCGTCCCGGGGGCGTCCCCGACGGCTCACCAAGACACTCGTCACGGAGTAATCGGGACGTACGGGGCTGGGCTTCCCCGCGTCGAGAACGCTATGCGGTTCCCTGCTGCACCGCCTTCACGTACTCACGTGTGTGCTGCTCCCAAAGCCGGATCGATCGCGGGGTGAGCCTGTTGTTCAGGAGGTTGTGGTTCGTGTACGTCACCGCGGCGGGGAGGTAGTCGTTCGGATACATCATCACCGCGACGTCCTCCGGGTAGTTCGTGGAGACCCAGGCGGCGAACGGCTCCCACATCTGAGGTCCGTACTTCGCGGTCTCCAGATACCCCGACACCTCACGGATCGCCCCCCGTCCTTGAGGGGTGTCATGGACCAGGACATCGAGGTAGCTGCCGCTATACGGCCCCCGTCCGATGGCTTCAGATCGGAGCGCGTGGAAATCGAACATGCAACGGACGTACGTGCCGCCATAGCTTGAGCTACCCGTTTCCTTACACGATGTGGGGATGATCTGGAAGCCGGTGGCTTCGTTGAAGGAGAGGAACCGTCGGAACTCTCCGATGTCCATACCCAACCTCAACCCAGAGAGGTTCACAGAGTCGAAAAGGAGAATGACGGCCTGATCCGTGTTGTAAGAGGCAGTCGCGTAGAGGAAGTCCGTGGCGACATCCTCCGCGGTAGTCCGTACAGGGTCGCCCGTTGGCTGATCGGCGGGGGCGGTCGTGTCCTGTCCCACTCGGGTTCCGAGTACCCACATCACCGCCACGAAGACCGCGATCCCGACGACGCCCGCGGCGATGCGCTGGTCCCGGCGCTTGCCGTCGCGTCGGTCGTGGAATCCTTCCAGCGTGAACGGGCGCAGCTCGACGCGCTCCATCACGCGCTCGAGGAGTGGGCGAATCTCAGGCATCGGTTGCCTCCAGGGTTCCCTTCAATGCGGTTCGTGCTTGGTGGGTGAGCGCCCATACGGTTGACGCCTTGATGCCGAGCAGCCGGCCGGTCTCCTCACCGGAGTAGCCGAGCGCCTCCGTCAGGACGAGCGCGGCACGCTGTCGCGGCGTGAGCCGGGCCAGCGCCTGTGTCGCGACGTCCCTTTCCTCCACCGCCTCAAACACGTCTTGCTCGGGCGTTGAGAGAGCGGCGCGTTTCAGCGCGACCCGCGCTCGCCGGTACTGGCGGCGGAAGAGATTCATTGCCGTCCGATGGAGGTAGCCGGCGAGATCGTCCATGTGCCCGACCTCATCCCAACGCTCGAACATGCGGGTGAACGCCTCCTGCGCGAGGTCCTCGGCTTCGCCCCGGCTTCCGGTGACCACCGAGAGCACGCGGAGCAGGCGGTCCTTCTCGTCCTCGAAGAACGCCTCGAAGCTCGGCAACTCTTGTCCGGGGGGGATCCACCCCTCGGGAGCCTCCGACCTCCGTCGTAGCCGAGCCCCCTCGCCCATCTCGGAAGATTCAACACCTGAGAGCGGCGAGACCTGTAGGGGGCGATGGGGCGGCCCATGATGCGAGCCGCCCGCTCGCAGCTCACCGTTGAGGGACCTGGGGAACAGCCGAACGAGTGGATGAAGTCACCCGGCGAGCACACGGCCCTGCATCGCTTCGAGCTTGCCCGCGTCCCACAGCTGCGATCCCACGCCCCCAGCCTCGCGCGTGCCGCTGCCGGCCACACTTGTCGCCGAGCCATCGCTGCGGGTCGCCACGGTGAGCGCCACCGCGCTCATGATCAGGGCCGCGGCCGCAAGGACGGACACGACCGCGGTCCAAAGCGTGAACCGCGCCGGCCGACCTGAGACCCCGATGGTTCCCGCCTTCGTGCTCATGATCCCTCCTTATCACCTCGGGTACCGATCCCTCGGCCCTTGATGCCGAGCAGCCGGCCGGTCTCCTCACCGGAGTAGCCGAGCCACCTCGCCCATCTCGGAAGTTTCAACACCTGAGAGCGGCGACACCTGTAGGGAATGGCTCGCAGAGTCTGTCGGAGCCATCTGGATACGTGACCCGAATGCCCGGCTAGCCCGGTGCGAAGGTCCCTACGGCGACCGGTCGTCGCCCTCCCGCAGCATCCCGACGAGCACCGCCCGGAGCGTCCGGTCCTCCTCGCAGTCGATCAGGAGCTCGGCGAACGTGCGGCTCTGCGGGTAGCTCCAGAACTCGCCGATGCGGTCGGCGCGGTCGAAGTCGGGGAGCATCAGGACGTGGAGCCACTCGGCGCGGGGAGCTGGACCGAGCGCGTCCAGGCGCTCCCGTAACTGTCGCTCGAGTTCATCCGGTCGCATCGCGCTGAGGCTACGTCCTTGCATGGACGGAGCGCGGGTCCGGGCTGACCGCGGCCCGGGATTGCCTACGAGTCAGACTCACTCGTCGCGTCGGCTTGCAACGCGCCGGCGATATCAGCAGGATCGAGGCCGGGCAGGTCTTCATCGCGGTCCTCATACGGGTCAGGTTGACCCTCCGGCATGGTCGTCGGGGGTGTTCCTCCGAGAGCCTCGAACCGCGCCGTGTCTCCCTCCGTCAGGTGCCCCACCAACGCCCAGTACTGCCTTTCCAGAACGGGGTTGTACTTGGCTGGATACCAGCTCTTGTACACGATTCGCTGTATGCCAGCCTGGAGTGACTCCTTGAGACAGCCAAAGCACGGGCTCTGGGTCGTGTAGAGGTTTGCGTCCTGAACCCTAATGCCGAACCGCGCTGCCGTGATGATTGCGTTCTGCTCTGCATGGACACATATGCATCGGTCCAGCGCAGCACCAGACACGTGGGTAGGGTCGCTCATCTCGTCCTTACGCCCTTGTTTGAACAACCATGAGTCGAGACAGCGGACACATCCATTCTGCTTGCAGTTCCCAAAGCCCGTCGGCGTTCCGTTGTAGCCAGTACTGATGATGCGGTTCTCCAGAACGATTACAGCGCCCACATTCGAACCGAGGCAGTCCGCTCCAGTCTCGACGGTCTCGGCGACGCGCATGTAGTACTCATCGCGACGGACTTGCTTGGGCCGTTCCAGGTCAGCAGCCATCGTCAAAGTTATCGGCTGGTTGCCTCCGCTCGTTGAGGTTCTAAGTTACTCGACGCCGCGATGTTACGTCCGGGAATAGTGACCGGCGTCATGCGGCCATGCGCGGTCTGGGTCGTCAAGGAGTCGGCCTACACTCCACGCGTGGGCGATAAGAACACCAAGTCGACGGGCCGCCCGCATGTTGGGAGGTGGCTCGGCGGCTTCGGCGGGGCGGGCGCGATCGTTGCAGGAGGGCTGGCTGCCTTCTTCGACCTTGGGTTCCTCCCATCACTCGGGATCGCTGTTCTCGGTGCGATCCTCGGTATCGGGGTCGGAGTGGGCATCGCGGAGGCGGTCTTGCTCCTGGCAGACGTTCTCGGGTGGGACGAGAGACCCCAGAACTCCCGCATCGGTCGACTTGTCCGATATCTGGATCGAGCGCTACACGACCTGTAAGCGGCCTGGTCTTCGGGGCGAGGATGTACATTCGCGAAAAGTGACCGGGGTGACGCGCCCAGGCCCCGGCGCGACCTCAACGCACGTAACCCTCGCGCACGACAGGTTGCTTCCGCCCGCGGGGAGCAAGAAGGGCCGAGCCTGCAGCTACACGCGCAGTCGAGGACCGGCTAGCCTTACCCTGTCCCTTGACGGGAGTGACCACGTGAAGACCACCACCGTCGAAGCGGCGGAGCGCGGCCGCTCGCCCCTGGGAGCTCATATCCGTTTCCTGATGGACGGGCCGCACGGCAACATGATCCACTCGACCGTGCCACCAGGGATGGTTGGCCGCGCCTGCCATTTCCGGACCATCGACGAGTACTGGTACGTCCTCTCGGGCGAGGGAGAAATCTGGCGGCGCGCGCCGGACGGCCAGGAGAGCATCACTCGGCTCACCCCGGGCGTGTGTGTCGACATCCCGCTCGGCACAGCCTTTCAGTATCGCTGCACCGCGAGCGTGGCCCTTGTCTGCACGGTCACGGCCCTGCCGCCGTGGCCAGGCGACGAGGAGGCCGTGATCGTGGACGGGCCTTGGGTACCCGTTGTGGACTCGGAGCCCGGGGGCCAGCGCTCCGGTTAGCGCACCTGACCTTCCGCCCCCGACTGCTCTAGGAACATTCCCGAACGCTCGCGCAGCCGAGGGTCAGTCAGATGTACGTTCTCGAAAAGTGACCGGGGTGACGCGCCCATCCCCCCGCTGACTCGGGCGAAGGCCAGGCTCGCGCGCACGGCGACGCCCACGAGCTCGTTCAGCGTGCCGGTGCCGGCGTAGAGTGTTCTCGGTCGATCGGAGGCTCTCATGGGTTCAGGGCCGGTGAAGC
Source organism: Micromonosporaceae bacterium (assembly GCA_045403155.1). Lineage (GTDB taxonomy): Bacteria > Actinomycetota > Actinomycetes > Mycobacteriales > Micromonosporaceae > JAXIPB01. The sequence continues at coordinate 4,458 of JAXIPB010000297.1, forward strand.
CTAGGTTCTTGAGGCTCGGCGTCGTCGTCATCGCCTTCGTTGTGGCCGCTGTCGGGGGCCTCGCCGTTTTGCGAGTGATCCGCGGCGATCTGCCGTCGGAGGCCGAGAAGGCCGAACAGATCGGGCGCCTCAAGGCCACGGTCCTGCCCGTCCTCGAGGACCTGAAGGTCGAGTACTTCATGGACGCGGCCGGGTGCGCCATCCTCACCTACCCGCGCGGCGATTTCTTCGACGGAGACCCCGAGGACTGCGGTGGCTTCACTGACCGCGCGGTCCAGTTCGACGACGTTGCGCGCGCCGACCACCAGCTGATCAAGGCCGCCCTGGCGGCGTCCGGGACCCCCATCGAGCGGGTCGGTGGCACGTTCTTGAGTGATGGCCGCGTCAGGTGGGCCTTTTTCATGTCCACCCACGGCGCGCCCTTCGCGACGTCGTGGTCGCTGGAGTACGACCCCGAGGGCACGCGCTCGCCGGGGCCTGCGGGAATCGTGACGCTCACGCCGGTCGAGGGCGAGCAGGACTGGTGGTTCGCCTGCTGCGCGGACTGACAATCGGAGCCGTCGTGCGGGGTAACAATCCGCACTGACAACCCGAACTCCAACGAGTTCATCAGGATGCGTGGCTGCGCCGTCGGACTGTCGGCGGCTATGTACGTTCTTGAAACGTCACCGGGTTCACGCGCTCGGGGCGCGATCAGCCAAGTCTACGTGGAGGGTCTATGTAGTCGAGGGTCGCGTGCGACTCGACCCAGACGCCTTTCCGCCGTTCCTCCCAAGGTCGCGATTCAGGTTGGAAGTTGCAGAGCTCGACGTGGATGCGCGGTCGACGGGTCGCCCAGTCGGTCCCCTCGTGGCCCAACTCCAAGACAAGGAACGTTCCTCGGAGCTCCTTGCCCTGCGCCGCCCCGGCACCTTCCGGAAGGATGAGCTCGTCGTCCAGATCGATGACTGGAGCAGGCCGCAAGTTCTGCCCCGGGATGAACTCAAGGACGGTGCCCCGGTACCCAAAATCGTCGCCAGCCGCGGCCATCCACGCGGCGTCGGAATCGTATCCGCCGCCGACCCACACGCGATCACCCACCTGCAGCGTTGGACTCATCAGTGACCTGGGTTCTGAGGCTCAAGCTTCCGGCATGCACCTACGCTGCTCGAGCTGAACCGCACAGGAACCTCGTCCGCGGATCGGAGGTGATGTACGCCGCCGAAGAGTGACCGGCGTCACGCGCCCAGATCGGGCACCGCAGTTGGGACGGCTGCGGCGAACCTTGGGTTGTTGAGGCGTACGATGGCCGGGTGGAGACGCGGCCAGACACGGGTCCATCGGCCAGCGGCTATGTGATCGTTCTGCTCGGCGTGGTGGGATTCGTGGTCGGATGCTTCCTTCCGTATCTCAGCGGCGTAATCCTCGCTCCAGGCGAAGACTCGGCCTCGCTCATCCGACTGTTGTGGACCCCCGCGGAAGGACCGTTGGGACAGGTGGGCGCCCTGCTGAACCTGTTCGCTGGAGCGGCAACCGTGGGCGCGGTCGCGCTCTTGGGGGTCGGTCGTCAGAGAGGATGGACACCTCGCGCCCTGGTCGCAGGCGTTGCGGCTTGGACCCTTACATGGATCGGGGTCCTAATCGGCCAGACGGCGTTCGGCTCGTATGAGGTCGGGTATTGGGTACTGCTCGCCAGCATGGGTGTAGCAATCATCGGCACGGTGGTCGTCTGGGTCAGCGCGAGGGCACACGCCCGCGAGCCGAGTACAGGGGCTTCCTCGATGGAGGTCGAGGGCACCACCACACGCGACCAGCCTCCACCTCCACTACCCTGAGTGGAGTTCTAACAGGCACCAACCCTCATGTACGTTCTGGAATAGTGACCGGCGTCACGTTCGCATATCTCCCGACAGTCCGCACCTCGAATGACTAGGCTCCGGCCGTGGACGAGGAAGGCAGCTTCCAAGACGAAGTCCGGTCAGCGTGGGACGAGTTGGCCGCCTTCTGGGACGAGCGCGTGGAGGCGGGCCGAACCTGGCAGAGGCACCTCATCCAGCCGCCCGTTGAACGACTGCTGGGGCTCGAGTCGGGCGAGCGGGTCCTTGAGATCGCGTGCGGAAACGGCCAGTTGGCCCGTCGGATGGCGGAACTTGGAGCGCAGGTGCTTGCGGTCGATTTCAGCGAGGGGATGCTTGAGCGGGCTCGTGCGCATGGGGGCCAGGTCGAGTATCTGCACGTGGACGCAACCGACGTGGAGGCCCTGCTTTCGCTCGGGGAATCCGCATCGTTCGATGCAGTGGTCAACAACATGGCAATCATGGACATACAGACGATCGAGCCGATGGTAGAGGCAGCATCGCGGCTGCTGAGGCCGTCCGGTAGGTTCGTCTTCTCGACCCTGCATCCCGCATTCAATTCAGGCGATGCAAGGCCGACCGTTGAGCTCGATCCAGAAGGCAGCGGCACGGAGATTTACTCGGTCAAGGTCTCCGGGTACGCGCGACCGTCCAAAGGCAAGGGGGTCGGCATCCCCGGTCAGCCCGTCTTGCAGTGGTACTTCCATCGGCCGCTCTGGATGATCCTGGCTCCATTCTTCGAGCACGGGTTCGCGCTCGACGCGCTCGAGGAGCCGCTTCTTCGACCCGAACACCAGAAGCCTGGAACGCCAAGCTACGTGTACACCGAGGTGCCGGGCGTGCTTGTCGCTCGGATGCGGCGCTCGACCTGAGGCGACCCGTGGGGGCCCTTCGTGGACACGGTGTCATGTACGTTCTCGCATCGTGACCGGGGTCATGTGCCCAGCTCGCCGCTGACGTCGAGCTCCGTATCATCCAAGTAGATGGATTGGTCATGGATCGTCCTAGGCGTCGTCCTGGCGATTCTCGCGGGCCTCGGCCTCCTCTTCATCCGGTCAACACGACGATGGCGATCCCCGCCAGCCGACCTTGGTACGACCGAGGGTAGGACTCTCTTCTGGATCAGGTGGAGTCGCGGCGACAGGGGCTAGGGTCGGCCCGCTATGTACGTTCTCGAAGAGTGACCGGCGTCATGTCCTCCAGACGAGGATCATGTGGGCCATATCGGAGCCATGTGCTTCCAGCGAGTTAGGGTGGTCGCATGGGTGATTGGGGGTGGATTGGCGGACCACAGCTCCCACACGAGGAAGCTTCGACGAGCGAGCATTTCAAGGAGGTCGGGGAGGACGTCAGTCGAGAGCGTGAGGCGGAGCACATAGCGAAGGCTCATCGCAAGCGTCCTTGGTGGAAGTTCTGGTCTAAGCGGAGCGGCTAGCAGGTTCCTAGCCCGCCGAATGCGAGCAGCGCCCGCTGCCGTGCGTCCGGGGGATGTACTTACCCGAAACGTGACCGGCGTCACGCGCCCATGTCGGTTCTTTCCCCCTTTGCGTACCGCTTACCGACCCCGACGAGGATGGTTCCGATGACCGCCACGCCGATGCTCACCGCCTGTAGCCAGAAGCCGACCTCCAACGAGAGCCTTCCGGATAGTGCGGCGTCGCGGAGGGTGGCGGTCTGGAGGAGCGAGCCGATCCAGGTGAGTGACCACGCTGCGACCGCGCCCGCGAGGAAGGCGCGCAGAGATGGGCGCTCGCCTCGCGTGAGACCGACGAGGGCGGCGACCACGACGGTGGCGACTCCACCGAACAGGAACAGGATCGCGCCCAACTCGAAGCCGCCGTCCTGCGTCACTAACAGCTGGTCGTAGAGCGAAGCCGACGGCCCTCCTGCGACCCCGTAGTAGGGGAGGAAGCAGCTTGTTACGAACAGCACCGCACCGAGCAGCACCACCGCGCAGCCGAGGGTGGAGCGCCGTGCCCGGCTTCGACGACCTTCGTGCGCCATCATCTGATGATGTCTCCGGTCCCGGCGATTGTCGAACCCATGAGGCAGATGTACGCCGCCGAAGCGTGACCGGTCTCACGCGAGCGGATGGTGAACGCCCGGACTGGCATACTTCCATGGAAGGAAACGCCTATGGGTCCCCTCATTTTCATCGTCCTGGTCATCGTGGTAATCGTCGTGATCGGGCCGATCTGGTTCTGGGCTCGGCGAATCGAGAAACGGATCGAGCCGCCAGATCGCCCGGGTCATGAGAGAGAGCGGTTCCACTTCAAGCGCTGTTACCGCTGGTCTCGATTTCGGCAACGCGATGGAGCAGATCGAGGCTGGAGCCAGCCAGGCCGCGGGAGCGTTCTCTCGATTCCGCCAACTCCAAATGACCCCCGGGGTTCTTAGCGAAGACATCGCC
>JAXIPB010000211.1:0-36317 GCA_045403155.1 Micromonosporaceae bacterium
GCTCAGTCTCACCGGTAACGCCGCACGAGCAAGCCACCCGGACAGCCGACAGATCCTGCAAAGGACAGCACGCGTCAGTCATGATCCGAGTCAGACCGCCGGGTGACCCGCTCCCCTTATCCTCACTGTCATGATCGGCGCACTTTGACGACACCAGCATCATGATCGTGGAGATCTTGGAGGCAGATGGGATGGGCGAGGACCGCGCCGTACGGCGTAGCGGTGCTGAACGCAATGGTGGCTGCCTCGCCGCAGCGGCTACGGCAGGAACTGCTCCTCGATGAGGGTGACTGCGCCCTTGGACACCGTCATCCAGAAGATGCCGGCGCTGATGTACGCGGTGAGGTCAGCGAAGGGTATCTGCAACGGTGTCGTCGGGTCGGCGGTCTCCTTGTTGAGCACCTTCACGGTGGCGTCCGCAGCCACCGGCAACGTCCGCAGTAACGGATTGTTGTTGATAATCATGTAGTCGTTCGGGGGTCCGTCCGGCTCCTCGGGGTGAACCTTGATCCACTCGGCCTTGGCCGCGGCGCCGGTCAGGAACTGGAGCAGGTCGAACGTGACGGTACGGGCGGCGGCGTCCACCTTGGTGAAGCGCACCGGGTGCCGACCATCCTTCAACGCAGCGGCGCCGTCCCCGATCGCCTGACTGCCGGAGGGCGTGACACTCACCGACGTCTGGGCCGACGTCTGGGCCGCCGGCGGCGGCGTCTCGCCTGACTTCGGAGAGCAGGCCGACACCATCGACAGGGCGACCCCGATCACCAGGACACGTCCGAGCAAGGCTGGCATGGCCGCGACAGTAGCAGCATCTGTCATCCCCGCCGGGTGCTCGGAGGCCCTCCCAAGGCGGCGTCACGGGCGGCGGGGCCGAGGCGGCCGTACCAGCACCCGCTATGGCAAGCTCGATCACGACGACCGGTCGGTCGGGAGACACGAGCCACCCACGTGAGGGAGGGACGATTGTCACGGCGCGGGTGGTTTCTGTTCCTCGCGATGGGCGTCATCTGGGGAGTGCCGTACCTCTTCATCAAGGTGGCGGTCGAACACTTGACGCCCGCGTCGCTCGTCTTTCTGCGTACCACGATCGCCGCGGTGCTCCTTGTACCGGTGGCCGCGGCTCGAGGCCAGCTGGGCCCGCTGCTGACGCATTGGCGACCTTTGGTGGCATTCGCCGCTGTTGAAATGGCGATTCCGTGGTTCTTCCTGGCCAGCGCCGAGCGCCGCCTGAGCAGCTCACTGGCGGGCCTGCTGCTATCCGCCGTACCGCTGATCGGAGCTCTGCTCGGCTGGCTGACCGGGACCGACCGGCTGGACTGGGGGCGGGCGGGCGGCCTCGCCATCGGCATCGCGGGCGTCGCCGCCCTGGTGGGCCTCGACCTCGGCCGCGGCGACATCGGCGCGCTGCTGCAGATGGCAATCGTCGCGATCGGGTACGCCGTAGGCCCGTTCATCCTGGCCCGCTACCTTTCGGACCTGCCCGGCCTCGGTGTGATCGCCGCGTCGTTGGCGCTCACCGCGGCAGCGTACATCGCGCCGGCGGCGATCCAGCTTCCCCTGCAGTGGCCGCCGGCCGAGGCGATCGTGTCCGTGTTGGTACTCGCCGTTCTCTGCACCGGCGTGGCGTTCCTGCTCTTCTTCGCCCTCATCGACGAGGTCGGTCCGGTGCGTGCCACCGTCATCACGTACATCAACCCGGCGGTGGCCGTCGCGCTCGGCGTCATCTTTCTCGATGAGCTCCTCACGGTCGGCATCGTCGTCGGTTTCGTGCTGGTTCTCCTCGGCTCGACGCTGGCGACCCGCCGTTCGCGCGCCGCCGTCAGCGAGCCATAAAGAAAATTCGGCGCACGTGTCGAATCCGGATGCCCCCGTTCGAAGGGGAGATAGGGCCGGCCCAACCGAGCGGCCCCCGAACTCGAACGGAGACGACGATGACCGAGCAGATGACCGAGCAGATGACCGAGCACACGACGACGGTGGCGACCTGCGACCCGACCAGGAGCACCACCAAGACGTTGCTGGCGTACGGCGCGATCGCCGGACCGATCTACGTACTCGCGTCGCTGGCACAGGCCCTGACGCGCGATGGTTTCGACCTCACCCGCCACCAGTGGAGCCTGCTGAGCAACGGCAGCCTCGGCTGGATTCAGATCACCAACTTTGTCCTGACCGGGCTGATGGTGCTCGCCTTCGCGGCTGGGCTCCGGCGGGCGCTCCAACCTCGACGGGGTGGTGCCTGGGCACCGCGCCTGATCGGCGTGTACGGCGTGAGCCTGATCGGCGCGGGAATCTTTCGCGCGGACGCGGCGCTGGGATTCCCGCCGGGAACACCGGACGGTGCGACGGAGGTCAGTTGGCACGGCATGCTGCACTTTGTCTGCGGTGCCGTCGGCTTTACCTGCCTGATCGCGGCGTGTTTCGTGGTCGCGAGCCGGTTCGCGAACCAGCAACGCCGGGATTGGGCGACGTATTCACGCGCGACCGGAGTGCTGTTGCTGGCGGGATTCGTCGCGGTCGCGGTCGGCGCCGGCGCAGCATGGGCCAATGTCGCGTTTACCGTGGCCGTCATCCTCGTCTGGACCTGGGTGTCGGCGGTGGCGGTGCATCTCTACCACCAGACCCGCATATGAGACCGGGAATCGATCGGAGAACGGAAGGGAGCTCGACGATGCGATACATGGTTCTTCTACGAGGTGACCAGCCGTCGACCCCGCCTCCGCCCGCGCTCATGGAGGCGATTGCGGCGCTCGGGCTGGAGGCCACCAAGGCCGGCGCACTGCTGGACACCGCCGGCCTGGCCCCGAGCTCGTCTGGGGCAAGAGTCGTGCTATCCGGCGGCGGGCTGAACGTGACCGATGGGCCGTTTACGGAGGCCAAGGAGATGATCAGCTACGCCCTGTACCAGGTGCGGTCGAAGGAGGAGGCAGTCGAGTGGACCTCGCGGTTCATGAAGCTGCACGAGGACCTGTGGCCGGGCTGGCAAGGCGCGGCCGACGTGCTGAGGGTGTTCGGGCCCGAGGACTTCGCCCCTCCCGCCTGAGCACGCTCCGGCAATGCGTGATGGTTGGATCGGTAGCCATGACGGCTGCCGATCCCCATCGCGCGACGCGGCGCGCGATCGAGGCGGTCTGGCGCATCGAGTCGGCCGCCCTCATCGCCGGACTCGCCCGTATCGTGAACGATGTCGGCCTGGCCGAGGAGCTCGCGCAGGACGCGCTGGTGATCGCGTTGGAGCAGTGGCCTGCGTCCGGTGTGCCGCCCAACCCGGGCGGCTGGCTCATGACAACCGCGAAGCATCGCGCGATCGACCACCTACGACGGCAGACGCGCTATGAACGCAAGCTCGAGGAGATCGGCCGTGACGTCACACTCGATCACCAGTCGGCCGAGGCGGACGCGATTGCGGCGCTCGACGCTCACCCGCTAGAGGATCAACTGGCAGGCGACGACCTGCTGCGGCTCATATTCATTGCCTGCCATCCGGTGTTATCCACCGGGGCACGGGTGGCGCTCACGCTACGCCTGCTCGGTGGACTCACCACCGATGAAATCGCGCGGGCGTATCTGGTCCCCGAGCCGACCGTCGCCCAACGGATCGTACGGGCCAAGCGCACGCTCGCGACCAAGGAGATCCCGTTCGAGCTACCGGCACCGGCCGAGCTCGCCGATCGGCTCTCGTCGGTGCTCGAGGTCATCTACCTCGTATTCAACGAAGGTTATTCGGCGACCGCGGGGGACGACTGGGTGCGACCAGAACTCTGTGAGGAGGCGATGCGCCTCGGTCGAATCCTGGCCGGCCTCGCACCAGGTGAGTCCGAAGTGCACGGTCTGGTCGCCCTCATGGAGATGCAAGCCTCCCGCCTTCGCGCCCGCACCAGCCCGTCCGGCCAGCCGATCCTGCTCCAGAATCAGGACCGCGGGCTGTGGGACCGGCTGCTCATCCGCCGTGGTCTCGAGTCGCTGGAGCGCGCCGAGGAACTCGGCGGTGCGCTCGGTCCGTACGCCTTGCAGGCCGCGATCGCCGCGTGCCATGCCCGCGCGTTCTCGGCGGACGAGACGGATTGGACGCGGATCGCGACGCTTTATCAGGTGCTGGCGCACGTGTCGCCCACCCCCATCGTTGAGCTGAACCGCGCCGTCGCGGTCGGGATGGCATTCGGCCCAGCGCGGGCGCTCGAAATCGTGGACGCGTTGACCGCTCAGCCGAGCCTCGTCAACTACCCCCAGTTACCAGCGGTACGGGGTGACCTGCTCGCCAGGCTTGGCCAACTCGACGAGGCGAGGGCCGAGTTCGAACGCGCCGCCTCGCTCACCCGAAACGAGCAGGAACGAGCCCTCTTCCGGGACCGGGCGGCCGCGATCCAATCCCCTCGCACGGCGTGACGCCAGGTCTCAAGTGAGCCTTGCCGACGGCAAGTCGGCGGTGCTACTTTTTCATATGTAAGAGAGTTCTTACACATGAAGGAGCGCTATGACTGTGGCCCAGCCGACCGGCGACGATCTCGTTGAGATGCTGGCGGCCCTGGCCAATCCGCTGCGATTGCGCATCGTCGCGAGGCTGGCCACAGGGCGGGATTACGTGAGCCACCTGGCCCGCGAGATCGGCGTGAGTCGCCCGCTGCTCCACATGCACCTCCAGCGGCTGGAGGCCGCCGGTCTCATCGTCGGCAGCCTTGAGCTCTCCGACGACGGCAAAGCCATGAAGTACTACGAGGTCGCGGATTTCAACCTGCAGCTCACCGCGTCCTCGCTGGCTAAGGCGGCCAAGACCCTGACTCGATCGGACCCGGAGAAGGGTCCCACACGCAAGGAGAACTCGTGATGTACCTCAGCGCAGACGCACCATCCACTTGGCCGGACACGATCTTCCTGCTCGGCGTGTTGGCGCTGGCCACGTTCCTGATCGTCGTCGTGATCGCCAGCGTCCATGAGTTCCGCAAGTTGAAACTCGTCGCCGCCAAGGAGGAGGCCGTGCGGCAGCTTGTGCGCCGATACGAGCAGCTCGCGGAGAACACCCTGGACGCCCAACAGCGGGTAGCCGCCGACGTGTCCGAGTTGCGGTCGCGGACGGCATCGATCGAGCAGATCCTGCGGACCGTCGAGTGAGGTGACCGTGTGATCGCCCGCAGGTGTCCGACCCTTGCCCATTTCCAGCAGCGTAACCGGGCGAATTTCGAACACATGCGCCGGAGACACGGATGCGGTACGGCCGGGCCGGCCGGGCCGCGGTCGAGGGCCGATCCTGGCCGGTCGTGATCGATGAACTCATCGGCCACTACGAGGGTGTGCTTGCCGGTACGGGAGCGGGCTCGTCCGCCGGTACGGGAGCGGGCTCGTCCGCCGATCCGGCGAGGCTGGCGCCCGTCGCCGGCTAGCGACCACGGCCGAACGGCCGGGGTGCTACCGCCAGAGACGTCGCTCGTCCTCGCGCGGTGACTGCGTAACCTCCGGCGTTGGCAGGTCGAATCGCATGACCGGCCGAGAAGGATCCCAGCCGGGCCAGCCCGGTTTGCCGGTCGCCGCGAAGTCGATCCACGCCCGGTGCATGGAGTCGGCCAGCTCCTGCGGGGCCGCGTCGCCCGTCATAGCGATGGCCTCTGGCATGCCCAAGTTATCGAAGACGAAGCCGATCTCGAGCGCGTGACATGCGCCGAGCCGGTCGACGGGAGAGGGCCAACCGAACTCGTAGACAAACGTGTTGTCACCCCGGCGGCTGTCGGCCAGCCGATTGATCGGTATCCGCAGCAACATGTCGGTCGCGATGGCTCCGAGAATCTCGCCCGGTCGCGCTGCCGGACGGTTGATTCGGTACGCGTGGGCGACGCGGCCCGAGATCCGGAACTTGGCCAGCGCCAACCGCAGCGTGAGTCGGTTGATCCGATCGACCACACCCGTGGGCACGAACCACAGCCGGTACTCCTCGCTGTTGTAACCAATCAGCAAGTCGATCTCGCGGCCTGCGCCGCTCGTGAGTGCGGGCATCGGCTCGGCCGGGACGGCGTGGCCATCGACAACAATCCCGAACCCGTTCGCCCCGGTGAGCGGGTTGCCCCGGCGGGTCACGGCGACCTGCGCCGCCAGGACTGCACCACGGTCGGCCACGGCGAAGGCGGCAGCGGTGGCCGGCGCGCCGAGGCGTTTGGCGATCAGCTTGATCGTTCGAGCCGCCAGGTTCCGCGTCTGCACCATCGGCGGCCCGGATTGCATGACGGCCCGGCGGAACAGGCCCGCGGCGAGTGGACTGGCCACGAGCGCGCCGACGAGGATCGACCCCGCGGATTCGCCGAAGACGGTGACGTTGTCGGGATCGCCGCCGAAGGCGCCGATATTGGCCCGCACCCAGCGGAGTGCGGCGAGCACGTCGAGCAATCCGCGGTTGGCCGGGGCATCGCGGAACAGGCCGAAGCCCTCCACGCCGAGCCGGTAGTTGAACGAGACCAGGACGACGCCGTCGCGGGCGAAGTTGTGTCCATCGTAGACCGGGATGCAGGACGATCCGTTGCGCATCGAGCCACCGTAGATCCACACCATCACCGGCAGGCCGCCGGCCGCCGGGTCTGGAGTCCACACGTTGAGGTTGAGGCACTCGTCGCCGGGGATCGACGGGTCGGGCAGCAGACGGTCCATTGGGGGCGCGTAGGGCATCTTGGGCGGCGTCGGCCCGAACTCCAGCGCATCGCGTACGCCCTCCCACCGCTCGACCGGAGCAGGCGCCCGGAACCGATGCCGTCCGAAGGGCGCCGCCGCGTACGGGATGCCGAGGAACGTTGCCACGCCGTCCACGATGCGTCCACGTACCTCGCCATTGGTTGTCGACACGATCGGATCCATCAAACGCCCTCCACCCAGCGCGCGGGTGACCTGACGCGGAGTGTAACGGCCGAGCGTCTCCACCGAATCGCCACAACCTCGCCGCGATTCCTCCGCGATGCCGGCGTCGCGGTCTGGTTGGATTCGGGCATGGTCGACTTCGCGACGTTGCCCTCGCCGCCGACGCAGATCGAGTACCTCGACGCCGCTGCGGCCACGGCGGCAGGTCGCCGTTATAAGCAGCGTCTCCTCGATGCCCTCATCCTGCGGCCCGGTCAGGCGGTCCTCGACCTTGGGTGCGGGCCTGGAACCGACCTCATTCGGCTCGCGGGAGCGGTCGGCGCTCGCGGATCGGTCGTCGGGATCGATCACGACCTGGTCATGATCAAGCAGGCAGGCCGGCGGGTGGCAGGACATCGCAACATAGATGTACGCGCGGGCGACGCGCACTCCCTGCCGCTGAAGAGCGCCTCCGTGGACCGGGCGCGCGTGGATCGGGTATTGCAGCACGTTGAGGACCCGCCACGCGCCCTCGCCGAGCTGCGAAGGGTGATCCGACCCGGCGGTTTGTTGGGCATGGCCGAGCCCGACTGGGACACGCTCGCGATCGACGACATCGATGTCGAGACCAGCCGCTCGTTTGCGCGGTTCCTGGCGGGCCGGGTCCGCAACTGCGTGATCGGTCGACAGCTGGCCCGACTCGCCGTCGAGGCGGGGTTCACGTCGCCGACGGTGGAGGCGATTTCGGTCGTCTTCCGCGACTACGAGACGGCCGAACAGATCCTGGGCCTGCAACGCAGTGCCGCCCGCGCCGTCCATGATGGTGCGCTGCCCGAGGATGCCGCCCGCAGCTGGCTCGGACGGTTGATGAGCGGTCCGTTCCTCGCCTGCTTCACAGTCTTCATCGTTACCGCGCAATCGTAGAGCTAGCGCATGCGGACTCGGGCGCTGCCGGCGAGACTGCACGGCTAAGCACATGCCCGTCGAGGTCGTTCGCACCTTCATGCGTCGGGCGCGCGCGGGCCTCATGCCATTGAAGGAGGCTGAACTCCTTGCAATGGAGAACTTGGGCGCGCCGTTAATCACCGCTGATCGACGCTTGGCCAAGGCAGCGAGCACCGTCGCGGTCATCGACGTCAGCCAGTAAGTCGCGCGAGGCCTACGGATGGTCGATCACCGAAGCTCGCCTGGGCTCAGCGTCCGCGGGCCGATCGCAGTGTCGCCCGAGCCTTGGCGTAATCGCGCAGGACCGCTCGGGCCGGCTCGACCACCAACTCCTGGCCGACCCGCTCGACACCGGCACGCATGCGTGCCACCGCTCGACGCCGTTTGCGCCCGGCCGCGACCCTGACGATGGGCCGCACCAGGAAGGACATCAGCAGACCCGCCAGCAGACCGCCCACCAGCAAGGCCGTCGGCAGCGGTATCCGCCCAACGTCAGCGGTGGGGAGTCCCGGGAGTGCGAGCGCGAACATGACGTACCGGACAGCGAGCCAGAGAAGACCGATGAGCGCGACGAGTGCGGCCAGCCACTGCAGCCCGCCGACCAATCGCCACCACGTCGGCGTCCGGGAGAGCCCAAGGTCCGTGCGCGCAACCGCGACGTCCAGCGCATCGGGCAGAGCGTCCATTCTGGACCGTGCTGCCGCGAGAACGGACGCGCGCCACGGCGGCGGGAGCGAATCTCCCGCCCGGTCGGCCAGTGCCCGTAGCGCGAGTCCCACCTCGGCCTGCGCCGCGGGTGCCGCGGGGGCGATCGACGTCGCCGGGACCGGCGCGTCGGCGCCGCCGACCGGCGCGGCAGGGCGACCACCAAGGCGGAGCCGGCTGAGCGGATCGGCGCGCAGTCGGCGGACCCACCGCACCGGCGGCCACCCGGTCACCCGGCGGGCCCGGTGCACGTATGCCCGCTGCGTCGCGGCGGCGACGACAGGTACGCCGGCGGCGTGGGCCAACGCGTTGGTGAGCCGGCCGGTCGCGACCTGATCGAGCGAACCGCTCGGCGCCGGCGGCTCCACCAACGGCTCCAGATCCTCCACCACGCCCTCGAGATCGGCCCCTAGGCGGCGCAGCGAAGCCTGGCGCGCGACGACGGCCCGCTGCAGCACATCGACCAGTGGCCCCGCGCCGGGCGGCCCGACCGCCGAGGTCGCCAGAACCGGCACATCTTCGAGGCCGTCCTCAACGAGCAGGCGTCGGAGGTCGTTGAGGCACTTCTCCGCGTCCTCGGCTGAGAGGACATCGACCTGGTTCAGCGCAACGACGGTGACCTCACGATGGCGGTGAAACTGCGCCAGGTACTGCTTGTGCACCACCCGATCGGCATACTTCTGTGGGTCGAGCACCCAGACGATCAGATCCACCACCGCGAGCAGCCGGTCCACCTCGGTCCGGTGCGCCGTCTCGACCGAGTCGAAGTCGGGCAGATCAAGCATGACGAGGCCGTCGAGGTCCTGTGCGCCCGCGGCCTCGCGGATGAACCGGCGACCGACGCCGAGCCAGTCGAGGAGCGGGCTCGCGTCGTCACTTCCCCACACGCAGGCGTGCGCCTCGCCGGTGGTCGGTCGCCGAAGGCCGACCGGCGAGAGGTCGAGCCCGGCGAGACCGTTGAAGAGACTCGACTTTCCGCTGCCAGTGGCCCCGGCTAACGCGACGACGGTGTGTGCGCGCGACAACGACAGTCGCTCACCGGCCCGGCCGACGAGGCGCCGCGCCGCAACGAGATCCTGCCCGGGCACGTGCGGTTGTGCCACATCGACGAAGCCGCGCAGCGCCTCGATGCGGTCCACGATGGATTCCAGCGACGGCGGCTGGTTGCCGATGGCCTGCCGGACCCAGTTGGCCATACTCACGGCATCCGGTCCATACCCGGTCCGCCCGCCGGGAGCGGAGCGGCGTCCCGGGCGGCCTCCACCCTAGCCGCCGCCTCGCGGAGCCGGTCGCCCGCTGCGGGATCCACTGCCGCGTCGCCGAGCAAGGCACGGAAGCGGCGAGCCTCGTCCTCGAGGAGCGCGTGGACGCGCTCGAGAAGGTCCCGCCGCGCCAAACCGGCGAGTTCCCGGACGGCCTGGTCGCCGAAGACGGCCTCGAGCACCTTCTGCGCCGCCAGGGTGGTTCCGCCGGCCACCACGATCTCGGCGCCGGTGGGGATGAATGCGGTGGCGGTGAAGACACCGATCATCACGACGAGACCGAGCGCGTTCACCGCGTAAGCGCCCGCCTTCGCGACGAAGCGCTTGCTGCCCGCCTCGGTGCGCACCAGCTCGAGCACCGCGCGCTGCCAGTCGCGGACGAGCCGCTCCATGCGAGGGGCGAAGTCGGCCGACGTGGCGGCGATGTCTGTCCGGGCTCGCGCTGGCGCGTCAGACGACCCGCCTGCGGGAATCAGCAGCGCGGCTCCGGCCGGATGCGCGCGCCATGCCGTGGCCGCCTGCTCAGCGGCGTCCGCGGCCGCACCGCGTACCAAGGTCACCAGCCCTGATTCCAAAGCCGACCGAAGCTGATCGGCGGGGCGTGGCCGGCCGGTCACCGCGTCGACGATGCGGTCGCGAAGCCACCCGACCCGGGCCTGCAAGCTGCGCATGAGCTCGCCCGTACCGACCAACTCCTGCCAACGGGCCAAGACCTCGCCGCGCAGGAGCGCGCCGTCGCGTATGCCATGGTCGACCGCGGTCTCGGCTCCTCGGTAGGCGCGATCGACCGCTGCCTCGAGTGTGTCGAGCGTGTGGACCTGATCGTCGGCGGCCGCGGCCAAGCGGGCAACCGATAGGCCGAGCGCGACGATCGCGCCGTCAAGGGTCTGCCGCACAACGGCCGCCCGCGCGGAGGCGGACCGGGCCAGCGATTCTAACCAATCTCGCAGCGGCGCAAGGGTTCGCTCGGGAAGTAGGCCCTGAGAGTCCAACGGCGATTCTGGTACGACGAACATGCGCACCCCACCGAGGTCGTGTTCCCTCAGCATCTCCGCGAGGTGAGCACCGACCGCCTCGTCGGCGCCGGCGGGCACTCGATCGAGAACGAGGGCGATCGCGGTGCCGCGACCCCGGGCCTCGTGAATGAGTTCCCAGGGCACGGCGTCGGCGTAGCGGGCGGCGGTGGTGACGAACAGCCACAGGTCGGCGGCGGCGAGTAGTCGGTCCGCGAGGACCCGGTTGCTCTCAACCACCGAGTCGATGTCCGGCGCGTCCAGCAGCGCTAACCCGGCGGTCAGGATCGGAAGCGGAACAACCCGCAGCGAGTCGCCCTCTGTGACGGCGGTGTGCGTGCGGCTGAGATGCGGCAGTAGGTGGGCCTCGGTGAACCAGGCCGCGTCGTCGGGGTGGCATATCAGAACGGGGACCCGGGTCGTCGGACGGAGGACGCTCGCCGGACTGACCGGGGCGCGAACGATGCTGTTGACCAGTGTGGACTTTCCGGCGCCGGTCGAACCGCCGACGACCACGAGCAGAGGCGCGTCAAGCCGCCCCAGGCGTGGAATGAGGTAGTCGTCGAGCTGCCCACGCGTCGCCCCGGCGAGTCGGGTCGCTTCCGCCGCGCCGGGTAGCCGCAAGGGGTACCCGACATCGGCGAGAGTGTCCCGCAGGATCGTCAGTGCTCCGACGAGCCGCGTGGTCATGGCTCCAGCATGCCCGACCCGCTACTGCTCCGTCGGTGGTAGGTGAGGCTCCGGGTGGTCGGTCAGGCTCCGCACCGTCGCGCGTCCGGACTCGTCGAGCTGGTGCATCGTGTGCGTCACGGCGTCCTGCGCGGTCGACTTGACCTCCGCCGTGGCGGCACGCACCGCATCACCGAGCTCCGCCCGCATCTCCCGTCCCGCCTCGCGTAAGGGCTCGACGAGATCGTCGCGATGCTCAGCGATCTGCTCTCCGACCCTCCGCTCGGCCTCGGTCACCGGAATCAGAGCAGCGGCGAGCATTCCGCCGCCGAAGGCGATGACGCCGACAGCGAGCGGGTTGCCCTGCGCCGTGCGGACGAGCTGCTTCGGCGCTCGACGAAGCGAGTCGCCGACGTCCGACGCCGTGTCGCCAAGGTTCGACGCCCTGTCGCCCAGACTCGACGCCGCGTCGGCCAGACTCGACGCCGCGCTCTCCGACACACCCATCACCTTGTCCTTGACCGACCTCGCGCCGTCCTTGACTCCTTCCCACCCGCGGCTCACGACCCGTTTCGGGTTGGCCCGGTCGGCGAGCCGGTCGACATCCTCGGCGAGCTCGCGCCGAGTCTGGAGGATCTCGTCCCTTATCCGGTCGGATTGCGTAGCCATTCCATGTCCTCCTTCAACGACTGCACTGTCCGTCTCGGTACCGGTGAGAACTCGCGCAAGCGGCGTCGGCCCGAACCGTAGAGCGCCATCCCCACGACGGCCCAGAACGCCGCGACGATCAGGGCGGCCAGCCCCGGCGGCACGACCTCGGCGAGCGCGTAGACCGCTGCGAAGCTCAGGAGCACGACGACGAGCAGCGCCGCGATGCTCGCTCCGGTCAGCATTCGCACGGCCCTGCCGGCCCTGCCCGCCTCCTCCGTGAGTTCGGCCTTCGCAAGCTCGAGTTCCTTGCGGACGAGGCGAGTCATGTCGCCCGCGACCTCGCTGATGAGGTCGCCGACAGACTGGTGCTGCTCCGCGGCGACGACGTCGGCCCGCACCGCCGCGTCGTCGGGAGCCCGGGGCGTGGTCACGACGAGCCGTCCTTCTGGGCCTGCCACACGCCCTTCCCCAGCCGGCCCACGACGAACCCCGCCGCGGCGGCGGTGGCGATGAAGGTGCCGGGACGGCGCCGGGCGAAGGTCTGCACCTCGTCGAGCACCTCCTCCGGGCTCCTCTGATCGAGATAGTCGGCGAGGACCGAGCTCTTGTCGGCGAGCTGGTCGACCAATGTCCGCGCCGGGGTGTCGGGGTGGTTCGCCGCCATCGAACGAAGCTCGTCCGAGATCGTGCCCAGCCGCATCGCGAGGTGATGTTGTTGCTCGGTCGCCTGCTCTCTCAGGCGGGTACGGGCATCCGACGCGACGCGGTGCGCCTGTGTGCCCACTTCCGCCGCAACGGACTGAACCTCCTGCTTGGCGGTCACCGCCACATCCTTGGCCGCCTCGCGGCCCACATCCGCCACCTCGTGAGCCTTCTCGACCACGCTCTCACGCTGTGCCGGCAGCGGGGCAGGCGGCTGCGCCGCGCGATACGAATCCGCCGATTCCGGTGAAGCCTTCTTGTCAAATATGGACATCTCTATACTCCCGGAGGGCTCAGGTCGACTCTCGATCGGCCGTATATGTGGTCGATACCCAGCCGGCTGAAATCCAACCCAGTTGGCCCGGATTTCCTCCGTGCGGCCGCGTGGACCGGTCGCCTACGATCGATGCGATCACCGCGGCCCAGGTGTTTGGTGTCAGACCGTTTCGCGGTCCTCGAGGCCCACCGCGGCCCGAAGCTCGCGAACGTCGCGGCGAAGGTCCTCGCGGTCGGCCGAGGCCATCTGTTCCATGAGGTCGGCCAGGCCATCCGCGATGGCGTTGAGCTTGTCCTGAATGGCCTCATCCGAGCGGCGTTGCGTGTTCTGAAGGAGCGCGACCATGAGGAAGGTGACGATGGTCGTCGCCGTGTTGATGACGAGTTGCCACGTGTCCACGTTGGAGACGACAAAGTACGACGGTGCCCAGATCAACACGAGCAGCACGCACGCGGCGAAGAACCACGCACGCGAGACGAAGTTGGCGCTGGCCGTGGCGAAGTGATCGAAGAGCGTCAGCTCCCCCTTCACCTGGGACGGCATGTGCGGCGGCATGGCGGGCTTCAACGTGCCTCCCGAGTCCTCGGTGAGCTGGTCGCTAGCGACCGGACTTTGGGCCGGCTGACCCTAAGTCCTCATGCCGATGGCCAGATCTGCGCAGGAGCTACCCAGATTCGGCGCGAGCTAACCTTCAGAGCACGGCGTTCTCAGCCGCGCAGCGCCCAAATACCCGCCGGTCACCCGACCTATGCCGGCCGAATCGGTGCGACGCCGGCCACCAGGCGTTACGGTTTGGTCGAGAAGATGGGAGGGCGAAGTGATGTTCAAGGACACAAAGGCGTTCAGCGGATTCTCGGTGAACGATCTGCAGCGGGCCAGGTCCTTCTATGGCGAGACGCTCGGACTCACAGTGACCGAGGAGAA
This sequence comes from Micromonosporaceae bacterium, assembly GCA_045403155.1. Lineage (GTDB taxonomy): Bacteria > Actinomycetota > Actinomycetes > Mycobacteriales > Micromonosporaceae > JAXIPB01. The sequence goes on from JAXIPB010000211.1 coordinate 13,959, forward strand.
CGGGATGTTGACGCTGCACATCGCGGGTGACACCAACGTTCTGGTCTATCCGAAGGACGACCACACACCCGCGTCGTTCACCATTCTCAACTTCCCGGTTGACGACATCGATAGCGCCGTCGACGAGTTGGTCAAACGCGGAGTCCGCTTCGAGCAATATGACACCTTCAAGACGGACGAGAAGGGGATCTACCGCGAGTTCGGCCCGCCCATCGCCTGGTTCACGGATCCCGCGGGCAACGTGTTGTCCGTCGTCCAGACCGCGTAGTCAAGGCGAAGAGCGAGGGCGTACGCCCTCAGCCACGCGCGGATATCTGCTGGACCCCCCAGCTGTTGCCGTCCGGATCGCTGAAGAAGACGAAGCCGACGTTGTCCAGCGGGTCGCCACCGGGAACCGGGTTTTCGCCCAGGACCTGGACCTCGCTCACGTCCACGCCGCGGTCGACGAGCTGCGCGCGTGCCTTGTGGATGTCCGAAACCACGAGTTGGAGGCCCTTCAGCGAGCCGGGCGGCATCTCCGGCACTGCACCCTTCCCGATGACGATGGAGCACCCCGAGCCAGGCGGCGTCAGTTGGACGATCCGAACCTCATCGCTGATCTTCGTGTCGTGGTCCACATTGAAGCCAAGCTGCTCGGCGTAGAAGTCCTTGGCCCGGTCGATGTCCGAGACCGGAACGATCACCACTTCCAGCGTCCAATTCATGATGCGATCTCCTCTTCCCTCGATATCTGTCGGATGAGCTCATCGAGTCGTGCATAGCTTTCAGCCACGCCGCGCGCCATGGGGTACCGGAGCACGATGTCGCGGCCCTCCTTCGTCGCATACAGCACGGTCGTGGTCAGGTTGGTCCGGCCGGCCCGTTCGACAAGCACGTGACTGATCAGCGACTCACCCGGATACGACTGGTCGTCGAAGAACTCGGTGTAGGTCAGCCGCTCGGGCGGCGCGATCACCCGGTACACGCCACCGTGCGCCATCTCCACGCCGTCCGGGCCGCGAGAGACGAAGCGCCAGGCACCGCCGACGCGGAGGTCGACCTCGCAGACGACCAGATTCCAGCCGCGGGCGCCGAACCAGCGCACGAGCAGTTCGGGTTTGGTAAGGGCGTCGAAGACCATCTGGCTCGGCGCGTCGAACGTCCGGGTCAGCACGATCTCCCGCTCCGTCGGTGTGGTGACCGTGACGCTCATCTGTGATCTCCCGGCGGTTCCCCGCGGTGGGCATCTCGTCCCGACTTGAGCTCGTCGAGCAACGCATCGAGCCGCTGGTAGCTCTCCTCCCAGTAGCTGCGGTAGTTGTCCAACCAGTCAGTCGCGGCCTTGAGCGGGCGTGCCTCGAGCCGGCAAGGTCGCCGCTGCGCGTCGCGGCCGCGCGAGACGAGGCCGGCGCGCTCCAGCACCTTGAGGTGCTTGGAGATGGCCGGCTGGCTCATGTCGAAGGGCGCGGCCAATTCGGTCACGGTGGCCTCGCCCTCGGCCAGCCGGACGAGAATCGCCCGCCGGGTCGGGTCGGCCAACGCCGCGAACGTCGCGTCGAGCCGGTCGGCAGTGGCCAGCACCATAACCTCCTAGTTCAATAACCAGAAGGTTATCATAGACATGAGCGCCGCGGCAGTGTCAACGGACGGGCACGGCGAGTTCGCGGCCGCGATAGAACGCGTCCCGTTCCTCGACGACGTACGGCGCCATGGCCTCGCGTCGTTGCGCCTCCGCCTCGGAGTCGCGCCAGGAGTCGCACGACTCCCGAGAGTCCCAGAACGAGACGCCGACGACTTCCTGCCCGTCCTCAGACCAGTACGCGTATGCGCGCAGCATTCCGGGTGGGTACATTGTCGGCCGCCACGCCTGCTCGAAGTCGCCCAGTGAGCCGGGCCTGATCCGGCGGGTCGTCATCCATACGAAGTGCTCGTCCATCGCCACCTCCGTCAAAGATCTCGTCGATCATGAGCTCACGGTCGCTGACGCGCGCCGATCATGACCTCCAGGTCATGATCGGCGCTTGAGGTGGGGTTGGGTGGGCGTTTAGCAGAAGTCGGTGCCGCCCTGGTAGCTGGACTTCAGGTAGGCGGCGTCCCCGGCGACCATGGAGATCACCTTCTTGCTCGCGTCGAGGTCGAAGAGGATTCCGCGTCCCGAGAGTGTGGTCACCAGATAGGCGCGGGCGGAACCCCGGGCGAGCTCCTGGCCCGGTATGCGAACGTAGATCGATTTCAACTGAGCCAGGGTGGTGCCCAGCCAGGCACCCGACGGTGTGGGTATCGACGTCGACCGGTTGACGAGGAGATAGAGCTTGCCGTCCGGGCGGAACGAGAGCCGGACGTCCGTCCATACTCCCGTTCCCCGCGCCGTGGTGTTCCCCGGGCAGCCCGCGCCGCCCTTGGTCACCTCGTCGAGCCCGGCCGTCGATTGCAGGGCGGCCAACGTCTCACCCAACTGGTATGGCCCGGCGCCGTCGACGCTGAATTCGATCAGCATCACCGGCGAAGCGCTCGGCGTTGGCGAAGCCGAACTGGATGCCGACGGCGAGCCGGCCGCAGTCGTCGCCGGAGGTGCCGGCGGTGCCGGCGGCGTCTTGGAACCGCATCCCGTCGCGGCGAGGAGGATCACGAAGACGAGCACGCCGATGCGCTTCATGATCTCAGTGGAACCGATGCAGGTGAAGGTCGCAAGTCCGGTCCCCGACAATCCTGGCCAGACGCACGCGGGCCGGCGCGGTCCACGCCCCGCGTCAAGATCATCGCAACTGTACGGCACGCGACCGCTGCTGCCCGCGGCGGAGGGGCGAGTGATGAACACTCGCGATGATCAAGCGGTGTCTCCCGGCCTCGGTGCCGTCAGCCATCGGCCGAGGTAGCGGGCGAGCCCGGTGAGATCCGTTCCGCCGGCGCGATAGCCGATGTATCCATCCGGGCGCACAACGTACTGCGCGCGGTCGGCTGGGCCAAGGCCGAGCCGGTGCAGCGCCCGGCCGTCCGGGTCGCGCACGTCGCCGGAGCCGTTCTGCACCGTCAGGCGGTGCACCGTCAAGAGGACGCCATGGCGGCGGGTGAGCACCGCGACGCCCTCGGCCGGCCAGGCGTCGGTCGGACCGCACAAGAACAGGTGCCACCCGGGTGCGGCGATGGCCGCGTGCAGGGTCGAGCGCAGTCCATCGTGGAGGATTGGTGCGTCGGGTAACCGGTCGCCGGCGCGCGGACCTCTCCGCGGCCCGGCAGGGCCTTCAAGCGACAGTGGACTGCGCCGATAGCGGATGGCCAGTTGGGACACGGTCCGGAACAAGTACGCTCGGCCGGCGCTGGCCTTCAATGCCAACGGGATGATCGCCGGCGCCAACCGGGTTCGACCGAGGCGCACGATCGGGTTCGTGGATGTGGCGATCGTGAAGGCCCGGTCGGTGAAACGCAGCACGGCGCGCCCGATCGGCGCCCGCTCCGGCTCGTACGTATCGAGCAGCATCGGGTCGCCGAGTCCACGCACGGTGGAGGCGAGTTTCCAACCGATGTTGGTCGCGTCCTGAATGCCCGTGTTCATGCCCTGGCCGCCGGCAGGACTGTGGATGTGAGCGGCGTCGCCGGCCAGGAACACGCGCCCGGTCCGATATCGGGTCGCTCCGCGGTGGTGCAGCCGGAAGTTGGTCATCCATACGGGGTCGGCCAACCTCACCTGGGCCTCGGTGTACGCGTCGGCGAGTGACTGCACCTCCTCAAGCGTCACCGACGCCTCGGTCCCGGCCTCGTCCGAGCGCGGCCGCATGGCCAGCATCCGCCACGTGGCCGGAGCGCCCAACGGGAAGAAGAACAGCATCCCGTTCCGGGAGAGGAACACGTGGGCCGCTCCGGGTTCGAGACCGTCGGCCTCCAGGTCGGCCAGGACGAAGGTCTGCGGATACGCGCTGCCCTCGAACTCGATGCCCGCGGCGCGCCGCACCGTGCTGTGCGCCCCGTCGCACCCCACGACGTAGCCGGCGTGAATGACCTCGTCGGTCCCGTCGCTGTGACGCAGGGTGGCGGCGACTCCGTCCGAGTTGTCGCTGAGGTCGATCAGCTCCGTGCCGCGTTCGACCGTCACGCCGGCGGCGGCGAGGTGCTGCTCGAGAATGCGTTCGGTCTCCGCCTGGGACAGGAACAGCAGGTACGGATAGGCGGTGTCGTCGAGCCCGAGGTCGAACAACTGCACAATGCGCTCCCGGCCCCGGGCGTGAATGCGCAGCTGTACGGCGGGGTTACCGCGCTCCACCACCTCGCCCGCGATTCCGAGCCCGGCCAGGACCTCGAGCGTACGCGGCTGGATAGCCAACGCCCGGGACTCGCGGACCCGGTCGCGTCCGCGGTCGACGACGCGTGGCGCGATGCCGAACGAAGACAACTGCGCGGCAAGGCTGAGGCCGGTGGGTCCGGCGCCAACAACAAGCACGTCTGTCTGGCGATTTGTCATCAGCTCAGCGCCGGTCAGCCAGTCGTCTTGTCGAGGTACTGGAGCAGGTCATGCGCCGCGAGCTCGATGTCCTTGTGCCGCCACTCCGATGCCCGGTATACGCAGGCAATCAGGCCAGTGCGATGGAGGCGCCGCAAGTCGCCATACACAAACGCATACCGCGCCTTGGTCTCGTCGGTGGCTCCCTCGGTGAGGCCGAGATGCCACTCGGCGTACTCCGGCCACGAGTGCGACTTCAGAAACGCGTTCTGGGCCGCCGCGTCGGGCTGCGCCCGACCCCAGTCGCTAGTCAACACGTACTGCCGGGCGTCGATGAGCCGGCGGGCGCGGGCCACGGCCGCCTTGTTGACCGAGTACGAGGCCATGGCATCGATTCTTCCAGGCTCCCGCGGGGGATGCGCACAAGGAAGGACCCAACGAACAGCCCCGAGCCTGCGACCGCCCCCATGAATCGCGCGATCATGACCCGCAGATCATGATCGGTGTGGATTCGTAACCGCCACATCATGATCGCGCGATCTTCGGGGTGGTCTCGTCACGCGCCGCGTCGCGGTCAGGCGGCGCCCCGCTCATTGCGCAGCGCCAACGGGCGGAGGACGCTGTATACCGCTTCGTTCGCCGGCACCGGGAGACCGTGATGCCGTGCCTTCCTTACCACGGTCCCATGCAACGCCTCGAGCTCCATCCGCCGACCCGAAACGAGGTCGTTGTAGAGCGACGAGTAAGACTCTGGCGGCAGCGCTGCGGCGAACCCGATCTGCTGCTCGACCACGTTCCCTTCGAGCGCCACGCCCTCGACACTGGCTAGCTCGGCCACCTCAGCCACGATCCGGCGGAACATGAGCCACGACTCCTCACAGTCGCGGATATCGCCCAGCGGAAGGCGAACCGCGGAGGTCATCCCGGCGGTGGCGCAGATGAATGCGAATTTCGTCCAGAGCGTGAGTCGAACGTCAGCCGGCACGTCGGCGTCGACGCCGCCGCGCCGACAGGCCGCCAGCAGCTGCTCGATGCGCGGGGTACGGGAGCCGTCGAGCTCACCGAATACGAGACGTGCCGGGCCGCCTGTGTGCGCGACGACGCCCGGCTCAACGATCGAAGCGAAGATGAACGCGGCGCCGCCGACGACGTGCTCCGCTCCAATGATCGCCGCCAGCCTCGCCTCGTTGTCGATGCCGTTCTGCAATGAGACGACTGCGGTGTTCGGTCCGATCAGCGGGCGTAGGCCCATAGCGGCGGAGTCCGTGTCGTACGACTTGACGCAGTACAGCACGAACTCGCACGGCCCGATGTCGGCCGGATCCTCGTACGCCGTCACCGAGACGGTGAAATCCCCCTTGACGCTATCAACCCGCAGACCCCGCTCCTGGATCGCGTTCAGATGCGGCCCGCGGGCGACGAACGCGACATCGACGCCAGCCGCCGCCAGGCGGCCGCCGAAATACCCTCCGACGCCACCTGCCCCGACGACAGCAATCCTCATTTCCGCCTCCATGCCGCGACGTGTCCCATGGGCATCTTCTATGAGCATCTTCCATCAGCATCTTCCATGAGCATCGTGGCATGGCGTGGGCGCCGGCGTCGGACCTCAAGGCGCGAATCGGGAACGGGCGCTAGCCTGTCCTCATGGCTAAAACGGGATCGGACCGACTCGCGTTTTCAGTCTCCAGTCTCGCCGACGGGGTTGAACTCGCGGTGGCGGGTGAACTGGACGTAGCGAGCGCCGACTCATTGATGGATCAGGCAATCGGACAGCTGCACGGTCGGCCGAGCGTTCTCACCATCGATCTCGACGGCGTCGGCTTCTGCGACTCCGCGGGAATCAACGCCCTGATCAAGATCAGAAATAGATGCGAAGAAGCGCGGTGGGGGTTCCGGGTGATCAACCCTCAACCCAACGTTCGGCGGGTACTCGTGGATCTCACCGGCCTTGGCGACCTTCTGAACATCGCACCCCGAGAGTGACGATGGCCGACGACCATTCAAGCCGGGTGGATCATCAATTCCAGGACCAGGCGTGTGCCTCGGACGCCCCTTTCGACTCTCAGTCCATCGCATAGCTGAGACGCCAGCCACAGTCCGCGCCCACCCGGCGAGAGTTGGGACGGCGGCGCGGTTGGTATCGGGAACGGCTCCGATGGGGCGCGATCCTCGACCACCGCGATCAGGCGACGGTCGTCCTCGCGCAGCAGGGTCAGGTCTCCTCCACCGCCGCCGTGCATCACCGCGTTGATGAGACCCTCGTGCACGGCGTACGCAAAGGACGTGGCCCGCTCTTCGTCGGCGCCCGCAGCCGCGGTCTGGTCGCGCACCATTCTCCGGGTGACCGCGAAGCTCGTCTGGTCGAAGGATTGGCGGAGCAGTACGTCGACGCCCGCCCCGCCCGTCACGTCCATCTGCGCGACCTCCACCCGGCTACGCCATCCGGGTACCCGCCCAGCGGTTCGCCAAACCGGATCATGTTGGAAGGCTCCCGGTCCGATCACAGGGTGTCGCTGACGATGCCGCGGCCTGAATCCCGGGCGCTACTATTCGGCGGTGGTCGACGTCGATGATCCAGGCAACGACGAGCGCCTGCGGCGTATCGAAGCAGTGACCGACGCGGCGCTGGCCAAACTCGACCTGGAAGACCTCCTCGACGAGTTGCTCGACCGCGTCCGTGACCTGCTCAATGTGGACACGGCAGTGATCTTGCTGCTCGACCCGGAGTCCCAGCAACTTGTCGCCACCGCAGCGAAGGGCATCGAGGAAGAAGTTCGTCAGGGCTTCCGGCTGGCTGTCGGCCAAGGGTTCGCGGGTCGAATCGCCAAGGACGGGCAACCGGTAGTGGTGGAGCACGTCACACGTTCCGTCGTGGTCAACCCGATGCTGCATAAGAAGGGAATCCGGTCGCTGCTCGGCGTGCCGATGATCGCCGGAGGAGAGGTCGTCGGCGTCCTCCACGTCGGCACCATGAGGCCACGCCACTTCACTGCAGACGACATCAAGCTGCTTCAACTCGTCGCCGATCGCGCCAGCCTCGCCAGCCAGGCCCGTCTGAGCAGTATCGACCGCGCAGCCGCCTTAGCCCTACAGCGGAGCCTCCTCCCCACTCGTTTGCCGCCGATTGCCGGCGTTGAGATGGCCGCTCGGTACGCGCCCGGCCACAGCACCGGCGTCGGCGGGGACTGGTACGACGTGTTCGTCCTTCCCGAGGGCCGCATCGGAGTCGTCGTCGGGGATGTATCCGGGCACGGACTCGCGGCGGCAGTCGTCATGGGGCGCCTCCGGAGTGCCTTGCGCGCCTACGCATTGGAACACGCCGATCCATCGGAAGTCTTGACTCGCCTCGACCGCAAGATCCACCATTTTGAGTCCGGGAACATCGCCACCGCTTTGTACGCGATCATCGAGCCGGGTGCGCGTCACATGCAGATCTCCTTGGCGGGCCACCTGCCGCCGATGCTCGCGGTTCCCACGCGCCCGGCCGCCATGCTTTCGCTGCCCGTCGATCTCCCGCTCGGCACTGCCGGGCTGCCGCAGCGGCGCAGCACCCAGATCGAACTGCCCGTGGGCGGCATCGTCGTCTGCTACACCGATGGACTCGTCGAGCGCCGCGACGAACACATCGACCTGGGCCTCGACCGACTGCGCAACGCCATCGAGCCTGCGTCCGCCGAGACGCTCTGCACGACGATTATGGACAAGGTCGCGCCGGATGTGCCAAGCGACGACGTCGCGCTGCTTGTCATCCGCCGCGTCCTCGATGTCACGTCGACGTCCTAACGCGCTCGGGGTCCTAAGGCGCTCAGTGCGGTCGTTTCAGTCCTTGGATCGCTTGTCGTCCAGCTTGGCGCCCATTGCAGGGATCGGGATACGGCCGCTGGCCACGAACTGTGCGCCGCTTCGGCGAAGTGCCGCGGTGAGGGGCGCGGCCCAGGTGTTCTCGTACACGAAGATCCCGGCGGAGTTGCCGGGCTGGATCACCGCGCTGGCTTCATCGACTTCGTCCTGGCCCACCAACCCGGAGACGGCGCTCGCGAAGACGGCGAGGTCGAGGGTCCCGTCCTGGTCCAGGTCAGCGACCCTCAGTCCCGTCACCGACCCGTCCTGCTCCTTCCTGACAAAGCGCAGATCGAGGACCCGAATGATGCCTTGGTCGTGCAGATCGAGGATCATACGCATCGCCTCGCTGATCACGCGGCCCCCAGGGAACTCAACGACGAGGAAGTCGATGGGTCCCATCTCACCGAGATCCAGCTCCATGTCGACTCCACAACCCGACGACCGCTAGTCGTCGCCCCCGCTCCAGCCGGTCATCGTATCCAGCTCGTCGTACACCCGCTGCAATTCGCCCTTCACGTGCTCAAGTTCGGCCTCGCATTCGGTCTGCCCGTCACGCGTATGCAACCGGGCAAGGACCTGCTGGCGGAGCTGCTCGCTCAGCTCGCGACGCGCAGCCAGCCAGAGCGACAACTCGCGGTCCTTCTCGGTTCGCAGTTCGGCCCACCAACCGTCCACGATCTCGATCGCGTCGTCCACCCGCCGAAGAACATCGGGTTCCCCCCGCCACCGGCCCATCAGTTGAGTCCGCAGGTTGGTCAGCTCGGGACGCTCCGGCATCGTCACCGCTCAATCGTAGAACGCCCGCCCCCTCGAACACGTCGGGCGCGCGGGTTTCGCAGAGACCAATGTCCATGGGGCCCGGGCATGTGCCCGAGCCCCATGGCGGCGATACGGCTGGTCAGCCCGCGTCGACCTCGATGGCGACGGGCACCCCGTTGGTGATGACGTCGAACACGGCCGACCGGGCGCGCGACTGCTCGACGAGCGACTTCAACACCTCCGCGGGCGCGTCGCCCTTGATGGTGAAGCGGACGCTGATCTTCTCGTACCCGTTGCGGACCGCCGGGTCAAGCCCGAGGATGCCGTTGAGGTCGATGTCACCGGCCACTGTGGAGCGAACCTCGGTGAGGCGCACGCCGCGGGCGGCCGCGATGTTGGCCAGGCCGGCCGTGAGGCATGCCGCGAGGGCGTGCAACACGAACTCGACCGGCGTGGGGCCGTTGTCGCGGCCGACGAGGACCGCCGGGTGGTCGGCGTCGAAGTGGAAGGTGCGCTCATGCGAACGCTCCTCCCCGACGCCGAAGTAGCCGTCGATCGTGCTGCGGTTGTGCGTTCCGCTGAGCCACTCGTTGCTGGCGCGGAACTGGAACTTGGCCGCCTCCGGGGCCGCCTTCACCGCGTCGAGCGTGGCGAAGAGGGTCGCGGTGTCGACGCCATTGCGGACGTGGTCGTTGACCGTCGTGGTCATCTCTGGTTCTCCTTCGTGTACGCCGCTCGGTGCGGCGTGCTGGGTGTGGTGGCCATGAGTGCGAAAGGTCGCGCTCACGCCGGGCAGAGCTGACTCTCGCCCGGCACCGGTTGCGCGGCCAGAACGGCCGCCTCGGTGTCTATTGCCGTGGCCAGTTGTCGCATCAGCTCGATGAACTCCGGCACGGGTGGGTAGGTGACCAGTGCGCAGGTGAGATCGAAGACCTCCTGCAGCGCCTGGTCTCGCCGGCTCTGGTAGCCGGCGAGTGCGGTCAGGTCGCGGGTCTCGCCGCGGAGCGCGCCGTCTAGCGCGGCGGCGAGGAACTCCGAATCCCGGAAGGCATCGCTGATGCCGTGCCCGGTCACCGTGTCACGGTGGAAACCGGCGTCGCCGACGAGAGCCCACCCGTCCCCGTACGCGCGCCGCACATGATTGGGCGTGCGGAGCATGCCGCTCACCGGTGAGGTCCGGTGGGCGGCCCGCAGCCGATCCGCCAGCGCCGGCGCCCCGCGGCGCAGTTGCGCCTCGAATGCCGCGGCGGTCGAGCCCTCGGACCGCCGGGCCGCCCGAGCGTCGGTCTCGGGGGTGCAGATCCAGATGCAGGCCTCGCCGTCGTTGGTCGGGAAGATGCCGGCGAGGCACCGGTGCCCGGTGTAGAACTCGATCCCCGACCACGGCACCCCGCGGTAGTAGGCGTACCGAGCGGAACCGCCGGTGCCGCGGTCGACGACGAACCCCGCGCCGACCGAACGCGCCACGCGCGAGTTGAGCCCGTCGGCGCCGATGACGAACCTAGCGTCGATGTCGACTGGGCCTCCGTCGCGGTCGCGACCGTACACCCCGGTTGCGCGGCCGAGGTCGTTGATGTGCAGACCCCCGACCGTCACGCCCGTCCGCAGCGTCGCGCCCGCTCGTACCGCCGCATCAGCCAGAATCGCGTCGAGGATGTACCGGCGCGGAGCGACGAGATGGTCGACGCCGAACCGGTCCTTGACAATTCGGGTGACTGACTCGCCGTCGGCGTGAAACGTCACCTCGCGTAGAGCGGGCGCACCGCTCGCCAGGACCTCATCCAGCAGGCCCCAGCGACGCAACGCGAGCACTCCGGTGCGGGCGATCTGGTGGGTCGAGATGGTGTCGCTCGGCAGGTCCGCGCGGTCCACCAGGACAACGTCGTGGCCCATTCGGGCCAGTAACATCGCGCTGGCGGCGCCGGCCACGCGAGCCCCCACCACGACGACGTCGTGACGCGTGCGACTCGTTGACATCATCGCGGATACTTCCTTCGCTGACGCCGGAACCATGAGCGCGGCTCGGCGCGGAGTTCGGCCCTGTGTCGGGCAACGACCTGCGCGGCCGGGTCGTACTGCTCGTTCGGCTTCACGAGCACCGTCGCGAGCGCAAATCCGATTTCGTACATGGTGATCTCTCCTTCGTGAATTTCGATGGTTAAGCGGACATCAATGCGGTGAGGATCCAGAGCGTGGGCATTCCGGCGAGCACCGCGGCGTAGCTGGAGCCGGTGCGCATGACCGCGAGCACCGCCACGAGGGCAGCGGCGAGCGGGGCCAGCGCCTGCGGCAACGCGGATCCGAGGGCTGCGCCAGCGATGCTGGTCACCGCGATGGCGGCGAACGCGGCCGGCGCGACCAGCGCGGCTGAGTCGTCCACCCGGGCCGGCAGCCGGATCCGGTTGGCGGCGCCGATCATGCTCATGCGCAGGGCGTAGCAGCCGAGTCCGGCGACGAGCACGACGATAAAGGCGTTCACGAGCGACCCTCCTTCGTGGACATGGCTTCCGGGGTGACCGGGTTCGCGCGACCGCCGGACCAGGAGATGCCGGCGATGATGCCAACGACGATCCCGATCGCGATGCCGAGGTGCATGGGTACGCCGAGGCAGAGCAGGGCGACGGCGGCGGCGACCAGAACCGCCCGGCGGGTGGCGACCTGGCGCAGCTTCGGCACGATCTCGCCGATGAGATACAGCGGGATCAGGAACTCCAGCCGCAGCCAGTCGGGCAGTCGCGCGCCGGCCGTCGCCCCGACCGCGATGACCGCGAGCCAGGACACCCAGAGCAGGACCGCACCACCCAGGTAGTGGGCATGCCCGCGACGCCGGTCGGTGTCCCGGCCGTACTGCTCGATCCCGACGACGAATGACGGGTCGACGAGGAAGTATCCGCCGAGCAGCCGCCACCACAACGGCGTGCCGCGCCAGTACGTCGCCATCGCGGCCGAATAGATGACCAGGCGCAGGTTGATCACCATGGCCGTGACGATCACCGCGTACGGTGTCGCGCCCGCATCCAGCATCTGGATCGTCGCGATCTGAGCGCTGCCGGCGAAGATCGCCGGCGCGGTCAGCCACCCGGCGAGGGTCGGGATGTCGGCCTGAGCCGCGCTTACCCCGATCACCAGCCCGAACGGGAGCACGCCGATGAGCCACGGCGCCATCGCACGCATGCCACCGACGAAGTCGCGGCGGTGGGCGGCGTCGCTCATCGTGATCACTCGCAGATCCGAATTGGGCATGCCGACTACTCTGCGGGGCGCGAGGCACGCGGACTTGGAGGGAGTGTGGAGAACGCCTGGAGATCGGATGACCACTCATCGGCGAGCACCGACCAGACCTCCACGTCCTGGCGTACGCCGGCGACCACATGCGACGACCGCCGGACGCCCTCGAACGTCAGCCCGAGCCGTTGGGCGACGGCCTTGCTGCGTACGTTGCGCGGATCGGTATGCCACGCCACCCGGCTAATGCGGCGAGCCCGGATCGCCCAGTCGATGAGATACCGGGCGGCGTGGGTGATAATCCCTCGGCCCTGGACCTCCGGCACCAGCCAGACGCCAAGCTCACACATCCCGTTCTTGGTGTCGAACACCGGGAAGAGGGCACCGCCCACGAGTCGGTCGTTCTGCCATATGCCGTAGACGTGCCGCGTGTCGGCTGCATGATCGTTGGCCAGGCGCTGCAGCAGGTCCCGGGCGCTGTCCACATCGACGACGGTGTGCGCGAACGGGATCCACGGCGCAAGGTGTTCCCGGGCGTGATCCACGGCCGAGGCGAAGTCCTCGGCCTGCCAGGGCTCCAACGGCTCGAGTCCAGCGCCGTCGCCAAGCGGGTACAGGAACATTGATATGCCCTTCGGTTCGGTCCAGGGGTCTTCGCCGAAGGTTAGGGCCGCGCTCTACGACGCGACTGGGGGAAAGCCCCTAACTTGAGCTCAGGAGATCAGGTTCAAGCGATGCGCCGCGGCGATCGCCTGGCCGCGGGTCGCGACCCTCAGCTTGTCGAGAACGGCGGACACGTGGTGCTCGACCGTCTTGTGCGACAACGTCAAACGGGCCGCAATATCCGAGTTGCTCAGGCCCTCGGCGAGCAGCCGCAGGACCTCCAGCTGGCGCGCGGTCAACCCAGCGGCGTTGGTCGCGGTTGAGCGCCGAGGCCCACGGGGCACGCCGGTGACGCCCCGCCGTCGCAGATCCGCCCGTACCCGCTGGGCGGCGCGCTCCGCGCCGAGTCCGGCCAGGATGCCTAGCGCCTCGGCCACGGCAGGCCCGTCGCCCTGCGCCAACGCGTCCACCCGGGCGTACCGGCAGCCCTCGTCCGCCCACGCCGCCGCCGCGCCCTCCCAGTCACCGGCCATCAGCTGGCGGTGCGGGGTGACCACGTCAGCGCGAGTCTCGTCCCGACCGGTGGCCTGCCAGAGCCGGTACGCAAGCTCCCCGGCCAACCACCGGTTCCCCTTCTCGACGGCGAGCATCAGCCCCCTGCGTGCCTCGTCGGCAGCCCGGTCGGGATCGCCGGCGAGCAGGAAGTACTCGGCCCGGGCGGCCGCCACCGGCCCGATCCGCTGCAGCTCCTCCGTGCCGTACGCGTGATCGGCGGCAAGGTCTAATGTGGCCAGCGCGTCCCGCGCTCCCCGGGCCGAGAGGATACGACCTCGAGCCACGAGGGCATCCACGACGGCGATGCCGATCCGGTTCGGTCGCCCCAACGCGTCGTCAGTGTCGGCCAGGGCCGCGTCCCAGTCGCACTGCTCCAGTCGGAGCCGGGCCCGGAACCCGAGAGCGTGCTGAACGTATCCTTCGAGATCATGGGAGGAGGCATAGAGCAGTGCCTCATCCAGCACCGCGGCTGCGCCATCGAGCCGGTGGATCTGCTGCCACGACGTGGCCAGACATACCAACGCGCGTGCGGCATGCTCGGCTAGGCCGGCCGCGGACGCGATGCCGTGCGCTTCTCGCAATGCCGAGGCCGCAGTCACGTCACCGCCGAGCAGACGGGCCGTGGCCACGTTGGTGGCCGCATGAATAGACGTGCCAACGTCGTCGAGCCGGTTGGCTAGCTCGCGCGCTCGCTCGCCCCACACGACCGCGTCGGCCAGATCGTTGGCGAGCATGTAGAGCTGGGCTCGGTTGCTGTACGCCATGGCGAGCTCTCGGCTGGGCGTACCGTCCTTGAGCACCTGAACCGCTCGGGCGGCCGCTTCCCGCGCCTCGGCTCCCCGCCCACTCCACCACGCCATCCGGGATATCCATCGGTGGTTCTCGCCGATGCGCAACGCGTCGCCGAGCCGCTCCCGCTCCGCGAGCGCCCCCCAGCGCGCCTCCAGCCCCTCAGCCGACATGCCCGCCAGATAGGCCTCGACCCCGTACTGCTCCAGCAGCTCCGCGCGGGCCACGGCGGTCAACCGCTCCACGTGCGGTCGGACCGCGCGGAAGTGGGCGACCGCTTCGCGATGCGCTCCCTGCGCGGCCGCGTCCTTCGCCGCTACCACCCCGTACCGCAACAGTGCCGGCACATCCCCGGAATGCCGCGCGTGGTGCACGAGCCGAGCCGGATCGGTCGCGTCGAGCTGTGACCAAAGTGCCAGTGCCCGGCGGTGGAGCGAGCTGCGCCTGGCCGGTGAGAGCGAGTCCTCCACCGCTTGCCGAAGCAGGTCATGCCGGTAGGCAACCCCATCGGTCCGTGATGTGAGCACACCGGCCGCAATGCACTCGTCGACCCACTCCTCCAGACCGCCAAGGACGGCGGCATCCGCGCTCGTCGGCATGACCGAGACCAGCCACGCGACGTCCCGCGCTGGCGCGGACAGGCGGCGAAGTCGCGAGAGGATGAGATCCCGTATGGAGGCCGGAACAGCGCGGTCCTCCGCGCCGAGCAGCTCCGTCAGCAGCAGCGGGTTGCCACCGCTGCGCTCGAATAGGTCGCCGGAGTCGCGCCCGGCCTGCGCGGCCTGCTCGGCGACACATTGCCGGGACAGGGGTCGCACGGGCACGGCCCGAACCACCTGCCGCGGGAGAACCGACAGCGTCGCGCGTAGGGGATGGTCGGCTCCAAGCTCATCGTCCCGATACGTGAGGATCAGCATCGCGGGCAGCCGTTCGATCCGCCGCCCAAGAAACACGACCATGTCGTGTGTGGCCTCATCTGCCCAGTGCGCGTCCTCGACCACGACAACGCGTCGCGGCCGCTGGGTGGGTCCGGACAGCTCGTCAATCAGCGCGCCGAAGAGCTCGGACTGGCCCGAGCCGCTATTCAGTCGCCCAGCGAGCGCTCCCCCGGCCTGTCGGCCGATGTCGTGGAGCGGACCGGCGGCACGCGGCGTGACGAGTGGGTCGCACACGCCGAACAGCACGCGTGCCCGAGCCCCACACAGGTCGGCGAAGGCATGGACCAGAGTCGACTTCCCGATCCCGGCCTCTCCCGCCACGAGCGCGATACGCCCGGCTCTGGCCGTTTCTCGATGCATCTCTTCGAGCATGGCCAGGGCATCCGAGCGCTCCCACAACATCATCGGCGCTCATCGTATGCCGGGCAGCGCTACCCTCGGGAGGACGACAGCACGAGGAGAGATCCTTGATCTTTGAGTTCGACGGCGGGGAGCTCGATCTCGACCGCTATCAGTTGCGCCGAAACGGCCAGGTCGAGCCGGTCGAACCACAGGTCTTCGACGTTCTCGCGGTGCTCCTACGCGAACGACACCGGGTAGTGTCCAAAGAGGAGCTTTTCGACACGGTGTGGGGCAATCGCTTCGTCAGCGAGTCGGCGCTGACCAGTCGAGTGAAGGCGGCGCGGCGGGCCATCGGCGACGACGGGCGCGGCCAGCGCCTCATCCGCACCGTCCATGGCCGCGGATACCAGTTCGTCGGCTCCGTCATCGAGCGAGTCACGGGCGCGACAGCCGGGGCGGCGGCACTGCCAAAACAGGAGATCCGCTTCTGTACGGCCAGCGATGGCACCCGTCTCGCATACGCGTCGATCGGCGCCGGTCCGCCGCTCGTGAAGGCGGCCAACTGGCTCAGCCATCTCGACTACGACTGGGAGAGTCCGATCTGGCAACACTGGCTCCGAGAGTTGTCCAGCCGCTTTCAGGTGCTGCGTTACGACGAACGAGGCTGCGGGCTCTCCGATTGGAATATTGAGCGGTTCGCCTTCGACGACTGGGTCGAGGATCTCGAGACCGTGGTCGACGCCGCCGGGCTGGACCGCTTTCCGTTGCTCGGAATCTCGCAGGGCGGCCCTGTGGCCATCGCGTACGCGGTGCGCCATCCGGAGCGGGTCAGCCACCTCGTGCTGCTCGGCTCGTACGCGCAGGGGCGCCGTAAGCGCGCGCGGTCACAGGACGACATTGAGCTCATCGACGCCCTCATCGATCTGGTCCGCCTCGGGTGGGGTCGCGCCGATCCGACCTACAGACAGATGTTCGTGGCCCGCTTCCTGCCGGAGGCGACCCAGGACCAGTGGCGCGCATTCGACGAGCTGCAACGTCGTACGACATCGGCCGCTAACGCGTGGCGCTTCATCGACGAGTTCGCCAACATCGACGTGGTGGATCTCGCCCCGCGAGTGACCACGCCGACGCTGATTCTGTGTGCGCGTCGCGAGCCAGACAACAATTTCGAGTCGTCGCGTGCGCTCGCCGGGCTCATTCCCGGCAGCCGGCTGGTGCCGTTGGACAGCGCGAACCACCTGCTGCCCGAGCAGGATCCAGCGTGGCGGCATTTCCTCGCCGAGGTCGACGCCTTCCTTGGCAGCGCTCCTCCGCCAGCGGTCCACTAACCGCTGGTGAGGACCTCGGCGAGGTTGAATCGGACCGGCCGTTCGAGCTGGTCGTAGGTGCACGAGGACGGCTCCCGGTCGGGGCGCCAGCGGACGAACTGTGTGGTGTGCCGGAACCGGTCGCCCTCCATGTAGTCGTAACGGACCTCAACGACCCGCTCGGGCCGCAGCGGCACGAACGACAGGTCCTTGTTGGCGTTCCAGCGGCTGCCCTCGTTCCGACGCGGCGTACGCTCGCCCTCCATCTGGCGCGCCCAGTCCCACGGGTGGCCGTCGAATGTGGTCACCCATGACTGCATCTCGGCGAACAGTGCCTTGCGGGTCGCCATCGGGAAGGCTCCGACGACGCCAACGGATGCGAGCGCGCCGCGGTCGTCGTACAGGCCGAGGAGCAAGGATCCAATCGCGTCCGGACCGGACTTGTGCACCCGGTAGCCGGCCACGACGCAGTCCGCGGTGCGCTCGTGTTTGACCTTGCTCATGACCCGCTTGTCGGGCTGGTACGCCAGATCCAGGCCCTTAGCGATCAACCCGTCCAGCCCGGCGCCCTCAAACTGCTCAAACCACCGCTTGGCCGTGTCCATATCGCGAGTGGCCGGGGTGACGTGGATCGGCGGCCCCGCATCGGCCAGCGCCCGCTCGAGCGCCTCCCGACGCTTGATCAGAGGCTGCTTCGTGAGGTCGGCGTCATCGAGCGCGAGCAGGTCGAACGCGATGAAGCTGGCCGGCGTCTGCTCGGACAGCATCTTCACCCGGCTCGCGGCGGGGTGAATGCGCTGCTGCAGGGCCTCAAAGTCCAGCGTATTGCGGTCGGTGTCGGCGACGACGATCTCGCCGTCGATGACGGCGCGGGGCGGGAAGTTGGCCAGCACCGCCGCCACCACTTCGGGAAAGTAGCGGGTCATCGGGCGCTCATTTCGGCTGCCGATCTCGACCTCGTCACCGTCGCGGAAGATGATCGACCGGAACCCGTCCCACTTCGGTTCGTACAGCTGGCCGGCGGGTATGGTGCTGACCGGCTTGGCTAGCATCGGAGCGACCGGCGGCATGATAGGCAGTTGCACCCACTCATTGTCCCCGCTCCGGATCGGCCGGCGTGCCGGGGCGTGCCCTACTTCCGCCGGGTCGCGTCCACCTCCACGACCTTGCTATGTGATGCGACCCCGCTATCCGATGCGGCCCTGCTACCCGATGCGACCCCGCTGCGGGGAACTCCGCGCACGGCACCCCGGGCACGCAGCAGCCTGGTGAGGTAGAACAGCGCCGCACCCAGCACTGCCATGTCGTCGAGATAGACGGGATCGGGCAGGACATCGATCGGAAAGATCGTATAGAGCAGCGAACCGTAGAAGGCGATCTTGCCGCCGGTGCTGAGCGGGCCAAGTTGACGTCGCGTCGCGAACACCTTCCTGGCCAGCCTGATCGCGCCGTACAGCGTGAGCAGAGCGATCACACCGACGGCGACCGCAACGCCGATCCACGCTTCTCGGGACATCGCGCACCGCCTTATCCTCGCCGACGCTCGGAGAATGTCACCACAGCTGTACCCCTGTCGAGCCTGGCGACAAACACCAACTCGTCATGTCGCTGGCGACAGGGGGTGCGCAATGCATGTGGCGATGGCGGCGCCGCCGGCGTTGACGGCTTTGTGACTGTCGCGTCGGGCTCGCCCGTCGCCCGACTACACTCCGGGCACCGTTGATCAAGGGAGTGCCCGCCGTGAGCCTTAGCGCGTGGATCCGCCGCACCACGCTCCCTGCCGTGTCGCTCGGTATCGCGCTCGCCGCTATGTCCGCGTGCGGTCCTCAGACTCCCGCCGGCGCGGACGCGCAGCCGAGTGGCGACGCGGTCCTCGGGTCTGCACCGCCGGTCACCACGGCGGCCCCCACGAGCGGTGCGCCCAAGCCGATCCTCTATCCGACGAGTCCCAAGGCATACGTCGACGCGGTCCTCGCGGCTTGGAAGCAGAAGGACCTCAAGCGACTGGCCGACCTCACGACGGCGCAGGTCCACGAGCAGATCATCGAGATACCCGGCCCGCCGAACCAGACCTGGACCTTCCGCGGCTGCGAGGACGACGCGACGGTCTACTGTGGCTACTTCAACGCGGTCGGTGACTGGATCTCGATCCGGGTCGATAAGGACAAGCTCGGTAAGGCCCATGCCGCCTCTGACGTCGAGTTCGATCCGACCGTGTACCCGGATGACGCCGTCGACTACGTCAAGGCATTCGTCCTCGCC
The DNA here is from genome assembly GCA_045403155.1 of Micromonosporaceae bacterium. GTDB lineage: Bacteria > Actinomycetota > Actinomycetes > Mycobacteriales > Micromonosporaceae > JAXIPB01. The sequence goes on from JAXIPB010000211.1 coordinate 32,999, forward strand.
TGGCAGTTCGGCAACAAGTCACGCATGCTCCAGCTCAGCAAGCCCGAGGTCGTCAACGCGCTGTCGCTGGGCTCGCCGCCCGACGGCGAGAGTTACCCAACCCCGACCTGCTGCGGCGGCGGGCTCGTACAGGTGGTCGTGGAGTGGGGCGGCTCGAGCGTCACCTTCGACGTCGGATCCACCCTTCTGACAACGCCACACGCGATCGTTGGCTACACCCCGTAGCCCACGCCAACTACCGTGCGTAGTCCACGGTGCGAAGACATCGCGTATCCTCGCCTGGCCCTTTGCACTGCTCCGTCATACGCAACATTGACGGATCGTGACGGTGACTCTGCGCAACTCGCTGCCACGCAGCGGAGTCGGAGCAGGTCCTGCCTGGTGTAACTCTTACTCAGAGTCATGAAGGTCGATTAGCCGCCGGCCATCGCGCCCACGATGAGGAACGGCTCCTCGCCCTTGATGACCCGGTCGGGCAGCGGCTTGTCCGGCGACTCGTTGGACAGGTCCTCCGCGCACGCGTAGAAACGGACGAACGCCCGACGCTTGCCGCTCTGGCGATCGCGGATCGCGCCGCCCAGCATCGGGTACTCGGCCTCCAGTGCGTCAAGCACCGCGCGCTGCGTGATCGACCCCTCGACCTCAAGTCGTACCTCGCCCGAGACCCGGGCGAGGTTCTTCAAATGTGCGGGCAGCACAACCCGGATCACGGCAAAACCTGAACTTCCACGGAGAGTACGGGAGGCAGATCGCGCACGATCGGCTTCCAGGTGTCGCCCGCGTCGGCCGAGCCGTAGACCTGGCCGCCGCTCGTTCCAAAGTAGATTCCGCACGGATCGAGCGAGTCGACAGCCATGGCATCGCGCAACACGTTGTGGTAGCAGTTTGTCTGCGGCAGGCCGGTGGTCAGCGGCTCCCACTCGTCCCCGCCAGTCCGGCTTCGATACACCCGAAGCATGCCATCGGGTACGTAGTGCTCGGAGTCGCTCTTGATCGGTACGACGTAGACGGTCTCCGGCTCGTGCGCGTGTACCGCGATCGGGAACCCGAAATCCGTCGGCAGGTTGCCGCTGATCTCGCGCCACGATCCGCCGGCATCGTCGCTGCGCATGACGTCCCAATGCTTCTGCATAAAGAGCACGTCGGGTCGGGATGGATGCATGGCGATGCGGTGCACACAGTGACCGACGTCGGCGCTCTGTTCGGGGAGACCCTCCGACTTCAGGCCCTTGTTCATCGGCTGCCACGACTTGCCGGCGTCATCGGTGCGGAACACGCCGGCCGCCGAGATCGCGACGTACATCCGGTCCGTGTTCACCGGATCGAGGACGATCGTATGCAGGCACATGCCTCCGGCACCCGGCTGCCACCGCGGCCCAGACTCGTGGGTGCGCAGGCCGGGCAACTCCTGCCAGGTCTTGCCGCCGTCGGACGTACGGAAGATCGCGGCGTCCTCGGCGCCGGCGTAGAGCGTGTCTGGATCATCCGGTGATGGCTCGAAATGCCAGATCCGCTTGAACTCCCACGGACGAGGCGTGCCGTCGTACCACAGATGGTCGCCGACCTCACCTTCGTACGAGAATTCGTTGCCGGTTGGCTCCCATGTCTTGCCACCATCGTCCGACCGTTGAATCACCTGACCGAACCAACCGGAGGACTGCGACGCGTACAGCCGATCAGAATCGGCCGGCGACCCGTTGACGTGGTAGATCTCCCAGCCGCCGAAGTGCGGCCCACTCACCTTCCAGTTCTTGCGCTTGCCAGTCGAGGTCACGATGAACGCGCCCTTGCGCGTACCGACCAAAACTCGAACCCCACTCATGCCTTACTCCTCCCGGGCCGCTTGCTTATCCTCTTGACGAGCGAGGACTCGCAAAATCGACGCAGCCCGTCCCGTGATTTTGTCCTCCAATGGCGACGCTATACGGGATTCTTGGCAGTGGCATCTGGGACGCGGAGCGTATACATTCGCCTAGATTCCCTTTCGTCACATTAAGTCCGGTCCGACCGGCCCACACCGACGTCAACAAGATCCGAGGAGCGTGCGCATGAACGAGAAGGACAGAAGAGCATGGGGGAACCGTGGCGCCGGCGGAGGGAACGCCGTGTACGGCCTCGGGCTGATCGGCGCCCTGGTGTACTACATCCAAGCGGCGGACGGGTTCTGGTCCGGCGTCCTTGGAATTCTCAAGGCATTGGTATGGCCAGTGTTTGTCGTCTATGACCTGTTGAAGTTCCTGGCGGCCTGACTCATCGCGGCCCGGCCTGCCCTCAAGCCGCGCCAGCCCGCCCGGCCTTACCTTCGCAGTCATGAAGCGGCAGTTTCCGCCCGGATCCGACTCGCCGGGTGGGGCAAGACTCGGATCGGGCAGCGTGTAGCGCTACAGCGACTGCTTTCGACGAAGCTGGCTTCGGCGTCAGAAGGGTGGGATGTCGTCTTCGGGTGAGGGTGGTGGCGGCAGCGGCGCGGGTGCCGGCGGTGGTGGGGGGCGTTCGGGTTCCATGCACCCTTCGTCATTGCGCCAGTCCTGTGTGGACAGGTGGGCGTACTCGTAGGCGTCGTCCTCGTCGGCGGCGGCGGTGGTGGGCATGGGTTCGGGGAGGTCGTGCAGGTCGGGTGGGGGCTGGCGGTGGTGGGTGTGGCCGAGGCGGCTGGTCCAGGTGAAGTGCCCGGGGATGGTTTGGATGACGGTCCAGCCGCCGTCGTGGCGCAGCCGGTGATCATGGCGGCAGGCCGACCCGAGGTTGGCGTCGACGGTGGCGCCGCCGTGGGCGTATTCGGCGGTGTGGTCGGCGTCGGAGCGATGCGCCGGCACCCGGCAGCCGGGAAACACGCAGGTGCGATCCCGTACCTGGATCCAGCGGCGCAGCGCCGCCGCGGGTAGTCGGCGGGCCGGATCGCCGTTGGGCGGGCCGGTACGGGCATCGGATTCGAGGTCGATCTCGGCGATCACCTCGTCCCACCCGTTCGGGTGGGACTGCCGCAGCAGGGCATTGAGGGTGGCCTGGTTGACCTGGACCCAGACCTGCGGCCCGGGCATGCCCCGACCCGGCCGGCCGATGTGGTCGGGCCGGGACCGCAGCTGGCCGATGGCCAGCGGAGTCCCGGCGACGCCGGTCAGCACATACCACCAGGACGCGCCGGCGGCGGCGGCGATGACGCGGGCCAGTTCGGCGTGCACCGGGCCCCAGCCGATCAGCTCCCCCGGGCGGGCATCGACCCCGGCCAGGGTGGCCAACCCGACCAGCAGCCGCAGCCCAGCCAACACCCGCCCACCCGAAGAGGCCGGGGCGGCACCGGTGGGCGCGCTGTGATCGG
>JAXIPB010000035.1:0-17285 GCA_045403155.1 Micromonosporaceae bacterium
ACTCTCCGTTCGACCCGGACTCACGTGCATCTGGCAGGTGAGCGGACGCTCCGACGTGGATTTCGAGAGCTGGGTCGACATGGACCTCGAATACATCGACACCTGGTCGTTCGGCCAGGATCTGAAGCTGCTGCTCCTCACCATCCCGGCCGTCCTGTCAGGGCGCGGGGCCTACTGAGACACCTTCAGCCTCACCCGATCTCGGTCGATGACGCTCCAGGGCGGTGGATGGGATGATTAGCTGACTCCCTGCGGGCAGGACCCCGGATGAGTACTCCAGAGGCGGGACCCACAGAACTCCGCGAGTACCTGACGGTGCTCTGGCGGCGCAAGTACCTGATCGCGCTCACGATCGCCCTGACGCTCGGAGCGGCGATCTTCTACACCCAGCGGCAGACCCCCCTCTACCAGAGCTCGGCGCAGGTGCTCGTGGCACCGATCTCGCTCCCCCTGCAGGGCCAACCGTCGTATGGCTCGGTCAACATGGCGAGCGAGCAGCTGGTCGCGGCATCCCCCGAAGTCGCCAACCTGGCGCAACGGGAGCTCGCGAGCGACGGCATCGCTCCCGGCGTCGTGTCCGTGGAGAGCTCACTCGAGGACCAGACCCTCATCTTCGCAGCCACGTCGCCTCGGCCATCGGCGGCGCGCCAGACCGCGGACGCCTACGCATCGGCCTATCTGGATCACCGAAGCCTTCAGCTGCAGCAGGACCTCCAGGACGGCGAGGACAGCATCAACGCCGTGATCGACGACATCAACGAGCAGATCCGGCGCGCCGAGTCGGAGCTCGCTGCGGCTCAGGCCTCGGGCGACGAATCCCGAGCCACGGTGTTGCAGCTCCGCATCACTTCGCTCTCCGAGCAGCTCACGACCCAACAGACGAGCCTCAACCAGATCCTGCTCGCCGGGAGCGCCCCCGTCGGCCATGTGGTGGCGCCGGCCTATCTGCCATCGTCACCCTCGAGTCCGGACGTCCAGCGGAACCGTCTCCTGGGGGTCCTCCTCGGGATCTCGCTCGGGGTGGGGCTCGCGTTCCTCCTCGAGCGACTCGACCAGGGGGTGCGTCTGCGGGAGGACGTCGAGACATCCACTGGGGCGCCGCTCATCGCGAAGATCCCAAAGGCGACCATGCCGGAGGCCGGCCTGGTGATCCTCGACGAACCGTATGCGGTAGCGTCGGAGGCCTACCGGCTCCTCCGGGCGCGCGTCCTGTACTCCACCTCACAGATCGGCTCTGGGACGATCATGGTGACGAGCTTCCAGGGGCGCGAAGGCAAGACCACCACCGCGGCGAACCTGGCCGCGGCGCTGGCTCAAGCGGGGAAGCTCACGGTCCTCGTGTCTGCGGATCTACGCCGCCCCTCACTGGTCGAGTTCTTCGGGGGTGACAGGCCCGGCCTCACCGACGTGCTCTCGAACGAGGTCGATCTGATGGCCGCGCTCGGGCCGACAGAGGTGGAGAATCTTTCCGTCCTCGGTCCAGGCAAGCATGTGGATAATCCTTCCGAGCTTCTCGGATCAGAGGCGATGCTGGAAGTGATGACGCGCCTCGCGGACCACGCAGACTTCGTCATCGTGGACGCCCCGCCGATCATCGGCGCATCGGACGCTCTCAGCATGGCCTCCCATCTGCATCATGTGTTGCTCATCGCGGATGCACGGTACGCGAAGCGAGGATCGATCAAGGAGGCCGTGCTCGAGCTACGGTCGGTGGGCGCGGAGGTGTTGGGCGTCGTGCTCACGCGCGTTTCGAAGAGAGATCGTCCCGCCTATTCCTACTCCTCCTACTCCGAGGGACCGCCGAAGCACGAGAATGGGAAGAAGTCACTTGCGGACCAAACGGACGCCCGGCGTGACCGTCTCGATCGGCGGAGCTGAGTCCCCGCGCGTGCGACACCCGAGACCGCGCAGGCCGTATCCCGGTAACCCGGACGGGGGATCGGTATGAGCGCCGCCGCCCAAGAGCCACAGGGCCTCCACGCGGCGATGCGAACGCTCCGCATCGATGCGGCATCGGCTGAAGTGTTCGCCGCCTTCCGAGACGAGGGTGTCCCCAGTATCCTGTTGAAGGGTCCTTCCGTAGCTCGATGGATCTACGAGAAGGCGAGCCGAACGTATGAGGACTGCGATCTCCTCGTGCGAGAGTCCGACCTCCCGCACGCCGAGAACGTCCTTCGCAGCCTTGGTTTCGAGCGCCGAGGCCTGGACTCCATCCCGAACGACTGGCCGAAGCACGCGGCCGTCTATCGACGTGGGGACGTGACTGTCGATCTGCACCGAACGCTCCTGGGCGTAGGGGCGGGAACCGATCTGCTCTGGGATGCACTCGCACCACACCGAGAATCGATGCGGGTTGGCGGAGCGAACGTGGATGTGCTCGACCCCGCAGGTCGTGCTCTCGTCCTGGGGCTCCACGCCGCTAAGGATGGCGGCAGGGCGGAGAAGCCCCTCAGGGACCTGCAGCGAGCGCTCAGCGTCCTCCCGGACGAGGTGTGGCGGGATGCAGCCGCGATCGCGTTCCAGGTGGGAGCGGTCGAGGCGTTGGCCGCCGGGCTTCGTCGCACCCGTGGGGGTCGGGAAGTCGCGAGCCGTCTCAGGCTCTCGAGGCGTGTAAGCCCTGAGATGGCGCTTCGAGAGGAGGCGGCTCCTCCGCTCTCGGTCGGCATCGACTGGTTGCTGCGGTCCCGAGGAGCGTCCTCGAGAGCAAGTTTGGTGTTCCGCAAGCTCGTGCCGCCGCCCGGTTTCATGCGCGACTGGTCGCCGCTGGCGAGGCGTGGCTCCATGGGCCTGGCGCTCGCCTATGCATGGCGGCCCCTGTGGGTTCTGTGGAAGATCGTCCCCGCCCTGGGCGCGGTGATCCATGCGAGAGCCGTCGCTGAGCGAAGCCGCGGGCAGGGATCACCCCCCGTCGCGACGAGTCTTTCGATCTTTGCGAAGGCCGTACTTGCAGCGAGGATCTGGGCGGCATTCGTCCATACACGGATCCTCGAGCGGCGCTTGCCGTTGCCCGACGTGACCCGACGGTTAGCCGATGGGGGGGAGCGGGTTCGGACCCGCGTGGACCCGGGACGATTGGGAGGGATCGTGGGGCGCGTCCTGCGGATCGGTCCTTGGCGCCCGCGATGCCTGTTCTCCGCGCTCGTGCTCTTCCGACTCCTGCACAAGCAGGGAGACACAGCTGAGCTGGTCATCGGGATGCCGATCCGGCCGCAGAGCAAGAATGCACATGCTTGGGTCGAGGTGACGGGACTCGATGTGGGACCTCCGCCCGGTGGTCGGGGGCGCGTTCCACTCGCTCGGTTCCGCTGATGCCTCCATCGTGCGGAGGCCTGCAACTCCCGTAGGTGAGCTACGGCGGCCGCGTCTGGTGCCGGGTCTGCCGTACGCGTGAAGGTACGTATCGAGTCGTACGGGTTGCACGTTCACCCGTGGTCGAACACGGGGGTGTTCCGGTTCGGACCCGATGTCAGCGGCCCTCGACCGGACGGAACTGAGGAAAGGGAGGCGCGAATGGGATTTGGCTGGTCATCCAAGAGCGTGCTCGTCACGGGCGGGGCGTCGTTCATCGGATCGTCCCTGGTTCATGCGCTTCGAGCGCGAGGTGCCTCGGTGCGTGTGGTAGACGACTTCTCGAGCGGGGCCTACCGCAACATCGAGGAGGCCGTGGAAGAAGGCTCGGTGGAGTTGATCCGGGGAGACCTTCGCGATCCTGACGTCGCACGGAAGTCCGTCGAAGGCATGGAGGTCGTCTTTCACCTTGCCGCGGACCATGGCGGGCGTGGTTACGTGGACCTGCATCAGTATGCCTGTGCTACGAACCTCGGCTTGGATTCGACACTCTTCCGTGCGGCGTTGGAGGCTGGGGTTGGGCAGCTCGTATATGCATCGTCCGGATGCATCTATCCGCTGAATCTTCAGGTTGACCCGACTGAGACCCTGTACCTCACGGAGGACATGGAGAAGGCACCTGGCTACGAACCGGACGGACTGTACGGCCTGGCGAAGATGGCCGGCGAGCTCACGCTCCGAGCCATGCACAAGGAGTTCGGGATCAAGACGGCCTCATGTCGCTACTTCACGGTCTACGGTCCGCGTGGTGTAGAGAATCACGCGGTGATCGCGATGATCGCCCGCGCATTCCTCAAGCAGGACCCCTTCTCGGTGTGGGGGACCGGCGAGCAGATCCGCAACTGGACCTACGTGAGCGACATCGTGGAAGGGACGATACTGGCCGCGGAGCGGATCGAGGACGGCACGGCTGTGAATCTGGGCACGATGGAACGCGTGCGGGTCATCGAAGCCGTCCGCATGGTGTGCGGGCTCGCAGGATATGAGCCCGAGATCGTCCAACAGCTCGATATGCCGGTCGGACCGATGAATCGCGTGGCGGATAACTCGCTCGCCAAGCGACTGCTCGGGTGGGAGCCGGCCGTCCCCTTCGCCGATGGGTTGAAGCGTACGTACGACTGGTACGTCTCCACGAAGAACCCGGATGAGGTGCGTGAGATCCTGAACTTCGTGTTGACCGGCAGAGGCGCGGCGCCTGACAGCTCGGACCAGGTCGGCGCCGACGCCGCTGGGAGCCGGACGTGAGCATCGCTACCCTGTCGGGCCCAGCGAGCTCCCAGCTGGAACGGCGGTGTCGAGAGCGAACCGGCTGGACCCGCGTGAACGGTGTCCGCATCGACAGGGTCACACCCACCGAGTTCCTCGACTCGATCCAGACGTTCGTGTCGTGCGGGCACAGTCACGTCGTGCATTTCTGCGCTGCCCATCCCACCGTCGAGGCTCGACGAGATCCCTCGTACCGCGACGTCTTGAACAAGGGGGCGCTCAATGTGCCCGACGGCGTGCCGGTGGCATGGGTGGCTAGGATGTCTGGTTCGAACACCGAGCGACTGGCGGGTACCGACGGCATGCACCTCACAGCTAGATGGGGGGTCGAGCGCGGTCTACGGCATTACCTGTACGGAGGGTCGCCCGAGACCCTCGAACGACTCAAACGTCGGCTCTCGAAGCGATACCCCGGGATCTTGATCGTGGGTGCTGAGTCACCGCCGTTCCGTGCGTTGTCCGATGAGGAGGTCGCCGACAGCGCTCGGCGGATGCAGGATGCCGGAACGCAAGCCCTGTGGGTGGGCCTAGGCGCCCCGAAACAGGACCTGATGGCGCAGCGGCTCCGCGCCCTTCATGCGTCGCCGGTGACGCTTTGCGTGGGGGCCGCGTTCGATTTCGTGGCCGGCACGTCCAGCCGCGGGCCACTGTGGATGCGTCGCTCGGGCCTGGAGTGGCTGTACCGGCTCGCGTCGGAACCGAGGCGGTTGTGGAAGCGGTACCTCATCGGGAACGTCGAGTTCGTGGCCGGCGTCGTCCAGGAGCGACTCGGACGTTCGACGTCGCGCGACGGCTCGTAACCGCGGGCTCCGGGATGCCACGATCGCGCGCGGCGGCCGGCAGGAACGGGTGGGGATGGACGTGCCCGGATCTGGTCCACATGTGGTCGAGAGCTGGTAAGGGCAGGATCCGAAGGGAGACACCATGCGAGTGGTCGTGATCGGGACCGGACATGTCGGCCTCGTGACGAGCGCGACGCTCGCCGCCCTCGGACACGATGTCGCTGGGACGGATGCGGACGCTGAGAAGATCTCGGGACTGCGGCGGAGCATCCTGCCCTTCCACGAGCCTGGTCTCGATGAGCTCGTGAACGAACACGTTCGCGGCGGCAAGCTCCGATTCACCGACGACGCGTCAGATGCCGTGCCGGATGCAGACGTCGTCTTCATCTGCGTGGGGACGCCACCGAGAGCCTCAGGCGAGGCCAATCTCGTCGCCGTCGAGCAGGCCGTTCGTCAGGTCGGTCGTGACGCCTCCGGTCGGACGGTTGTCGTCGAGAAGTCGACCGTGCCAGCCGGAACCGCGGATCGTATCCGTGGGGCTCTCCTACAGGAGGGGAACGGCGCCGCGAAGGAGCTGGCGGTCGTGTCGAATCCCGAGTTCCTTCGAGAGGGCAGCGCGGTCCACGACAGTCTGCACCCGGACCGGATCTTGGTAGGCGCGGAGGCCCCCTGGGCCTTCGAGATCATGCGTGGGCTCTACGGACCGATGATCGCCAGCGGCGTGAGACTGATCGAAACCGATATCAACACCGCCGAGCTGGCCAAGCACGCCTGCAATGCTTTCCTCGCGCTGAAGGTGTCCTATGCCAACGCCCTCGCGAGGATGTGCGAGCGGGCGGGTGCGGACATCATCGCCGTCGCCGACGTCATGGGGGCAGACCCGCGCATCGGAAGCGCCTTCTTGCGCGCGGGGCTCGGCTACGGAGGATCTTGCTTCCCGAAGGATCTGGAAGCGTTCGATCGGCTGGCTTCGCAGCTTCATTACGACTTCCCACTCCTTCGCGAGATCGTCCGGATCAACGATGAGGCCGTCGCTGCCGCCCTCGAGAAGCTTCGCGATGCCCTCTGGAACCTCGAGCACAAGCGTGTGGCGCTCCTGGGGTTGTCGTTCAAGCCGGGCACCGATGACGTACGGTTCTCGCCCCCGCTCGAGCTCGCCCGGCGGCTGATCGAGGGGGGAGCCAGTGTCGTCGGCTACGATCCCCACGCCTTGGCGAACGCCAAGGAAGAGTGCCCCGATATACAAGCGGCTGCCGATCCCTACGAGGCGGCGGCCGGGGCTGACGCGCTCGTCCTGTGCACCGAATGGCCGGAGTTCCGGACGCTTGACCTGGCCAGGGTTCGCGAGCTCATGGCGAGGCCCGTCGTCGTCGACGCGCGCAACATGTTCGAACCGGAGGAGATGAGGTCCGCCGGCTTCGCCTACTACCCGACCGGTCGACCGCCGGTGACGTGAGGGATCACCGGTGCGTCGGGCGCTGATCACCGGAGGCGCAGGCTTCGTTGGTTCCCATCTATGTGAACGGCTACTTCGCGAAGGGTGGGAGGTGCTCTGCGTGGACTCGCTGCTCACCGGCGAGACGGAGAACCTCGCAGGCGTTATTGAGGATCCCGCCTTCCGGTTCGTGTCGGCTGACGTGTCGGCTGCGATCCCCGTCGAGAATCGTGTCGATGCGGTGCTCCACCTCGCGTCGCCGGCGTCGCCGCTCGCCTACCAGGCGCATCCCATCGAGACTTTGAGAGTCGGCGCTCAAGGGACGGAACGGGCGCTCGAGCTTGCCTTACGCGATGAAGCCACGTTCCTCTTGACGTCGACGTCGGAGATCTACGGCGATCCGAAGGTGCATCCGCAGGTGGAAGGCTACTGGGGGAACGTGAACCCGGTAGGCCCGCGGAGCATGTATGACGAAGCGAAACGGTTCGCTGAGGCGATCACGATGGCGTATCACCGTGTTCATGGCCTCCCCGTTCGGATTGCCCGGATCTTCAACACCTACGGTCCTCGCATGCGGCGTGACGACGGCCGCGCCGTCCCGACGTTCATCGAACAGGCTCTACGCGGCAACGGGATGACCGTGCACGGAGCCGGTGCCCAGACCCGATCGCTTTGTTACGTGGACGATCTGATCGAAGGCCTGTGGTGTCTCCTGAACTCCGACTTCGTTGGTCCGATGAACCTCGGCAACCCCCAGGAGGTGAGCGTTCTCGATCTTGCGGAGATGATCCGAACGCTCACGGGGGCGGATTCGGGGATCGTCTTCGTAGATCGACCGACGGACGATCCGGAGGTCCGTTGCCCGGACATCGGTCTCGCCCGGTCGGTGCTCGGCTGGGAGCCCCTTGTCTCCCTTCCCGAGGGGCTGGAACGAACCATCGCCTGGGCGAGGCGCGCTTGGAACTGACCGCGGAAGATCGCGTCCTCGAACTGATCGAGCGGGTGGGCGATCGAGTCGTCGTCCTGCATGGCCCTCAGGAACGAGATGGTCTGTCGGGTCGAGATGTGGATTGCATGGTCGACGGGCTGGACCCTCGGTGGCCGCTTCGGCTGCCGGAGGGCTGGCGGCTTTGCCAATGGTTCCGGTACGACTTCAAAGCGTGGTATTGGGCGCTGGAGCATCACGCAGAGTTCGTCGCCGTCGATACCACTGATGATCCCGAAGGATTCGGCCGTGACGCGGTGCGCACGGGGGCCCTCACGAGAGGGTTGGAAGGCGAGCCGTCACCCTTCCTTCACGCGGCCTACCTGACCGTCAAGCGCGTCCGCAAGCGCATGCTCGAGCCTGCTGAATGGGCGGCTATCGGGGAGGTAGCCTCACGCGACCCGTCCCGCTTCGCTGCGGAGCTGGACGTCGTGGCAGGGTCGGTCATGTCGACGCTGCTCGCCCCCGGCGCGATCGCGGGCATGCCGCCCACGCCGGATGTCCTCCGGCGAGCAGATCGGCTCAGGTGGATCCGGCGTTTCGGCTCGCCCGTTCGTGTCGTACGTGCGCTGTCGATCGGTGCTCTTCGGTACCTCGAGCGGATAGGCAGCCCGGCGGGGCTGTCCGTCCTCGTCGTCGGGCCCGACGGGGCGGGCAAGTCCACCGTGGCCGAGCGGCTTCCGGCCGCATGCGCCCCGATGTTCCGACGATCGGCTCGATCGCACTGGCGCCCGGGCATCCTCCCGCGACCTGGAGCGATCGTGGGCCGGGCGGCCCCAGATCCGACGCAACCCCACCGTCGCGCCACCTTCGGTCGAGTCCCTTCGGCGCTCCTGCTGGGCTATTACTGGTTCGATTTCCTCGTCGGCGCGTTGCTGCGCGACGCCCCCATGAAGGTCAGGTCGGGATTGATCGTTCGAGAGCGGGGATGGTGGGACCTGGCGGTCGACCCTCGTCGCTACCGGCTCCAGATCGGCCCCCAAGCGGTTCGAGCGCTTGGTCGGCTCCTTCCGCGAACCGACCTCGTGATCATCCTTCGGTCCGACGCGAACGTCCTCCACGCTCGCAAGCCGGAGCTCGAACTACCGGAACTAGAGCGGCAGCTCGCCGCTTGGGACTCGGCGCTCCCTCCGGGGGTCCCGTTCGTCCGGATCGACGTGACGCGCCCGCCAGATGAGGTCGTCAGCGAGGCTGTCGAAGAGGTTACACGGCTCTTGGAGTCGCGCGCCGTGTCCCGGTTGGACTCGGGATGGGCGGTTCTCCCGGGTCGGGCGACTCGGTGGTGGCTCCCTCGTGGGCCACGGGGCGTGGCCAGCACGTCCGTTTCCATCTACCAACCCGTGACGAGGCGCGGCCTGATCGGGTGGAGCGTCGCGCGCGCGGTCGGGGCCCAGGGGGGATTCCGGCTTCTCCCGAGGGGCCCTGCGCCGCCGCGTGGCGTTCGGCGCGCGCTCGCGCCTCACGTGCCCCCGCGGGGGACGTTCGCGGTCGCTCGAGCCACCCACCGTGGCCGATTCGTCGCGCTCCTTCTCGATGAGCGAGGAGAGTGCCGCGCGGTGGCGAAGCTAGCGACGGACGCAGGGGGGATGGAGGCTCTGAACGCCGAAGCGGAGGCCCTTCGCCGAGTCGAGGGGACGCTGCCGGGTCCGCTAGCGTCGCCTCGAGTGTTGCACGTGGAGGCCGGACTCCTGCTCCTGGAGCCCTTCCGGTGGGAGCCCCGTCGGCGCCCGTGGGAGCTCGACGAAGACGTGGCTCGGGGACTTGGGGAGTTCTTCCGAGCAGGGAAACGAGCCGCTCCGGACGGGTCACTCGGGCCAGCCCACGGGGACTGCGCTCCGTGGAATCTCATGAGAACGCCGGACGGATGGGCGCTCGTCGACTGGGAGAGCGCCGGCGATGCCCCGGCCTTCCACGACGTCTGTCACTACCTCGTTCAATCTCACGCCTTGCTCGGGAGGCCCTCGACCTCGGACGTGGTCGAGGGATTCGTGTCGCAGGGCGGGCCGGTGGGCCGTGCGCTCCGCGCCTACGCGGAGGGTGCCGGTATCCCGATCGGGTCGGCGCGGGCGTACCTCGTTCGATACCTACGTCAGGTCGTTCGGGAGTCGATCGCGGTAACCGCCGCTGAGCGTCGAGGGGTCGACCGTCGGCGTCGCCTCCTCGCTCTGATGGAGAGGTAGGAGGTTCCGTGTCACGCGTTGCTGAAGCACGTGGCTCCCGATTGCATCGAGAGGAAGCCCGGGACCGTGAGAAGGAAGACCGCGGCGAGCACACCTCCCAGACCGATGACGAGGCGACCGCGCAGCCGCATCACGAATCCGAGGATCATGAGCGCAGCGAGGGCGAGGAGGATGAGACCGAGCCCTACGCGGTGGACGTAGACACGCTTGACCACCGAGAGACCGCCGCAGCCGACGATCGGATCGCCGTTCATCGAGTTGTCCCTGACCAGTACCCCCGAACCGTCGGGCTGGGGTGGGTCACGGCTCACCGAGAAGAGGATGTTTACCCCTGCGACCCGGTTCCCCCCGAAGTCGTTGGACTCGACCGTGATGTCGTTCGCCGTGCTGATGCTCACCCCGCCGCGGTTGGGGTCGCCGAGGTAGTTGTTCTCCTGGATCACGTTGCCCTTGATCGATGCCCGGTCGCTCCGCGTCCACCCGCCCGACATCTCCCACTGGACGCCGCTCGAGCCGTTGTGGATGATGCGGTTGTTCTCGATCCGGAAGGAGCCGTACTTGCAGAAGTCGCACCAGACGCCGATCCATGCGTTGTCATGGATGTACGAGTTCGTGACGACGGTTCCGTTCCCGGGTTCGTAGGCCGCGACCCGCTTGATGCACGCGGCATACCTGAAACCGGGATTCATCGAGTAGGCGTTCCCGTTCCCCCAGCAGTCCAGGTCATCCACGGTGATGCTGGCCGAGCCCCCGCCGCCGATGCAACTACCGCCGTTGTCATGGCAGTTCACCGAAACCACCGCCAGCGGGGAGCCGCCGATCGCGAAGGCCTTCCCGCAGTCCGATCGCGACGGAGCTTGGATCGTGCCGCAGAAGACGCCGGTTCCTGCGGTCGGCGTCGGAGCGCCCGAGATGTCGAAGTTGGCGAAGTAGTTGTCGTCGCTGGTCTCGAAGATCCCGGCGGATCTGGCCGGCAGGGCCGAACCGACGATGTAGGTCGCATCACGACCAGCACCGATCACTCGATCTCCGGGCTCCGTCGAGATGGTGGAAGCGACCTCGAACCTTCCTGCCAGGAGGCAGTAGGTCGTCCCTGCCGGGTGAGCAGCCATGGTCTTTCGCAGATCGGACCCGTCGGGGAGTTGGACGCCGGTGCATGCGTCAGCCGCTGGCGCGGCAGACCTAAGGCCCATGCCGAGCGATGCCGATGCGGAAGACGCGGATGGATCCGCGATCGTGAACCAGCCGAGCGACGTCGTCCAGACCAACAGGACGGAGATGGTGGCAGCCCGGGTATGGACGAGCGGACGGCTCCGCGACGTGCTCGATGTGGAGTTTGGATGACCGACACGTTGGGAGATGTGTGAATCCTATCAACCATGAACCTCGACCTGCCCCGTTCGAAGACAACGTGATGAGCGAACCGCCGAAGGTGAGCATCGGGATACCGGTCTTCAACGGGGAACGATTCCTCGACAAAACCATCGAGTCGATCCTGTCGCAGACCTTCACCGACTTCGAGCTCGTCATCTCGGACAACGCGTCGAAGGACGGTACCGAGGAGATCTGCCGGCGGTACGCCGATCACGACCCCCGGATCGCGTACGTCCGCAACCAAGAGAACCTCGGCGCCGCCTACAACTACAATCAGGCATTTCACCTGTCATCCGGGGAGTATTTCAAGTGGGCATGTCACGACGACCTCTTGCGACGGGAGTTCCTCGAGCGATGCGTCGAGGTCCTCGATCGCAACCCCGCAGTGGTCCTCGCCTACACGGGTTGGGCACCGATCGATGTGACCGGCGCCCGGTTGGACCTACCAAAACCCAGATACGCGGCCTGGCGAGCCGACGCACCCGACCCTGTGAAGCGGACCCGGTTTAGATTCCGCATGGAACGGAGACCTCCCAGCGCGATCTATGGGCTCTTCCGCTCGAGCGTCTTGCGCCGTACCGGTCTGTATCGGCCTACGCACGGCGGTGACCACATCCTGATGGCGGAGATCGCTCTCTACGGCCCTCTCCGCGAGATTCCTGAGGAACTCTTCCTCAACCGTTGGCACAGTGCGAGCGGCGGGAAGATCTCCACCTACCGCGAACGTGTTGACTGGTGGCTCCCGGAGTCGCGCCGACACGGAGTCGGACGGAGCCGGGTCGGCAAGAGCGTGGTGGCAACCCTCGCCTTGTTCGCAAAGACGATGGCTCAAACGGCGGTCGCGCAGATCGGTTCAATCAGGCGATCACCGCTCTCGGCCTCCGACAAACTCATCTGCTACGCGCAGCTTCCCCTCTGGTTCGGGGGAGAGCTCTGGCGGAGATTCGAACCACGACTTCGCGCGAACGAGAGGACGTTCGAGTGAACGGGAGAGATGTGTGCCATCCGCGATGCGGCGTACGATCTGAGACGATCCGTAGGCGACCACGTACCCCGCGCGTGTGCGACGGCGCAGGTAGACGCTCATGAGGTTCGTTGAAACGGAACTGCGTGGAGCGTTCGTCATCGACTTTGAGCCGCACGAAGACGACCGGGGGTTCTTCGCTCGAGCGTTCTGCCAGAACGAGTTCGAGGAGCACGGGCTCAAACCCGTGATCGCCCAAGCGAATCTCGCCTACAACCGGCGCAAAGGGACCGTCCGCGGGATGCACTTCCAGATACCTCCGGCGGCGGAAACCAAGCTCGTCCGTGCCACGCGAGGCGCCATCCTCGACACGATCGTGGATCTTCGTCCCGAGTCGTCCTCATTCCTCCAGCACGTCTCGGTGGAGCTGACCGAGGGCAATCATCGGGCCCTCTACGTTCCCGAACGCTTCGCCCATGGTTACCAAGCGCTCGTCGGTGAGACCGAGACGAGCTATCAGGTGGGAGCGTTCTACAGTCCGGAGCACGAGCGAGCGCTTCCGCACGACGATCCGCGGCTCGGGCTTGAGTGGCCCTTTCCGGTTACCGCGATCTCCGACAAGGATCGGAACGCACCGCCGCTCGATACATGGGAAGAGCGTCTCCGGCGAGAGATGACGCTCCTGGACGAGGACGTGGGAGGTGGGAGGTGAACCGATGATCATCGTCGATACCGCGCTCCAGGCTCGCGAGGCGTCGGGCGATCCGATCCGCGTTGGGATGATCGGCGCCGGATTCATGGGTCACGGATTGCTGAATCAGATCGTGAACTCCGTCCCTGGCGAGCGCCTGGTTGCGGTCTACAACCGTCATCTCGAGAAGGCGATCGATGCCTACCGCTACGGTGGAGTCGAACCCGTCGTCGTCGAGACACCGGGCGAACTGGAGGACGCGATCGGTCACGGCCGGCCGGCCGTCACCGACGATTGGACGCTCCTCACACGGTCGTCGCAGATCGACGCGCTCGTGGACGTGACCGGTGCCGTGGAGTTCGGTGCGCAGATGGTGATGGACGCGTTCGAGCACGGCAAGCCCGTGATCCTGATGAAGGCCGAGCTCGACGCGACGATCGGCCCGATCCTCCAGGAGTACGCGAGGAAGGCCGGCGTGATCCTGTCGGCGTGCGACGGGGACCAACCCGGCGTCGAGATCAACCTCTATCGCTACGTGAGAGGTCTCGGCCTCATCCCGCGGGTGATGGGGAACATCAAGGGCCTGCAGGATCGTTACCGCAACCCGACGACGCAGAAGGGGTTCGCCGAGAAGTGGGGGCAGAACCCGACGATGGTCACGAGCTTCGCCGACGGCTCAAAGGTCTCGTTCGAACAGACCATCGTGGCGAACGCGACCGGCATGAAGGTTCCCAGACGGGGCATGTTCGGTCGCGATCACGAGGGGCACGTGGACGAGCTTACGACCATGTACGACCTCGAGATGCTCCGGGACCTCGGCGGGATCGTGGACTACGTCGTGGGGGCCAAACCGAATCCGGGCATCTACTGCCTGGCCGAGCATCCCGACCCCAAGCATCGCCACTACCTGAACCTGTACAAGCTCGGTAAGGGTCCCCTGTACAGCTTCTATACGCCGTGGCACCTGTGTCATTTCGAGGTGCCGAACACCGTTGCTCGTGTGGTGCTATTCGGGGACGCCGCCGGGATCCCGCTCGGCGGCCCGATGGTTGAGGTGTGCGCCTGTGCCAAGATCGATCTGAGGGCCGGTGACATCTTGGACGACTACGGCATGTACATGACCTACGGCGAGGCCGTGAATACGGATGAGATGCGGCTGCGTAGGTACCTGCCCGAGGGTCTCGTCGAGGGATGCCGTCTGAAGCGAGACGTGGCGCGGGACGAGGTCCTCACGTACGACGATGTGGAGTTGCCGCGGGGGCGTCTCGCCGACAAGCTCCGGGCCGAGCAGTATGCGCACTTCCCGCCCCGGGTAGAGAATGGAGGTCTCGCAAACGTCTGAGCCTCCGAAGCCTGCCAAGGGACGGAGTGATCTGGATTCCCATCTCTTGATCCACGTCGGGTATCCGAAGACGGCAACCACGTGGCTGCAGACACGGGTCTTCCCGCTCGATGTCGAAGGCTGGTTCAGGCTGACCGGGACCAGGGGATCGATCCTCACCACCTTCGTGACGGTGAATGGCTTCCGGTTCGACCCATGCATCGCGAGGGCGACGTTCGAGGGTGACCTCACAGACTCGGTAGCCCATGGGCGGATCCCCGTCATCTCTCACGAGCGGCTTGCTGGCATGGCTCCTTCAGGTGGATACGATGCTCAGTCGATCGCGGATCGGCTCGCCCGAACGTTCCCGAAAGCCCGCGTGCTCATCGTCATCCGGGAACAGGAGCGGATGCTCCTGTCGACCTGGCAGCAATACGTTCGAGAGGGGGGCGCATGCTCGTTGAGACGCTATCTCGATCCTCCGAGGGACGATAGCGTCCCCTTGTTCCGATACGAGCAGTTCGAGTACGACGCCCTCATCGATTACTACCATCGGCTCTTCACTCCCGAGCGTGTCTGCGTGCTCCCTCTCGAGCTGCTCGCCGCAAGCCCACTCACGTTCATGAGAACACTCGCCGAGTTCTCAGGCGTGGACGTCACCCCAGACATCGACTTCTCGACCGTGTACGTAGGCCTCTCTGGTCTCTCACTGGCGATCCTTCGTCGCCTCAACTACGTCGTCGGAAGGAACGACGTGAATCCAACGGCGCCTTTGCGGGGCCACCGTCGTATCGGGAACCTCCTTACCCGACTCGACCGAGCCATCCCCGAGAGCATCTCGGGGTTCCCATTGCGACGTGCGACGTCGCGTGTGCGGCAGATGGTCGGTGATCGATATCGCCAGAGCAATATCGCCACGTCGGAGCTGACGGCCCTCGATCTCGCGACCCTCGGGTATAGGTGCTGAGCTCTCTTGGTTCTCCCGATGGGCACGTGCTACGGCAGGAGTCCGTAGATCACGAGCTGGCTATCCGTCGCGACGAAGACCTTCCCGTTCACCACGACCGGGATGGTGAACTTCAGCCAAGGACCCAACGAATCCCGCGTGCCCGACTGACCGGAGTTCCAGAGCTCGCTCCCGAGGTTGGTGGCACTGTACGCGTGGAGGACGCTCGCCGTGTCGTTGTTGCTCTGCAACGCCCAGACGATGCCGTTGCTCGTCCCGTTCGCGGACACGGAGACCGTGCCGCCGCGCTTGTCGAAGCTCGCCGCCGAGACCGACGTCGGGGTTGCCGACATCGTCCCATTCGAGAACTGATAGGCCTGGAGGGTCGCGTTGACGGGGCTGATGTAGAGGGTGCCGTTGAAGTACGCGGGGTTGCTGAAGTTGGGCTTCCCGAGGTTGATCGACTGGATGTTCTGGTCCAACGCGGGGTTGTAGTGGGTCATGTTGTCCCGGTCGATCAGGTACAGCGTACCCCCCTTCCCCGACGCGACGAGCTCGTGCGTGTGAGGCCCCGGCTGGTCGGGAAGCAAGACGACGCCGCCGGCGCCGAGGTCCTTGTTGCCATCGTCGAGGCTCCCTTGGGACGCCGGCGTGAAGTAATCCTGGACCGTGCCCGCCGGGCTCATCCGCAGGACCGTGTCCCCGTAATCGATGCCACCGGTATCGGCGTCGAATCCACCGTCGCCGCTCACGAAATAGATGCTTCCGGTCGCGTCGGTGGCGAAGCCGGCGCCGCTCATCCATACGCCGCCGTCGTCGGCGTTGGGCGTCGTGCAGAACATGAAGACCCGCTGGAGGGTCGAGGCGTTGTAGCCGAAGACCCAGCCGTGGAACGGCTCGACGTCCGTGTGGCTGCCGAAGCCGATGTACACCACCCCGTTCGAGAGCAGCAGCCCCGCCCGCCCGTTCTCGCGGAGCGAGTTGAACGTGAGCGTCCCGTTCGCCGACCCCAGTCCGGTCCCCGGCACGCTGCCCTGGACGACCACCGGGGCGATGGTCTCGACGCCGTTCCTGATGTCGAGCGCATGGAGCCGGTAGACGTATGTCGTCGTGCCACCCGTGACTTCCTTCGTCAAGACCAGTACGTACATCGTGTTGGTCGCCGGATCGATGACCGGCGTGGCGGTGATGCCGATCTCGACCGGGATGTCCGGGACGCTGGAAACGTCCGTGGCTGGCACGGTGGTGATCCCGTGCGCAGGGTCGATGAAGCTGACGTGCCACAGCGGCGACGTGGTCACGCCGTCGGCATCGAAGGCGTACACGCTGTCGTGCTCGGTGGCCACGTAGACGACGTTGTGGAACCCCTGGCCGGCAACGTTCACGTTCGCCATGTACAGCGGCGAGGCGAACGTATACCCGTCCAGTGGGTAGCTGAGCAGTTTCCCGAACGTGGATGCGTTGACGCGCGCCTGGGTCAGCACGGTTTCCTGGAGATTCGCTCCCGTCCGCATCGTGTTGTTGTGGTGCGTGAATACGCCGGCCACGTTCGTGATGTGGACGCTGGCATTCGCGCTCTGTGAGGCGGTCGTCGCGGTGACCGTATGCGTCCCCACGCTACTCGGAGGAGTGTAGAGGCCCTGGCCGGTGATGGTCCCCGAGCTCGTGGTGCCGCCGGCAACCCCGTCCACCGACCACGTCAGGGCTCCGTTCGCGCCTTGCGCTGTGAATTGCTGGGTTCGGGTGAACGTCAGGGCCACGGCCTTCGGTGTGATCGAGAGGCCTCCGTCCGATCCGAGTGGCGTCGTCATGTCGGTCTGGATCTGGGCCTGTGTCAGAGCGGTGTTGTAGACGCGGACCTCGTCGATCGTTCCAGCGAAGTACTGTCCGAAGTTGCTATCGCTGCCGATCTGTAGCGGGGATCCGGAGCTAAGGATGGACCCGGTGGCGGGTGTGCTCGAGACCTGCGTTCCGTTCACGAACAGGCGTATCG
>JAXIPB010000319.1:0-30012 GCA_045403155.1 Micromonosporaceae bacterium
GAGGCGGGCCGCAGCCTCGGCGAGGACTTCGGGGCGCTTGCAGAAGGCGAAGCGGATGAGGTGCTGGCCCGCTGCGGTATCATCGTAAAAGACCTGTGTCGGCACAGCAACGACGCCACTTCTTTCCGGCAGTGCAAGGCAGAACTCGACGCCGTCGCGGCCGCCGAGTGGTGTGATATCGGCGGTGACGAAGTAGGTTCCCTCCGGGACGAGCACAGCGAAGCCCGCCTCCGTCAGGCCGGCGGCAAGCAGGTCGCGTTTGCCCTGAAGGTCCGCGCGGAACGTGTCGAAATACTCATCCGGCAGTCCTAACGCGACGGTGACCGCGGGCTGGAATGGCGCGCCGTTGACGAACGTGAGGAACTGTTTGACCTTCAGCACCGCCGAGACCAATGGGCGAGACCCGCTGATCCATCCGATCTTCCATCCGGTGCAGGAGAACGTCTTGCCGGCGGAGGAGATGCGTAGCGTCTGGTCACGCATCCCGGGCAGGCTGGCCAGCGGCACATGTGGTTCCGAAGCGTCGGAGAAGACCAGGTGCTCATACACCTCGTCGGTTACCGCGACGGCGTTGTACTCCCGGCACAGCTCGGCGATCAGCGTCAGCGCGTCGCGGCCAAACACCTTGCCGGTGGGGTTATGCGGTGAGTTGAGCAGAACCACCCGGGTGCGTGGGGAGAATGCGGCCCGTAGTGCGTCGCCGTCGAACTCGTATCGACCAGTGTCGTCCGGTCGCAGCGTCACCGGACGGCGCACCGCGTGGGCAAGCGCGATGCAGGCTGCGTAGGAGTCGTAGTACGGCTCGAAGCAGACAACCTCGTCGCCGGGCTCACACAACGCGAGAATCGCGGCGGCGATGGCCTCGGTCGCGCCCGCCGTGATCAGCACCTCGCCGTCGGGGTCGTACTCCAAGCCCCAGAACCGCCGTTGGTGAGCCGCCACGGCCTGACGCAGCTCAGGGATTCCCGGTCCCGGCGGGTACTGGTTCCGACCGGACCGCAGCGCTGCCACGGCGGCGTCGAGCATCTCCGCCGGGCCATCTGTGTCAGGGAATCCCTGACCAAGGTTCACCGCCCCGGTTCGAGCGGCGAGCGCAGACATCTCGGCGAAGATCGTGGTTCCGAACGGGCGCAACCGTTCGACCAGAGGGTCCACCTGCGGTGTAGCAGAAGTCATGTGATTCATTCTCACGACCAGATGCTCACCCGGCCATCCGTCGGGTTTCAATCAACTCCTCTGCGCGATTATGGGGCTTCTGCGCAAGCAAGATGAGCGGATGTCCGCTACGCTGTCGGCCATGTGCGGCATTGTGGGTTACGCGGGCGCCCGACCCGCGCTCAACATCGTCCTGGACGGCTTGCGGCGACTTGAGTACCGCGGGTACGACTCTGCGGGTATCGCCATGGTCACCGACGGTGAGCTGCTGACCTGCAAGCGGGCCGGCAAGCTCGGCAATCTCGAGAAGGCGCTCGCAGAGGGCGACCCGAGCGACGCCATCGAGGGCATCGAGCTGGGCACCACCGGAATCGGCCACACGAGGTGGGCCACCCATGGCGGACCCAGCGACCGCAACGCCCATCCGCACCGGTCCACGAACGGTCGCGTCGCGGTGATCCACAACGGCATCATCGAGAACTTCGCCAAACTGCGAGCCGAGCTCGAGGCCAGCGGCGTCGAGTTCGTCAGCGACACTGACACCGAGTGCGCCGCGCACCTACTTGAGGCTGAGCTCCTAGCCGTACGGGGAAAGAAGCGCCGGCCCGCGACCAAGTCGGCGCCCCCCGCGGCCAAGCGGAGGCCGAATCCGTCGGCACGTCGTAGCCAGGAGCTCGCCGAGGCCATGCGCAGGGTCTGTCGCCGTCTGGAGGGCGCGTTCACGCTGCTCGCGGTTGATGCCGAGACCCCCGGCGTCGTCGTCGGCGCCCGGCGCAACTCCCCGCTGGTCGTCGGGCGCGGAGTGGGTGAGAACTACCTGGCCAGCGACGTCTCCGCGTTCATCGAGCACACTCGCGACGCGATCGAGTTGGGGCAGGACCAGGTCGTGGTGATCACACCGAACAAGGTCGAGATATCGGATTTCGATGGCAACGAGGCGGCGGGCAAGGACTTCCACGTCGATTGGGACGCCTCCGCCGCCGAAAAGGGCGGATTCGACTACTTCATGCTCAAGGAGATCGCCGAGCAGCCCCGCGCGGTCGCCGACACCTTGCGTGGCCGCCTCGGGTCGGCGGGGGAGCTGCAACTCGACGAGATGCGCATCGCCGAGCAGGACCTCCGCGACGTCGACAAGATCTTCATCATCGCCTGCGGCACCTCTTACCACGCCGGACTCGTCGCCAAGTACGCGATCGAGCATTGGACCCGCATTCCGTGTGAGGTCGAACTGGCGAGCGAGTTCAGATACCGGGATCCGGTGCTCGACCGATCCACATTGGTCGTCGCGATCTCACAGTCCGGCGAGACGATGGACACGCTGATGTCCCTCCGCCACGCCCGAGAGCAGAAGGCCCGCGTACTGGCCATCTGCAACACGAACGGTTCGACCATCCCCCGCGAGTCCGATGCGGTGCTCTACACCCACGCCGGGCCGGAGGTCGCCGTCGCATCGACCAAGGCGTTCCTGACGCAGCTCGTCGCCTGCTACCTGGTCGGGCTGCACCTGGCCCAGATCCGTGGCATCAAGTACGCCGACGAGGTGGGCGCGGTGCTTTCCCAGTTGCAGCAGATGCCGGCGGCGATCGAGCAGGTGCTGGAGACAATTGAGCCGGTCCGCGAACTCGGCCGCGACCTGGCCAGGGCACGATCGGTGCTCTTCATCGGCCGTCACGTCGGCTACCCCGTCGCGCTGGAGGGCGCGCTCAAGCTCAAGGAACTCGCATACATGCACGCGGAGGGATTCGCGGCCGGCGAGCTCAAGCACGGACCCATCGCGCTGATCGACGAGGGCTGCCCGGTCATCTGCGTCGTGCCGTCACCAATCGGGCGCGGCGTGCTGCACGACAAGGTCGTCTCAAATATCCAGGAGGTACGGGCGCGGGGAGCCCGGACCATCGTGATCGCCGAGCGAGGCGACGAGTCGGTTCGGCCGTACGCGGATCACCTCATCGAGGTGCCGCGGACTCCCACGCTGCTCGCGCCGCTGGTGACGACGGTTCCCCTGCAGGTGCTCGCATGCGAGATCGCCACCTCGCGTGGACACGACGTTGATCAGCCGCGCAACCTGGCCAAGTCGGTCACGGTGGAGTGAGTCCCGTCCCGCACGTTCGGGGAAACCCCTTAGGCTTCCATGCGTGATCGTGTCAGTCGGCATGGACGTCGTGCTGGTCGATCGGTTCGTGCGAGCCGTCGAACGCACCCCGTTGCTCGCGGAGCGGCTGTTCACCGAGTCGGAACGGCTCACGGCCTCGGGGAACCCGCGCCCGCCCGAGTCGCTCGCGGCCCGGTTCGCGGCGAAGGAGGCCGTGGCCAAGGCCCTCGGCGCCCCGACCGGGCTGCATTGGCACGACTGTGAAATTGTCACCGACCCCGACGGGCGGCCCTGGCTGACCGTGTCCGGAACCGTCGCGGCTGTCGCCGCCGAGCGCGGGGTCAGCCGCTGGCATCTGTCGCTGTCGCACGACGGTGGAATCGCCTCCGCGATGGTAGTGGCCGAGCGGGACCCAAATGATGGGAACGCTCGATGAGGGCGGCGTGGCGAGCGGCCGATATCCGAGCCGGCGAAGAGCGGCTGATGGCGACGTTGCCGGAGAACACGCTCATGCATCGGGCGGCCACGGGGCTGGCCCGGCGGTGCGCGTCGCTTCTGCGCGAGCGCGCCGGCGTGTATGGCAGCTCGGTGCTGTTGCTGGTCGGTGCCGGCAACAACGGCGGAGACGCGCTTTTCGCTGGCGCGCTGTTGTCGCGGCGTGGCGTGACGGTCAACGCGTTGCTGCTGGCCCCCGACCGGGTGCACCGGGACGGGCTGGCGGCGCTCCGTGCCGCTGGCGGCGCCGTCATCCAGGGTCTGCCATCCACTGTGGACATGGTGATCGATGGAATCGTGGGCATCGGCGCACAGGGTGGGCTGCGGGGCGCGGCCGTCGAGGCGGTGGAGGCCCTGGGCGAGCTCCGCGCGACCGATGGGGAGCGCCCCGTCGTCGTGAGCGTCGATGTGCCCAGCGGCGTGGACGTCGACACGGGTGCGGTCGAAGGACCCGTCGTGCGCGCCGACGTCACGGTCACGTTCGGCTGCCTCAAGCCGGCGCTGGTGGTCGGTCCGGCGGCGCCGCTGGCCGGCCAGGTCGATGTGGTCGACATCGGCCTTCCCTGGCTCGACGCGGCCCCGGCGGTGTGGGTGCCGGACGGTGCCGACATAGCCCGCTGGTGGCCACGTCCGGCCCCAACGTCCGACAAGTACACCCGCGGCGTGGCCGGCGTCGCCACGGGTTCGCCGTCGTTTCCCGGGGCCGCCCTTCTGTCGGTGGCCGGGGCGCTGGGTGGTCCGGCAGGAATGATCCGGTACGCGGGTGCGATCGCCAACGACGTCGTCCGGGCGCATCCATCGGCGGTCGTGTCGCAACGGGTCGCCGAGACGGGGCATGTGCAGGCCTGGCTGTGCGGGTGTGGACTCGGCACCGACGAGCGGGCACAGGATGAATTGAGGGCCGTGCTGGGCTCGTCGGTACCGGCGGTGCTCGATGCCGACGCGCTCACGTTGCTCGCCGACGGCTCGATGACCGCTTGGCTGCGGCGGCGTGATGCGCCGACCGTTGTGACGCCCCACGATCGGGAGTTCACCCGGATCGCCGGGGAGCAGGTCGGACCGGACCGGGTTGATGCCGCCCGGCGCCTCGCGGCGCGGCTCGGCGTGGTTGTCCTGCTCAAGGGGGACCGAACGATCGTTGCGACGCCCGATGGGACAGCCTGGGCGAACCCCACCGGCACGCCCGCGCTGGCGACGGCGGGCACTGGCGATGTGCTGGCCGGACTGCTTGTGTCACTCCTCGCGGCCGGCCTGCCAGCGGATCGGGCGGCGGTCGCCGCGGCGTTTGTGCACGGTCTTGCCGCGCGCCATGCCTCCGTCGTGCGCGGCGGCGGTCCCACGCCGGTCACCGCGCCCGATGTGGCCGCAGCGCTTTCCGACGTCGTCGGATCATCCCTTTTGTCGGTTAATGAGTGGTGATCCCGGCCATGGGAGCCTGAACGAGCGTTTGCTACTCGCCAGTTAGGCTTGATTCATGTGGCAGGCGGAGATACGTGTCGACCTCGACGCGATCAAGGCGAATGTCGCACGCTTGGGCGAAGGCACATCGGCCGAGATCATGGCAGTCGTCAAGGCGGACGGCTATGGCCACGGCATGGTCGAAGCCGCCCGGGCGGCCCTGCGGGGAGGTGCCACCTGGCTTGGCGTGTGCACGCTAGAGGAGGCGCTAGGCCTGCGGCGGGCCGGGCTCACCGCGCCGGTGGTGGCCTGGCTTCTGGCCCCCGGCCTTCCGTTGCATGACGGGGTCGCGGCCGACATCGACCTCTCTGCGGCCTCGATCGGACTCCTGGAGGAGATCGTCGCGGCGGCGCATCGAACCGGCCGGGCCGCCCGGGTGCATCTCAAGATCGATACTGGTCTCTCCCGTGGCGGGGCGACCGCGTCGGGCTGGCCAGCCCTCTGCGAGGCCGCCGCGAAGGCGCAGGCGGACGGGAGCGTAGCCGTCGTCGGTGCCTGGAGCCACTTCGTCCACGCCGATGTGCCGGACCATGAGACCAACGACCGCCAGCTCGCCCTCTTCGCGGACGGGCTCGCGGTGGCGGAGAAGTACGGCATCACGCCGGCCTACCGACACATGGCGAATTCGGCCGCCGCGCTGACCCGGCCCGAAACCCACTTCGACCTGGTCAGGCCAGGCATCGCGGTCTATGGGCTCACGCCGATCCCAGGCCGCGACTTCGGGCTGCGACCGGCGATGTCCGTGCGGGGACGCGTGCTCCTTACCAAGCGCGTTGCGCGTGGCCAGGGCGTCTCGTACGGCCATACATACCGGACGGAAAGCGAGACCACGTTGGCGCTCGTGCCCCTCGGCTACGCGGACGGAGTTCCGCGGGCGGCGAGCAACGCGGCGTCGGTGCGTCTAGCTGGGTCGAACCGGCGAATCGCCGGACGCGTCAGCATGGATCAGATCGTGCTCGACTGTGGCGACGACCCGGTCCGGGCCGGCGACGTCGCGGTCCTGTTCGGACCTGGCGACGACGGCGAGCCGACCGCCGATGATTGGGCTGCGGCCATCGGGACGATCAACTATGAGATCGTGTCACGGATGACCAGCTCCCGCGTACCGCGCGTATATGACGGCATGCACAGCGAGGACGCGAGGCTGAGCGAGGCATGGGGGTGAGTAGGGCGGCAGAGGCACCACCGACCCCGCCGGCCGGCCGCGGAACGGGGCGGCGAAAGGCCGGCATCGTCGGTAGCCTCCTTGCCGCCGCCGCTGGCCTCACGGCTGGTGTCGCCGCCGAGCGCGCGCTGCTCAAGCGGCAGCGCCGCAGCACCGAACGGGATCCGCATCGCGACGAGCCGTTCGGCGCCTTGCCGGCGGACGAGTATCGCACGGTCACCACCGACGAAGGCATAGCGCTGCACGTCGAGATCACGGGCAGGCCGAGCGCCCCATTGACCGTCGTCTTCGTGCACGGCTTCTGCCTTGACATGGGGACGTTCCACTTTCAGCGGCAAGAGCTCTCCAGGATCGCGGGTGTTCGCACCGTCAGCTACGACCAGCCGGGCCACGGGCGCTCCGGTCGCCTGGACCGCGGTGAATACACATTGGACCTCCTCGGAGCGGCCCTTCGAAGGGTGATCGAGGAGACCACCCCGACCGGACGCGTGGTGCTCATCGGTCACTCGATGGGTGGCATGGCCATCATGGCGATGGCCGACTCCACGCCGGACCTGTTCAAGCCGGAGGGTCGGGTGGCCGGGGTGGTGCTCATCTCTACCTCGGCCGGCGAGCTCGGGGGCATCACGTTCGGGATGCCGCAGGTGCTCGTGCGCTTCCGGAAGCCACTGCTGCCCATCATCAGCGGCGCCGGTTGGGTCACCGCGGGCATGCTCGACCGGGCTCGCGAGGCGTCGACCGACCTCGCCTGGCTGCTGACGCGGCGCTACGGATTCGGCTCCGAAAAGGCGAGCCCGGCCCTGGTCTCCTATGTGGAGCGGATGAACTCCGCGACGCGCACGGAGTCGGTGGCGCGCTACCTGCGCACCCTCTACACCCACGACAGGGTGATGGCGCTGGGCGCGTTCACCCACATCCCGGTGCTCGTGGTCTGTGGCGACGAGGACCTCCTCACGCCAGTGGAGCATTCGGAGGCGATCTGCGAGGCGCTGCCTAACGCTGAGCTGGTCGTCGTGCCGATGGGCGGTCATGTTGCGCTGCTGGAACACAGCGACGCTGTGAACGCCGCCGTCGTTCCGTTCGTACGGAAGATGATGCGGTGACGTTCGAACTCGTCACGGTGGAAGACACCAGGACCTTCGGTGGACGCCTTGCCGGGCTGTTGCGGCCCGGAGATCTGGTCATCCTCGACGGCCCGCTCGGTGCCGGCAAGACCGCGCTGGCCCAGGGGATCGGCGCCGGCCTCGGCGTGCGTGGTGACCTGACCTCTCCGACATTTGTGATCGCGCGGGTCCATCCGCCGGACCCCGCGCGGGGCGGTCGCGTGCCGCTCGTTCACGCCGACGCGTACCGGCTCGGCAGCGTCGCCGAGGTGGATGATCTCGACCTCGACTCAAGTCTCGACGAGTCGGTCACGCTGGTCGAGTGGGGCGGCGGCAAGGTGGAGCACCTCGCCTCCGGCTACCTGCTGGTACGCATGGAACGCCGCGACGACGACACCCGGGTTGTCGAGCTCATCGGCGTTGGCGACGACTGGCCAGACCGGCTAGCTGGGTTCCGCGCGTCTCTCGCCACTGTCTGACGCCAAGATCGCGGCAACTGTCCGGCACTCGCCCCGTTTCAGCGCATCAGATGCGGCGAGTGCCGAAGACTTGCGATGATCACGCCAGAGTGGAGCGGGCGGCGGCGAGGTCGACTGGGTGTGCGGCGGATAGTGTTCGTGGGTGCTTGTGTTGGTCGTGGATACGTCGACGCCAGCGGTGTCCGCCGCTCTCGCCTCGGTGCGCCGCGACGACGCGGGCGCGGATCGGGTCGAGCTGTTGACCCAGCGATGCCGGGTCGACGCCCGGGCACACTGCGAGCTGCTCGCGCCAGCCATTGCGGAGGCTTTCTCCGAGATGGGCGCCACCGCAACCGATCTGGGCGCGATAGTCGCCGGCATCGGCCCCGGCCCATTCACCGGACTGCGGGTTGGGCTGGCGACCGTCGCGGCGATGGCCCAGACGCTGTCCATCCCGACCTACGGCGTCTGCTCGCTCGACGGAATCGGGACTGTGACATCGGGCACGGTGCTCGTCGCCTGCGACGCTCGGCGCCGGGAGATCTACTGGGCCGTCTACGACGCCGGTGCGCGGGCGACCGAACCGGCGGTGAACCGGCCGGCTGACGTCGCTGCGGTGCTGCGCGAGCTGGACATCACCCCGACGGTCGCGGCGGGTGACGGTGCCCGGATGCACGCGGAGGCGCTGGCTCTGCCCGTACAGGATGCTCCGGCGTACCCCATACCCGCGGCTCTCGCCGAGATGGCAGCACACCGGGTCACCTCCCGCGCACCGAGCGAAGGGCTCCAACCGTTGTACCTTCGCCGCCCGGACGCGGTAGAGCCGACCGGACGAAAGCCGGTGCGGCTGTGAGGCTGGTGCGACTGTGAGGCTGGTGCGACTGTGAGAATTGAGCGGCTGCGCTGGTGGCTCATCGACGATCTGATCCCGATCGAGGCTGACCTCTTCGGCACCGAGCAGTGGACGCCGGCGATGTTCTGGAATGAGCTCGCGAACGGGAACTACTACATCGCCGCATTAGATGGATCGGAACTCGTGGGCTACGCGGGGCTCGCCCTCAATCCGCCGGGCGAGGCCTGGGTGAACAACATCGCCGTGCGGCGCGACCGCCAGCGCACGGGCGTCGGCCGCGCGGTGCTTGACGCGTTGCTCGCGTACGCACGCGGTTCCGGCATTCCCCGAACCCTGCTTGAGGTCGCCGCGGACAACGTTGCGGCGCAACGGTTCTATGACCGGTACGGCTTCGAGGTGGTTGGCGTGCGCAAGGGCTACTACCAGCCGAGCAACACCGACGCTCTGGTGATGCGAAGGGACGAACGGTGATGGACAAGCCGCTGATCCTCGGCATCGAGACGTCCTGCGACGAGACCGGCGTCGGGATCGTACGCGGCACGACGCTGCTCGCCGATGAGGTGGCCTCCAGCGTGGACTCGCATGCCCGCTTCGGCGGCGTCGTGCCGGAAGTCGCGAGCCGGGCTCATCTCGAGGCCATGGTGCCCACCATGCGGCGGGCGCTGGACACCGCCGGAATCCAACTCTCCGATGTGGACGCGATCGCGGTGACCGCCGGTCCCGGGTTGGCCGGACCGCTGCTTGTCGGCGTCGCGGCCGCGAAGGGGTACGCGCTTGCCGCAGAGAAGCCCATCTACGGTGTCAACCACCTCGCCGCGCACGTGGCCGCCGACACGCTGGAGCACGGCCCGCTGCCCGAGCGCGTGGTCGCCCTCCTCGTCTCGGGTGGGCACTCGTCCCTGCTTCTCGTCGACGACCTCGCCGGCGGCGTCATGCCGCTCGGCGCCACGATCGACGACGCGGCCGGTGAGGCCTACGACAAGGTGGCCCGACTGTTGGGCCTGCCCTTTCCGGGCGGGCCACCCATCGATGCGGCGGCCGTCGAAGGTGACCCTGCGGCGATCGTATTCCCTCGCGGGCTCACCACCGCTCGGGACCAGGCCGCGCACCGATACGACTTCTCCTTCTCGGGGCTGAAGACGGCCGTGGCGCGGTGGGTTGAGGCGCGCGAGCGGGCCGGCGAGCCGGTACCCGTCGCGGACGTCGCGGCAAGCTTTCAGGAGGCCGTCTGCGACGTGCTTACCGCCAAGGCCGTCCAAGCGTGCCGACAGCACGGCGTGGGCACCCTCGTGATCGGAGGCGGAGTGGCGTCGAACTCTCGGCTGCGCGCCCTCGCCCGACAACGGTGCGAGGAGCATCGCATCGCGCTGCGCGTGCCTCGCCCGCGGCTGTGCACGGACAACGGTGCCATGGTCGCGGCCCTAGGCTCGCACCTGGTCACGGCGGGCTGGCCGGCGAGCCAGCTCAACCTTCCCGCCGATACGGCGCTCCCGGTCACTACAGTGGCGCTCTAGCGGGGAAGGGAGGAGACGACCCTTGATCGTGCGCATGTGGGAAGTACGGGCACAGCAGCGCAACTTCACCGAACTGCTTGCCTGGGTGTGCGATGTGGCCGTGCCCGCCATCGAGGTGAACCCGCTGCACGTCTCGAGCGAGGTTTACTCCTCACCCGACTACCGGCTCGTCGTGATCTCCAAATGGCGGAGTCACCCGCAGGCGTTCAAGGAGCCACCACATCACTTGATTACCCGACCGCCACAATCTTGGGACTTCTCTCCGGTCGACCGATGACTTGTCGGGCGATGAGCCCCTGAAAATCGCAGGCGCCGCCGGTCATGGCGGCCGTAGGGTCGATGCCATCATGCGTGACCTACCCGTCCTCGACCCCGGGACTGCCGACCACCGCTCCGCCGCCAGATACCTCTGGTGGATCGCGCGGATGCAGTGGCGCACCGTGACCCTCGGCATGTTGATGGGCGTCGTATGGATGGTCGCGCAGGCCCTCATGCCGTACGCAATTGGCCAGGCAATCGGCGCGGGCGTCGCGCAGCGCGACGCGAACGCCCTCATCTTCTGGGCGGGGGTTCTCCTCTGTCTGGGCGTCATCCAGGCGGTCGCCGGAATCATGCGCCACCGATGCGCGGTGTTCAACTGGCTCTCGGCGGCCTACCGGACCGTCCAACTCACTGTGCGGCAGGCCGGCCGTCTCGGCGCGACGCTGCCCGGCCGGCTGGCGACCGGCGAGGTGGTCAGCATCGGCACCTCCGACATCAGTCACATCGGCAACGCGATCGACGTCACGGCGCGCGGCGTGGGGGCGATCGTAGCGATCGTCACGGTCGCGGTGATCCTGCTCAACGCGTCGGTGCCCCTGGGCCTGGTGGTCGTGATCGGCGTGCCGGTCCTGATGGCCATCGTCGGACTGCTCATCCGGCCGCTGCACGCACGCCAACAGGCCTACCGGGAGCAGGCCGGCACGCTCACCACGCGGGCCGCGGACATCGTCACCGGCCTGAGGGTCCTACGCGGCGTCGGTGGCGAGTCCACCTTCTCGGTCCGCTACCGGGCCGAGTCGCAACGGGTACGGGTGGCGGGCGTCAACGTCGCCCGTGTGCAGGCGCTTCTGGAGGCGACGCAGGTCCTCCTGCCGGGCATCTTCGTGGCGCTGGTGACGTGGCTCGGGGCTCGCTTCGCCGTCGCCGGCGAGATCACCCTCCCGCAACTGATCGCTTTCTACGGGTATGCCGCCTTCCTGCTCTTCCCGTTGCGCACCCTGACCGAGGTGGTGGAGAAGCTGACCCGCGGCCACGTCGCGGCTCGCCGCGTGGTCCGAGTCCTCTCGCTTCGGCCCGACCTGGACGACCCGGCGACGCCGGCTCCGACGCCGGATCCGGCTACATCCAACCTCATCGACCCCGATTCGGGCGTGGTCGTGGTTTCGGGTCGGATCACCGCGATCGCCGCGGCAAAGCCCGAGGACGCGATCGCGATCGCCGACCGACTGGGTCGCTACCGCGACAGCCAGGCGCGGCTGGACGGCGTGCGCCTCGCCGACTTGAAGCGCAGTGCGGTCCGGGACCTGATCCTGGTCGCCGACAACGATGCGCGCCTCTTCTCGGGCCGGCTCCGCGACGAGCTGACCGGGCGGCGTGCGGCCGAGAACGAGCGCATCCGCGACGCGATCTACACCGCCAATGCCGAGGACATCATCGAGGCGCTGCCCGAGGGATTTGACGCGACGGTCGCCGAACGCGGGCGTGAGTTCTCCGGCGGCCAGCAGCAGCGGCTCCGCCTGGCTCGGGCCCTTCTGGCCGACCACCCCGTTCTGGTGCTGGTCGAGCCGACGAGCGCGGTCGACGCCCACACCGAGGCGCGGGTGGCTGGGCGACTCGCGGTGGCGCGGGCCGGTCGTACCACGATCGTGTGTACGACGAGTCCGCTCGTCCTCGATCGCACCGACCATGTGATCTATGTCGAGAACGGACGCGTCGTCGCCGAGGGCACGCACCGTGAGCTGCTCGATTCCTCGCCGCGCTACGCGGCGACCGTGACGAGAGGAGAGGACGAATGAGCGCCCGGGTCATGTTGCCGGTCGCGTCGACGGGCGAGGTACGCCAGTACGCCCGCGGCGTGATGCGGCGGCACCCTCGCGAATGGTTCGTCACGCTCGCGCTGCACGGCTCGGCGGCCGTCGCGGGTCTGGCCCTGCCGTGGCTCATCGGGCGTCTGGTGGCGGGTATCCAGGCCGGGACCACGACGACCACGGTGGACAAGGTTGCCCTCGCGATCGTGGGGTTCGTACTGGTGCAGTCGGTGCTTGTCCGGTTCGCCAAGCTGGCCTCGGCGAAGCTCGGCGAACGCCTGCTGGCGGAACTGCGCGAGGACTTCGTCGACCGCACGCTGGCGATTCCACTCTCGACGGTAGAGCGCGCCGGCACGGGCGATCTGCTCACGCGGACATCGCGCGACGTCGACGCGCTGTCGCACAGCGTGCGGTTCGCGGTCCCCGAGATCCTCATCGCGGCCGTGACCGTGGTGTTCACGATGACCGCTTTGGTCCTCGTCGGCCCCGTGCTGGCGCTGCCGTGCCTGCTCGGAGTCCCCATGCTGTGGGCGGGCACGCGGTGGTACCTCAGGCGGGCGCCGCAGGGATACCTGCGGGAGAGCGCCGCCTACTCGGACATGACCGATGGCCTGGCCGAGACGGTCGAGTCGGCCCGCACAGTTGAGGCGTTCGGCGCCCAACAGCGACGCATTGACCGGACGAACAGCGACATCGGGCGCTCCTATGCGGCCGAGCGCTACACGCTGTTCCTGCGGACGATCTTCTTCCCGACCATGGAGGTCGGCTATCTGGTGCCGGTAGTGGCAACGTTGCTCATCGGCGGCTGGTTCTTCAGTCAGGGTTGGGTCAACCTGTTCCAGCTCACGACGGCGACCCTCTACGTACAGCAGTTGATCGACCCGGTGGACCGCCTGCTCTCCTGGTTGGACGAGCTGCAGGTCGGTCAGGCCTCGTTGGCCCGGCTGATCGGCGTGTCAAACGTCCCCGACGACCGCACGGCGACCGACCAGCGCCCCGACGGTGAGCGCATCGAGGCCACCGACGTCCGGTTCTCTTATGTGGACGGTCGTGACGTGCTGCACGGGATCTCGCTCTCGGTCTCGCCGGGCGAACGGATGGCGATGGTGGGGCCGTCGGGCGCCGGCAAGTCGACGCTTGGGCGGCTGCTCGCCGGAATTCACGGCCCGCGCACCGGCTCCGTGACCGTCGGTGGCGCGCCGTTGGTCGAACTGCCACTGGGTGAGCTTCGACAGCACGTCGCCCTGGTGACCCAGGAGCACCACGTGTTTCTCGGTACGCTGCGCGAGAACGTCGCCCTCGCTCGGCCAGACGTCTCCGACGCCCAGGTGCGGACGGCGTTGGAGGCCGTGGACGCCTGGCAGTGGGCGCGGCTGCTGCCCGCCGGGCTCGACACCGAGCTGGGCTCGGGGAACCACACGCTCATACCCGCGCAGGCGCAGCAGCTCGCGCTCGCCCGCCTCGTCATCGCCGACCCGCACACGCTCGTGCTTGACGAGGCCACCTCCCTGATCGATCCGCGCGCGGCGCGGCACCTGGAACGGTCGCTCGCGGCCGTGCTCGAGGGCCGTACGGTCATCGCGATCGCGCACCGGCTCTTCTCCGCGCACGACGCGGACCGGGTAGCCGTCGTGGAGGACGGCAGGATCTCAGAGTTGGGGTCGCACCACGAATTGGTCGCCGCCGGCGGCGCGTACGCCGCCCTGTGGCGCTCCTGGCACGGCGACCGCCCCACCCCCACCGTTCGCGCCGATCATGATTTGGAGGTCATGATCGACGTTGTCTGACGACGCCGAGCTCATGATCGTGGCGATCTTGGCGTGCTGTTGGTCGGAGTTGATCGAACCGTCGGCGCGGGTGACCGGAGCCGGCGGCACCCAAGATCACGACGGGCCGCCACGATCGGATCGCACGGACCAGGTCGATTGCGCTGCAAGATCACGGCAACTGTACGAAAGTTGCCCGGCACGAGGGCCGCCCGAGGGCGGCGGGCGACCGGGCGAGTGCTGGCAGATGGACGATGGTCAGATTTGGGTGGGGTCGAGGCGGAGGATGCGATCGTCCGTATCGGCCGGGTTACCGCGGCCGTCCCGATTGGACGTGACGATCCAGATCGACTTGTCGGGCGCGACGACAACATCGCGGATCCGCCCGTACTCGCCGGTGAAGAGCGCCTGCGCGCCGTCGCCGTCGGTGCCGATCCGGTAGACCTTGGTGCCGCGAAGGCACGCCATGAAGACGTGGTCGTCGAGAACCGCGATGCCGCTCGGGGATGCGTCCGACGTGGCCCAGGTCGCGATCGGGTTCACGTATTCGCCGTCGTCTCCGACACCCTCAACCAGAGGCCAGCCATAGTTGCGCCCGGCCTCGATCCGGTTGAGTTCGTCGTAGCGATTCTGGCCGAACTCCGACGCATAGAGCTGTCCGGCCGCGTCCCACGCCAGGCCCTGGACGTTGCGGTGCCCGTACGAGTAAACGGGTGACGCCCCGAATGGGTTGCCCGGCGCGGGTTTCCCGTCGGGCGCAAGGCGCAGAATCTTTCCGCCCAAGTAGTCCCTGTCCTGGGCCCGCCCGCGATCGCCCGCGTCCCCGGTGCCGGCATAGAGCATGCCGTCCGGGCCGAACTTGATCCGCCCACCGTTGTGGTTGCCGGCCTTGGGGATGCCCGTGAAGATCGGCTGCGGTGCATCGCCGAGGTGCAGACGGGCAACCCGGTTGTCCTGCTCGGCGGTGTAGTACACGTAGACCCAACCGTCGCTCGCGTAGTTCGGCGAGACCGCGATGCCCATGAGCCCGCCCTCGCCGCCCGGACTGACCTCGGCCAACCGCTGTACCTCGGTTGACTTGCCGTTGGCACCGATCGAGAGGATGCGGGCGGAGTCTCGCTCGGTGACCAGGGCCGTGCCGTTAGGGAGGAACGCGACCGCCCAGGGTGCGTCGAGGTTGCTCGCCACCGTGCGTACCGCGCCGGATGGGACCGAGATCGGCTCGCCGGCATTGACGGTCGGGTTGGTGAAGATCAGGCCGAGATACCACCCGGTCCAGATTCCGACACCGACGAGTACGGCGAGGACACCTGCCAAGATCGCGACCGTACGGCGCGTCATCCGGTGATCCTTGCCATCGTCGCGTTGGTCAACCGAACCAGGTCTGCCGGGTCAAGCTCAACCTGGAGTCCGCGCCGCCCGGCGCTGACGTAGACGGTGCGGTGGGCAGCCGCGGATGCGTCGATGACGGTCGGCAGACGACGTCGCAGCGCTAGCGGGCTGATGCCGCCGCGTACATATCCTGTCGCCCGCTCGGCGAGTCCCCTGTCCGCGATCGTCGCGCGTTTGCCTCCGACCGCGCTCGCCAGTGCCTTGAGGTCGACGTCGCCGTTGACCGGAACGACGGCGACGGCCAGCGCACCGTCGACGGTAGTCACCAAGGTCTTGAAGACTCGATCGTGCGCGATACCAAGTGTGTCGGCGACGGCCGCGCCGTAGTTGGGTGTGTCGGCATCCACGTCGTACGGATGCAGCCGATGCGCCACGTCCTGCTTCACCAGCAGCGTGGTAGCTGGTGTGCCTTGACTTGCCACGCAGTCCCCTTCATCTCTGCGCCGATCATGACCTGGAAATCATGATCGACGCTTTGTAGCGACCGTCATCTCATGATCACGGCGATCTTGGCGCGGCCGGTTCAACGGTAGTACGGAGCTACCATCCCGCGGAGTCCCCGCAGGGCCGCCAGGTTCCGCCTTCAGCCGGCCGGTGGCGGCTGGCGGCACAGCAGCGCGGTTGGTCGGTCCAGGACCCGGGTGAGGACAAGCGTGGCTTCGGCATCGCCGGCGAGGCGGAGTTCTCGGCGTAGGCGGTCGGGCTCGACGGCCAGCCCGCGCTTGCGGATCTCCAACCGGCCGATGCCGCGCGTACGCAGTGCCGCGCGCAGATGCTTCTGGCGGAGCGGCAACTCCTCGATCACCTCGAGGCACCGCCCGAACGCAGTCCGGGCCGGGCGATCCGCGAAGACGTAGGCGATCCGTGGATCGGCGAGGGTACCGTCGACGGTCGCGGCGAACTCCGCCACCAGATGCGACCGTACGACGGCGCCATCGGGGTCGAGGAGGTAGCGACGCACGTTATCGACCGGTGCGCCGACCTCGCCCGTACCCGTCAACTCGTGCGCGTCCCGGCCCGTCACGACGGTGGCACGGCGCGGCGGACCGGCAAGCGGGCCGCACCACATTGTGGCCTCGACGACGTCACCGTCGACGCTGACCCACTCGGCCTCGGCGGAGGTTGGGATCAGGTCGTGGTCCAGCCCGGGGGCGAGCTTGAGGACGGCGTTCGGTACGCGGTTGACGAGGTCGACGATGAACGACCACGACGGTGAGTAGGCTCCCGGGTCGAAGATCCGCCGCCCACGGGCGGCGTCCCTGCGGGCCGGGTCGCAGAACACCGCGTCCACGCCGCGGATGTCCACCGTTGTCGCGTCGGCGTTGCGCACCTCGACCCGGTCGGCGAGGCCAAGCACCTCGACGTTCGCCTCGGCCACCAACGCCGTGGCGGGGTCATGCTCGACGGCGAGCACGCCCAGTCCCGCCCGCGCGAACGCGAGCGAGTCGGCGCCGATGCCGCAACCGAGGTCGGCGACTCGGGCGATCCCGGCGGCCACCATCCGGGCGGCTCGTCGATCCGCAACCGTGCTTCGTGTGGCCTGCTCCAGTCCGGTCCGGGTGAAGAACATCCGGCTCGCTTCGGCGCCGAACTTGGACTCCGCCCGGGCACGCAGGACCGCCTGCGTCAGCGCGGCACTGGCCAATTCGGGATCGGCGCCTGCGTTTCGCAGCGCCATCGTGGCCGCGAGCGGGTCGGCCGCGGCCACGCCGGTGTTGACGAGGCGGGCCGCCGTGGCGAGCGCGGCCTGCCCGGCGCTGCCGCGCAGTCGCCGCAGCGCGTCAACGTCCACATCAGCATTCTGCCGCCGACCCCGCGCAGCAGGTCGATGAGGGCCGCGCTACGCGCAGATCGGTGGTAGCGGGACGGGGTGGATGTGAGAGGAGATGGCGTGTGGCTTGCCGAGTGACGCATCGGCAATCTTGACGATGTAATCCAGCCCGTCCGAGTTGTGGATGCGGACCTGCCAGGTCGCGACGACCTTGAAGGCACACACCTGGTACGTCTGAGGCGCCGTGTAGTGGGTGAAGAAGTCCACCTCGGTCTGGTTCGACAACGCCAGCATCCGCTTCGTGTTGGCGTTGCGCCAAGCCTCCACAAAGGACTTGACGTACTCAATCACATCGCTCGAGTACACGGTGGGATCCAGCTTCACCTCGACCGCGGCGTGAGCCTTTCCGAGCAAGGCGTTGGTGATGCGAAGCGTCATGACGTCGCCGTCGCTGTTGATGAACGCGCAGTACGTGGACCCGGCGGCGCCGTCGCACAACTGGTAGGTCCAGTCCTGATTCGGCGGCCCGGGGATCTCGATGATTTGCTCTTGGACTTCGGGGGTGGTGAGGTCGCCGAGCCACTCGATCTGTTTCTGTTCCCGCGCGGCGAGCACCCACTCCGAGTACACGCGGGCCGTCACGGGATATGACGAGGGCTTCGGGGGTGGCTTGGTTGTCGGGGCGCCGCTGCCGCCGGGGGGACCGTTGCCGGGCCGGAGCCGACGCCCTCGACGCCGGTGGCCGTGGTCCCGGTTGCGGGCGCGCCCTTGCCGGCGCAGGCCGCGGCACACACGAGGATCACAGCGATCAGCGCTACCGTGCCGAGAATGCGCGGCGCGATGACCCTCCTTCCGCGACGGTGCATGGCGGCCCTCCTCGGCTGAATGGCAGGCATTGCCGGAGCGATCAACCCGGCGATTGTCAGCCGGCGAGCGGGTCGCAACCAGACCCCATGCAGACCCTGTTGATGGCGTTCGGCTTGCCGTTGGGATCGGTCAGGACCGAGAACGTGTAGTACCGTC
The DNA here is from genome assembly GCA_045403155.1 of Micromonosporaceae bacterium. Lineage (GTDB taxonomy): Bacteria > Actinomycetota > Actinomycetes > Mycobacteriales > Micromonosporaceae > JAXIPB01. The sequence continues at coordinate 18,315 of JAXIPB010000319.1, forward strand.
CGCTGTCCGACGACAGGCCGTTGATCTCGACCTTGGAGTACCCGCCGCCGATGTAGGCCGGCGTGCTCTGACCAAAGGCGGCCAAAGGCGTGCCCGAACCGACGACCACGTTCTTCACAGACGTGTTCGCCAGGCGGGCCATGCGCTGTGTGTTGCCCTCCTGCCAGGCGTTGATGAAGGCCGCTACGTAGCTGCCCGGATCATTGGCGTACTGCGTCCGCATCAACTGCGCCTCTGTGACCGCGGTCGGAAAGCCGAGCTGGGCGTTCGCCATCTTGATCGTCGCCTCGTCGCCGTGGGCATTACGGAAGACGCAGGCGGTAAAGCCGCTTGTCTCCGCCGAGCCACACCGCACGTATGTCCACTGCGAATTGGGCTGACCACCGAAGTTGATGCTGTCCTTGATCTGTTGGACCGCGGATTGGATCGCGAGCTGGCCGAGTCGGTTGTAGTCAGGTTTGGCCCACGCTTTGAACAACTCCTGCGCGTACAGCTTGGCGTCTTTGGGGTACACGGGTGCGCCGCCCCCACCCGGTGCCGGCGGCGTCGTGGCCGTGGCGGACGTCGTACCGGACGGGGCGCCGCCGATCTGGGAGTCGCCTCCGGTGCCGCCTGTACCGGGCGGGCCGCCGTTGCCGGTCCCGCACGCGGACAACGCAAGGGCGGCAAGGGCGGTAAGGCCGATGGTGGCCGCGGCGACACGCCGGCACAGGATGGGGTTGCCGGCCATGGCGGATCCTCCTCGAGCGCGTGGACTCGGCGGCCCGCGTCAGGGTCGTCGATTGCCCCGAAGGTAGAACGCCCCTACGCCCAGTGATCGCCTTCGTCGGAAAGCCGACGGCCACGCCCGGTCGCGTGCAGCAAAGGCCCGCCGACCACAGGCGGGGTCGGCGGGCGCGCCTCGTGAGGTTACTGCTTGCCTCGACCCGTGGCTGCCTCTACGACACAGTCCGGACCGGGGAACATGAGCGTCTCGTGACCATCGGGGAAACGCACGAGGTAGGGCGGGGTACCCTTCTCGCCGCGGACCTCGATGATGAGCGCGATCTTGTCCTGAGCGCCGACCGTGTTGCTGTGCACATGCAGCCGGTCGCCGACGGTTGCGTGCATGCTGATGCTCCCTCCGCTGCCACTCTCCCCTTGCGACGATGCCCCATTGGGCCGATCTCCGCACGCCAACGACCATGATCAAGCAGATGGAGGGCATACGAAGGTGTGACGCGTTGGCACTCTCCTTGACGGAGTGCTAGGCCACAGCATAACGTGGCCATTAGCACTCTCGGGTTGAGGGTGCCAGCCGGGCGGTTCCGGCACCCGCGACGGCGGGACCGCGAGGCGATCAGAGTCGAGGCCTGCGGATTTCACCCGCAGGCCAGTGAAATGGACAAACCAGATACCCCAGGAGGGTATGCCAGTGACTACCGCGACCAAGGTTGCGATCAAGCCGCTCGAGGACCGAATTCTCGTCCAGGCGAACGAGGCGGAGACGACCACGGCCTCAGGCCTCGTCATTCCGGATACCGCCAAGGAGAAGCCGCAGGAGGGCACCGTCATCGCTGTCGGCCCGGGCCGCATCGATGACAAGGGCAACCGCGTTCCGATCGATGTCAAGGTGGGTGACACCGTCATCTACTCCAAGTACGGCGGCACAGAGGTCAAGTACTCCGGCGAGGAGTACCTGGTTCTCTCCGCCCGTGATGTCCTCGCGGTCATCGAGAAATGATCCGCTAACCAGGCATCACCCACACAAGCGGCTACCGCCCCGGACCGGCTCGCCGGGCCGGGGCGGTGTCCTGTGAGGGATCCAGCACCAGGAAAGACCAGCCAAAAAAACTTGAAAGGACTGCCAGACAGATGGCGAAGATCCTGAGCTTCTCGGATGACGCGCGGCACCATCTTGAGCATGGAGTCAACGCGCTCGCAGACACGGTCAAGGTCACCCTCGGCCCCCGCGGGCGCAACGTCGTCCTGGACAAGAAGTTCGGCGTCCCGACAATCACCAACGACGGCGTGACGATCGCCAAGGAGATCGAACTCACCAATCCCTATGAGAATCTCGGTGCGCAGCTGGTCAAGGAGGTCGCGACCAAGACCAACGACGTCGCCGGTGACGGCACCACGACCGCGACCGTGCTCGCCCAGGCCATGGTTCGGGAAGGTCTCCGCAATGTGGCGGCGGGCGCGAACCCGACGGCGCTCAAGCGAGGCATGGAGGCCGCCGTTGCCGCGGTCGACAAGGAGCTGATGGCCAAGGCCGTCGAGGTCAAGACCCGTGATGACATCGCGCACGTCGCCACGATCTCGGCCCAGGACCCTACTATCGGTGACCTGATCGCGGAGGCGATGGAGCAGGTCGGCCGCGACGGCGTGATCACAGTCGAGGAGGGCTCGACGCTCGCGACCGAGCTCGAGATCACCGAGGGCATGCAGTTCGACAAGGGCTACATCGCGCCCTACTTCGTCACGGACGCGGAAGCGGGCGAGGCCATTCTCGAGGACGCCCAAGTCCTGGTGACCACCCAGAAGATCAGCTCGATCGAGGAGCTGCTCCCGCTGCTCGAGCAGGTGCTCAAGGCGAACAAGCCGCTGCTCATCATCGCCGAGGATGTCGACGGCCAGGCCCTGTCGACGCTGGTGGTCAACGCGATCCGCAAGACCCTCAGGGTCGCCGCGGTCAAGGCCCCCGGCTTCGGGGACCGCCGAAAGGCGATGCTGCAGGACATGGCGATCCTCACCGGCGCCGAGGTCGTCGCGCCTGAGCTCGGCTACAAGCTCGACTCGGTCGGCGCCGAGGTGCTGGGTACGGCGAGACGGATCGTCATCACGAAGGACACGACGACAATCGTTGACGGCGGCGGCTCGGCCGCGGACGTCAAGGCGCGCGTCGAGCAGATTCGCAAGGAGGTCGAGGCCTCCGACTCCGACTGGGACAAGGAGAAGCTCAACGAAAGGCTCGCGAAGCTCTCCGGCGGCATCGCCGTCATCAAGGTCGGCGCCGCGACCGAGGTCGAGATGAAGGAGCGCAAGCACCGCATCGAGGACGCCATCTCGGCGACGAAGGCCGCGGTGGAGGAGGGCGTCATCCCGGGCGGCGGCGCGACCCTGACCCAGATCGCATCGACGCTCGCCGACGGGCTCGGCAAGACCGGTGACGAGGCGACGGGCGTCTCCATCGTCCGCAAGGCGCTGGACGAGCCGCTGCGGTGGATCGCCGAGAATGCCGGGCTCGACGGGTACGTGCTGGTCAACAAGGTGCGCGAGGCGAAGTTCGGAACGGGCCTCGACGCCGAGAAGGGCGAACTGGTTGACCTGGCCAAGGCTGGCATCGTGGACCCGGTGAAGGTGACCCGCAGCGCGGTCGCCAACGCCGCCTCGATCGCGGGTCTTCTCCTCACGACCGAGAGCCTGATCGTGGAGAAGCCCAAGGCGTCCGAGCCGACGGCGGGTGGCCACGGCCACGGCCACGGTCACCAGCACGGCCCCGGCTACTAACCAATCCCAAACCCCGCCGATCATTGACTGGAGGTCATGGTCGGCGGGGTTTGGCGACGCGGGGGTCCTGCTCACGGCGCTCTTGGAGTGGTCGGCGCACGCCGTGGGTGACGCACAAGGGCTTACTGTTCGGTGACGGTCCATTGTGCGGTCTGGGCACGCGGCGGCCGGGGCTAGCACACTGGTGATCGTGGCAATAGCGAAGAGGCATGCGGTGCTGGCGGGGATCGCGGCCGCGGCCGCGGCGCTCGGCGTAGGTGAGTTCGTCGCTCTCATGGTCGCGCCACGGTCCGCTCCGCTGGTGGCGGTCGGTGGCGCGGTGATCGACACGACTCCGGAGGCGGGCAAGGAGCTCGCAATTCGCCTCTTCGGCACCAACGACAAGCTCGCACTGCAGGTCGGTACCGTGCTACTGCTCGCCGCCATCGGCGCCGGGCTGGGTCTGGTTGCGGTGCGCCGGCTGTGGCTCGGACTCGCCGGCATCGGCGTATTCGGCGTCGTAGGGGTCACCGCCGCGCTGACCCGCGCCGGCGCGCAACCCGTTTGGGCCGTGCCCACGCTGCTCGGCGCCGGGGCGGCGGCACTGGTGCTGTGGCTGCTCGTGCGTCAACTCGCCGACGAGAATGCCGGGCCGTTCACCACGCCCAGGCCGGTGAGCGGGACCGAACGGCGAAAGTTTCTGTACGCGGCCTGGGCGGTCATTGGCGGCGCCGCAGTCGCAGGGTACGCAGGACGCGCGCTCGGCCAGAGATTGGCGGTGAACTCGGCCCGCGCGACCGTGGTGCTGCCGTCTCCGTCGGGGCGGCCCGCCGTCGCGCCCGCGGAGGCCAGCGTGGCCGACCTGAGCTACACGACCAGCAACGCGGCCTTCTACCGCATTGACACGGCACTCGTCGTGCCCAGGATCGATCCAGCGGAGTGGACCGTGACGATCCACGGCCGGGTGCGCACGCCGATCAGGCTCACGTTCGACGACCTGCTCCGGCGTCCGATGATCGAGCGGTATGTGACGCTGGCCTGCGTCTCCAACGAGGTGGGCGGCGATCTCATCGGGAATGCGCGCTGGCTCGGCGTACCGGTGAAAGATCTCCTCGACGAGGCCGGGCCGGAGGTCGGGGCCGATCAGGTCGTCAGCCGCTCGGTCGACGGATTCACCGCCGGCACGCCAACCGAGGTGTTGCGGGATGGCCGCGACGCCATGATCGCGATCGGCATGAACGGCGAACCATTGCCGGTGATCCACGGATTTCCGGCCCGCATGGTGGTGCCCGGGCTCTACGGGTACGTGTCCGCGACGAAGTGGCTCGCCGAACTCGAGCTCACGTCGTTCGCCGAGTACGACGCGTACTGGATCCCTCGGGGCTGGGCCCAGCGGGCACCTATCAAGACGCAGTCCCGGATCGACCGGCCGCGACCGGGCTCGACGATCGCGGCCGGCCCAGTCGTCATCGCCGGCGTGGCCTGGGCCCAGCATCGCGGGATCTCACGGGTAGAGGTACGCATCGACGACGGCGTGTGGCAGGAGGCAACTCTGGCGGCAACGGCCTCCGTCGACACCTGGCGGCTGTGGTCACTGCGGTGGAGCGCGACCCCCGGGCGGCACTCGATTCAGGTCAGAGCGACCGACAATGCCGGAGAGGTGCAGACAGAGGCCGAGGCACCGCCGGCGCCCGACGGCGCCACCGGGTGGCACCGGATTCAGGTCAACGCGGAGTGAGCCGCTCGCACCTGGTGGCTCAGCGAGCGGGGGCCAAGGCGCTGGGTGCCATTGGCTGGCGCTGTTGCGGTAGTCGCCGCTGCCCGAGTCCCAGCCGCGCCTCGAGCCGCAGGATGTCTACGCGCCCGCGTACCTGGTCGGAGAGATCTTCCCAGCCGGTCGCGAGCAGGCGCAGCCGCTCAGCCTCGGTGAATCCGCCCCAGACGCCGTAAGGCTCTCGCGCGGCGAGCGCATGCGCGGCGCACTCCGCCCGGACCGGGCAGCTGCGGCAGACCCCCTTTGCGGCGATCTCCCGTCGTATGCGGGAGGCGCCCCGCTCGCCATCGGGGTGAAAGAACTGAGCACTGTCGCGTCCGCGGCAGGCACCGTTGCGCTGCCAGTCCCATACCTCTGCGGATGGTCCCGGCAATCTACTCACATTAGACATATATTCGCCTCCCGCGCGGACCGCAGGCGCATACGTGCTGAACCTACCCCCACATCGCTGGCATGTGAACAGACCAACTCCGCCAAAGTGCCCATTGACGCCGCCCGAACGTGGTTCCCTTTCGTAGTAGAAAGCGAGGTTCCCGTGCGATCGGTCCTGGTTTGTGTCCGGACACCCCTGGCGGCGCAGGCAGTGGCGAACGCCGCCGCCCAGCTCGGCCTGAGCGAGGTCATCTCGACCGCGGTCAGCGGCGCGGACGCGCTGGCGCACGTCCGGCACAAACCCGCCGACGTTCTGCTGGTGGACACGGTGTCCGTGCGGCCCGACACCGTGGGGTTCACTCGACGGGTTCTGGAACGCTCGCCGGAGGCCGTGGTCGTGTTCTTCGGGCCCGAGGACTCGGTGGTCGCGGAAGGCGCGGTCGCAGCCGGTGCCCGCGGGCTCATCCGGGGCGGAGACCGGGAGGACCTCGTCGCGTCGGTCGCGAAGGCGCTGATGCTGCTGTTCCGGTCTAACGGCGGAGGTACGGGGCAGCCGGTGCCCACGCAGCGTTCGGAGATCGAAGTCCGCCAGGACGACGGGACACCCGACGGGCAGCGCGTGGATCCCGCGCGACAGAGCGTCGAAACCGTACGGGGCGGAGCCGATCACGCCACCGCGCTACGGCCCGACGCGGGAGTGCCGACGCGCGAACCCGCCGGGGAAATGGCAGCACCCGCCGCGACCAGCACGGGTGCCGGCCTGGGAGAGGCCGGCCTCGATGGCAATGGCGCCGCGGGTAATGGTCTCGCGGGTAATGGTCTCGCGGGCAATGGTGTCGCGGGCAATGGTGCGGGCAACGGCCTCTCGGGCGACGACCTCTCGGGCAACGGCGGTCGGCGGACTGCTTTGACCGAGCGCGAACTTCAGGTTCTGCGAGGCATGGCGGAAGGCAAGAGCAACGCCGAGATCGGGCGAGAGCTATTCGTCTCGGAGGACACGGTCAAGACGCACGCGCGCAGGTTGTTCCGCAAGCTGGCCGCGCGAGATCGCGCTCATGCGGTCGCGGCCGCCTTCCGTGCCGGCCTGGTGCGATAAATTCTGCGTTGATCGCCTCCGGCGAGGTTGCCGCGTTGATCGCCTCCGGCGAAGTCCTACTTGTCTTCGTCCTCTTCGAGCAGTGTGTCGTGCACGCCGTCGGTGTAGCCCCGTGCGTACTCCCAGGTCACGTAGTGATCCGGATCCGGGTCGAACGCCGGCTCATGCACGCGCGGCCGGCCGGAGTCGAGCAGGTGCCGCAGGTTGGAGCGCAGCAACGCCCAGTCGAAGAAGTGCGGCTCGCGGCAGTCCTCGCAGTCGATCACCAGCCCACGTATGCCCGCGGGGCCTAGCAGCGCCTCATAGACCTCGAGATCCGCGAGGTCCTCTTCGACGTCGGTACGCTCGTCGTCGGTGAGCGGCTCCAAGGGCTCGTCCGCTTCCTCCAGGTCGGTGGATGGGTCGACCGGGTCGTCGCGGAACGGGTCCAGCGGCTCGTCATGCACGCCTCCACCGTATCTCCCGGCCCGTCATGTCGTGCGCCCGCGCCACGCACTGGCAGCACCTCCCGCTCGCCGGATCGGAGCCCTGAAGTCGCGATGCCGATGTGGGCCGTGAGGCGGATGGTGCGGGTGGGAATCGATGACTAGATCAAGGTGGCTCGATGTGCAAGGGTTCCCATAGTGGCCAGCGCCACGCAGGCGTCGGCGGTGTCAACGGGCGGCCCCAGCGTGATCATCGACTACGATCGGGAAATGATGACGGCTGACCTGTCCGGCGACGCCGGCAACCCGCTGCCACAGATCGACGAAACGCGATTTGACCAGGTGCTCACCCTCGGTCTCACGTTCGACGACGTGCTCCTGCTGCCCGCAGAGTCCAATGTAGTGCCGAGCGAGGTGGACCCGGCGACCCGGCTATCTCGGCGGATCTCGCTTCGCATGCCGCTGGTGTCCAGCGCGATGGATACAGTCACCGAGGCCCGGATGGCGATCGCGATGGCCCGTCAGGGCGGGATAGGAGTGCTGCACCGCAACCTGTCCATCGAGGAGCAGGCGCTGCAGGTCGACCTCGTCAAGAGATCGGAAGCCGGCATGGTGACCAATCCGGTGACGTGTTCGCCGGAGGACACCTTGCGCCAGGTCGACGCGTTGTGTGCGCGCTACCGGATCTCCGGCGCCCCTGTTGTGGACGCGGCCGGGACGCTGGTCGGCATCGTTACCAACCGAGACATGCGCTTCGTCGGCGACAATTCAACTCTGGTCAGGGACGTCATGACGCCGATGCCGTTGATCACCGCGCCGGTCGGGGTCACTACCGCCGAAGCGCTGGATCTGCTGCGCCGGCACAAGGTTGAGAAGCTGCCGATCGTCAACGCTGCCGGAGGGCTGGCTGGCCTGATCACCGTCAAGGACTTCGCAAAGAGCGAGCAGTACCCTAGCGCCACCAAGGACCCGGCCGGTCGGCTGCGCGTCGCCGCCGCGGTCGGAGTGGGCGATGAGTCGTACAAGCGCGCCCGCGCCCTCGTCGAGGCCGGCGTCGACGCGTTGGTGGTCGACTCCGCGCATGGCCACAGCCGCAACGTGCTGGAGATGGTGGCGCGGCTGAAGCACGACGTACCCGATGTCGACGTGATCGGCGGAAACATCGCCACCCATGATGGCGCCCGCGCGCTCGTCGACGCCGGCGCGGACGCGGTCAAGGTCGGCGTCGGGCCTGGTTCGATCTGTACCACCAGGGTGGTCGCGGGCGTCGGCGTGCCCCAGGTCACGGCGATCATGGACGCGGCACGGGTATGTCGGGCGGCCGGCGTACCGGTCATCGGTGACGGCGGCATGCAGTACTCCGGTGACATAGCCAAGGCGATCGTGGCCGGCGCGGACACGGTGATGCTCGGCTCGCTGCTGGCGGGCTGCGAGGAGAGCCCAGGCGAGCTCATCTTCATCAACGGCAAGCAATTCAAGTCGTACCGGGGTATGGGGTCGTTGGGCGCCATGCAGTCCCGGGGGCAGGCTCCGTCGTACTCCAAGGACCGCTACTCGCAGGAGGACGTGCTCTCCGACGACAAGCTGGTGCCGCAGGGGATCGAGGGGCAGGTGCCGTACCGAGGCCCACTCGGCGCCGTCGCGCACCAGTTGATCGGCGGTCTGCGCGCGGCGATGGGCTTCGTCGGCGCAGCGACCATCACTGAGTTGCAGGAGCGCGGCCAGCTGATGCGGATAACGTCGTCCGGCCTCAAGGAGAGCCACCCGCACGACATCGAGATGCCTATCGAGGCGCCCAACTACCACTCGCGGTAATCGCCTAGCAGATCGGAGCGAACGCCGTGGGCGACTTCGTAGAGATCGGAATGGGAAAGAAGGCACAGCGGGGCTTTCACCTCGACGACATCGCGATCGTGCCGAGCCGGCGGACCCGCGACGTCGACGACGTCTCGACAACCTGGCAGCTTGACGCGTACTCCTTCAAGATCCCGTGCGTTGCGCAACCCAGCGACGCGACGATGAGTCCGGCGACGGCGGTGGCACTCGGCCGTCTCGGCGGCCTCGGCGTGCTCAACGCGGAGGGCCTCTGGTGCCGGTACGAGGATCCGGCCAAGGTCCTTGATTCGCTGGCGACCCTAGACGACAGCGACGGTGTGACCGCGACCCGACGGCTGCAGGAGGTTTACGCGGAGCCGATCAGGCCGGAACTCATCGCCGAGCGGGTCAGGGCGATCCGGGAGGGCGGCGTGACGGTGGCCGTCCGGGTCTCGCCTCAGCACACCCTCTCCCTCGCGCCGGTGATCCTCGATGCCGGGGTGGACATCCTCATCATCCAGGGGACGCTCGTCTCGGCTGAGCATGTGTCCACAAACGACGAGCCACTGAACCTGAAGGAGTTCATCGCTGACCTCGACCTCCCGGTGATCGTCGGTGGCTGCACCGATTACAAGACGGCGCTGCACCTCATGCGGACCGGCGCGGCCGGAGTCATCGTCGGCGTCGGGGCCGACGACTGGTCCACAACGGACACTGTGCTGGGCATCAGGGTGGCGATGGCGACCGCCATCGCGGACGCGGCCGCCGCGCGGCGCGACTACCTCGACGAGACCGGCGGGCGATACGTGCACCTCATCGCCCACGGCGACGTGGGCACCAGCGGTGACATCGCGAAAGCACTCGGCTGCGGGGCCGATGCCGTCATGCTCGGCGAGCTGCTCGCGCGATGCGACGAAGCGCCCGCGCGGGGTGCCTGGTGGCACTCCGCCGCCAGCCACCCGAAGTTGCCGCGCGGATCGTACGGGTTAGCTGAGGAGACCCGAGGCTCGCTCGAGAAGCTGCTCTATGGCCCGAGCGACGACCCCGATGGCGCTCTGAATCTCTTCGGCGGACTGCGCCGGGCGATGGCCAAATGCGGCTACAGCGATATCAAGGAGTTTCAGAAGGTGGGCCTCGTCCTGGACCGCTGATTCCAGCGCCGCGGTTGGAGTCGCCGACTACTGTTTGCTGCATCGTGGCGTAGTCCGTCGGGGAAGGGCATGTGATGGGTGGCTTCGCGTTTGGGTGTCCGCGACCGGCCAGGGTAATCGCCGCAATCGTGGTGGTGGCGGGCTTGGTGCTGGCGGGGTGCACGACGCCGGCTCCCGGGCCTACCACCCCTCCGTCGTGCCCAGCCGGGTCTGGCTCTGCCGGAGCGGACGGGTTGGGCGACGCGTACTACCCGAAGGCCGGCAACGGCGGCTATGACGTCGCCAACTACGACCTCGACCTCAAGTACGATCCATCGAAAGATACGTTGACGGGGTTGGCCACGATCACCGCCACCGCGACGGCCGATCTGTCCCGGTTCAACCTTGACCTTGCCGGTCTCAAGACCGAGAAGGTGACCGTTGACGACAAAGACGCGAAGGCCGAGCAGGACGGCGGTGAACTGATCGTCACGCCGTCCGCGACGATCGTCAACTGCGCGCGCTTCGTTGTGAAGGTCACCTATGGCGGCGTATCCAAGGCGTTCCAGGAGCCGGATATCGGCGAGGTCGGTTTCTTGCACACCGACGACGGCGCCGTCGCGATCGGCCAGCCGGAGGTCGCGTCCTCCTGGTTCCCGGTAAACGACCATCCCCGCGACAAGGCGACCTATACCGTCAAGATCGCGGCACCGGACGGCCTGGCGGCACTGTCCAACGGCGCGCTGAAGGGGAAGACGTCCGCAGACGGATGGACCACGTGGACGTGGACGGAGAGCAAGCCAATGGCGCCGTACCTCGCTACGGTCGTCATCGGGAAATACCGGGTGACGGAGAGCACGCACGACGGCAGGCCGGTCGTGATCGCCGTCGACACCTCCCTCTCGACCACGATCGACGCCCAGATGGCCCAGACCCCCGCCGTCGTTGACTTCCTCGAATCCAAGTTCGGGCCGTACCCCTTCGACGCTCTCGGCGGGATCGTCATCGACGATCGGCGGGTCCGGTTCGCGCTGGAGAACCAGAGCCGGCCGATCTATAGCTGGGCCTTCTTCGAGGGGGGCGAGGACGCCGTCTGGGTGATCGTGCACGAGTTGGCCCACCAGTGGTACGGCGACAGCGTCTCCGTGAACGAGTGGAAGGAGATCTGGCTCAACGAGGGCTTCGCCTCCTACGCAGAGTGGCTGTGGTTCGAGGATCGCGGCGAGCAGACCGCCCAGCAGACCTTCGACCAGTACTTCAACCAGCCTTCCGCGAGCTACTGGCCGGTGCCGCCGGGCGACCCGGGCAAGGCCGACCTCTTCCACGAGTCGGTCTACACCCGAGGAGCGATGACGTTGCACGCGCTGCGGGTCACCGTTGGCGATGCCGCGTTCTTCAACATCCTCAAGACCTGGGCGGCGGAGAAGGCGTACGCGAACGCGACGACTCCTGAGTTCATCGCGGTCGCCGAGCGGGTCTCCGGCAAGCAGCTCGACCAGCTCTTCAACGACTGGCTCTACGGGAAGCAGCGCCCACCCCGTCCCACAGGCTAGGTCCAAGATCGCCGTGATCATGAGCTCACGGTCGTGAAACCTTGCCGATCATGACCTCCAGG
>JAXIPB010000306.1:0-5760 GCA_045403155.1 Micromonosporaceae bacterium
GCGATGTTCTTGTCCAGCAGCAGCACCTCCGCCTGCATGCCGAGCGCGATGGCGGCGGCGTTGAGTCCGGAGACGCCGGCGCCAATGACGACGACCTTCGCCGCGTACGTCCCGGGCACGCCGCCCATGAGGACGCCGCGGCCGCCGCCGGAGCGCATGAGGTGGTACGAACCGACCTGCGGCGCCAGACGACCGGCCACTTCGGACATCGGGGCGAGCAGCGGCAGCGCGCCGTCGCCGAGTTCGACCGTCTCGTACGCGATGCCAGTGACCTTGGCGTTGAGGAGGGCGTCCGTGCACTCCCTCGATGCGGCCAGGTGCAGGTAGGTGAAGAGGACCTGACCCTCCCGCATGCGCGGGTACTCCTCGGCGATGGGCTCCTTGACCTTGAGGATCAGGTCGCCGGTCGTCCAAACCTCGTCGGCCGTTGGCAGGATCTTCGCCCCGGCGTTGGTGAACTGGTCGTCCGTGATCGACGAACCGAGGCCGGCACCGCTCTCGACGTAGACCTCGTGGTCGTGGCGGACGAGTTCGTTCACGCCCGCTGGCGTGATCGCCACCCGGTATTCGTGGTTCTTGACCTCGCGGGGGATGCCAACCTTCACAGTGACGACACCTCTTCCAGCGGAGCCGGCGTCGGGCGGCGCCATTGCCGTCCTTAGGCGAACGCCGGTCACCCCTCCGGGGAGTCTAGATCCGACCCGCCAGCCCCGCGTGCACCGAACCACCCCCCACCCCCAATCGTCGATCATGATTTGGAGGTCATGATCGACGCGATTTGGGGACGCTGAGATCATGATCACCGCGATCTTGGGCGGGTCCCGGGCGGTACGGGGGCGGGCGCGTGCCTAGCGGCTCGCAAGTGTCTGACACTCGCGCCGATCTGCGCGGTCCGACCGGGCAAGTGCCGGACACTTACGGCGATCTTGGGATCGCGGCGACGTTGGCAATGCCGGGGAGGCTCGACACGGGTACGGCAAGCCGGTGACGTGACGCATACCCCTACGCTCGGGGGCATGACGGAGTCGACGGACCCCAACGACCGGCCACCGCCGACGGCGCCTCTGCCGGCACCCACGGACCCCTATGCGGGCGGCACCCAGCCGGGGTACGCCCACCCGGAGCCGAGCCAGCCGGGATACGCCCACCCGGCGCAGAGCCAGCCGGGATACGGCAGCCAGCCCGAGCCGAGCCAGCCGGAGCACGGCGGCCAACCCGGCTTCGGCGGCGAACCCGGCTACGGCGGCCAACCGGAGCACGGCGGCGAACCCGGCTACGGCGGCCCACCGGAGCACGGCGGCCAACCCGGCTACGGCAGCCAACCGGAGCACGGCGGCCAACCCGGCTACGGCAGCCAACCCGATTTCGGCGGCCAACCCGGCTACGGCAGCCAGCCGGAGTACGGCAGCCAGCCCGGGTCCGGCCAACCCGGGTCCGGCCAACCCGAGTTCGGCCAACCCGGGTATGGCCAACCGGGATATGGCCAACCCGCGTACGGGCAGCAGGGTTATGGGCAGCCGGCATACCCAGCCCCATATGGTCAGCCGGTTCCGTATGCGGCGGGCTATCCGGCCTACGACCCCGCCACCGGGCTTCCGCTTTCAGACAAGAGCAAGATCGTGGCCGGAATTCTCCAGTTGGTTCTCGGCGCATTCGGGGCCGGGCGGTTCTACACCGGCCACATCGGCATGGCCATCGCGCAGATCGCCGTCACCTGGCTCACATGTGGACTCGGCGCGATCTGGCCGCTGATCGACGGCATCATCCTGCTCGTGCAGGGCGGCACCGACGCCCAAGGCCGCGTCCTCCGCGACTCCTAAACCCCCCAAACCCCCAAAACCCGAGCGCCGATCATGAACCGCAAATCATGATCGGCGCCATTCTGGAACGCCACCATCATGATCACGACGATCTTGGCGTTGGTTTTGAGTAGCCGCCGGGTGACACGTCGTCGTGCATGGAGTAGCTGACCTTCTCCTCTACAAGGAGGTGGCAGGTGCGCCACGCTGCACGCGTGCCAAGATTCACGAGGGGCGAAGCGGGGCCCAACCGAGGTCGAAGGCCCGAGAAGCGGCGAGAATGCCGGCCACGGCCGTGGCATTGGTGATCTCGCCGCGGAAGATCATCCCGACCGCCTCGCCCAGACCGACCCGCTCCACGACCATGTCCGCCTCCTCGTGCTCACGGACGTGCCGCGCGTCGTCGGGCACGGGAGATAGGCCTCGGGCGAGAAATACGGTGATGAACTCGTTGGAGTACCCAGGACTCGGGTGCAGCTCCACAAGGAGGTTCCATGTCGCCGCCACCAGGTCGGCCTCCTCGGCCAACTCCCTGGTCGCGGTACCCAAAGGGGTCTCGCCGGCGGCGTCGAGCAGACCCGCCGGCAACTCCCAGAGCACGTGTCCGACGGGATGGCGATATTGCCGCACGAGCACGACCCGATCCGAGTCGTCGACCGCCACCACAGCGGCCGCGCCGACGTGGCGCATGAAATCCCGCACAGCTGAGCCACCACCGGGCATCGCGACCTCGTCGCTGACGACGGTGAACACTGGCCCGGAGAACCGATCCCAGCGGCGCAGCACGCGATAGGGCTGGGCCACCCGGTCCGATGACGGCTCAGCCACCCGGTCCGATGACGGCTGGGCCACCTGGTCCGATGACGGCTGGGCCACCTGGTCCGACGGCGTCACCGGACGACCGCGGGGCTCGGCGGCGACACCGTGGAGGTCTCGACGTCGACCGGGAGGCGGTCGGCCGCGTTGTAGTCCAGCGCCGCCCCGATGAAGCTCGCGAAGAGCGGGTGCGGCCGGGTCGGTCGGCTCTTCAACTCGGGGTGCGCCTGGGTGGCCACGAAGAACGGGTGCAGATCGCGCTCGAGTTCGACGAACTCGACCAGCCGGCCATCGGGCGACGTGCCGCTGATGGTCAGGCCGGCCTTGGACAGATGGTCACGGTAGGCGTTGTTGACCTCGTACCGGTGCCGGTGGCGCTCAGTCACGACGGTCGACCCGTAGGCCTCGGCCACCAGAGATCCCGGCACCAGGTCGGCGGGGTAAGCGCCCAGCCGCATCGACCCGCCCAGATCGCCGCGGCCGGCCACAATGTCCTCCTGGTCGGCCATCGTGGCGATCACCGGGTGCGCCGCGTCGGCGTCGAACTCCAGCGAGTTCGCCCCCTCGAGGTCGGCCAGGTGCCGGGCCACCTCGATGGTCATGCACTGCAGGCCGAGGCAGAGGCCGAGCGTAGGGATGCCGCGCTCACGCGCGTACCGGACCGCGCCGATCTTCCCCTCGATGCCGCGGACCCCGAAGCCACCCGGAATCACTACTCCGTCCACACCGGACAGAGCCGAGGCGGCCCCAGTAACAGAAACGCAGTCATCGCTGGGGACCCAGCGCACCTGCACCCGGGCGCGATGCGCGAAACCGGCCGCGCTCACCGCCTCGCTTACCGAGAGGTACGCGTCGGGCAGGTCCACGTACTTGCCGACGATCGCGACCGTGACCGTCTGCTTTGGATGGTGCACCCTTTCCAGAAGGTCGTCCCAGCGGCTCCAGTCGACGTCGCGGAAGCTCAAGCCAAGCCGACGCACGACGTACGCGTCGAGTCCCTCCCGGTGCAGCACCTTGGGGATGTCGTAGATGCTCGGCGCGTCCGGCGCGGCGACCACGGCCTCCCGGTCGACGTCGCAGTAGAGGGAGAGCTTGACCTTGAGCTTGTCCGGGATCTCGCGATCGGATCGGCAGACCAGGGCGTCGGGCTGGATACCAATGTTGCGCAGCGCCGCCACGGAGTGCTGCGTCGGCTTCGTCTTCAATTCACCGCTGGGCGCCAGGTACGGCACGAGCGAGACGTGCAGATAGAAGCAGTGGTCCCGCCCGATGTCGTGGCGGATCTGGCGGATCGCCTCCAGGAAGGGCAGGGATTCGATGTCGCCAACCGTCCCGCCCACCTCGGTGATCACCACGTCGGGCACGCGGCCGTCCTCGTCCGGCTCCGCCATGCCGCGGATGCGCGACTTGATCTCGTTGGTGACGTGCGGGATCACCTGCACGGTGTCGCCGAGATACTCGCCCCGCCGCTCCTTGGCGATCACGTCGGAGTAGATCTGGCCGGTGGTGACATTCGCCCGCCGGGTCAGATCCCGGTCGAGGAAGCGCTCGTAATGACCGACGTCAAGATCGGTCTCGCCGCCGTCGTCGGTGACGAACACCTCACCGTGCTGGAACGGGTTCATCGTCCCCGGGTCGACGTTCAGGTAAGGATCAAGCTTCTGCATGACCACGCGCAGGCCCCGCGCGGTGAGCAGATTGCCCAGGCTGGAGGCGGTGAGGCCCTTCCCGAGCGAGGAGGCGACGCCCCCCGTAACGAAAATATGCTTGGTCGTCCGAGGCGAAGAGGCCAATGCATGCTCCCGTGGTGTTCGGCTAGCGTGTCGTCACACTAGATCAAGTGATCCACGGGATTTCACGGTAACACGCCCGGAGCGGACCCCGCCCATTCAGGCGTCGCGCGTGTCCCCGGCAGTCCGTGGCTCACCGATGATCTCGGCGTAGACGGCGGCCACCTGATCGATCGTGTCCGATTCGCTGGGCCATCCCTTGGCCTGCATCGGCCCGGCGACCGCGTAGGCGTCACGCAGCGAGGGGTCGGCGAGCAGCGACCGGACGGCCGCGTCCACGGCGTCGATGTCACCCGGTGGTACGAGCACGGCGGCATCGCCGACGATCTCCGGGATGCCGCCGACCGCGGTGGAGACGAGCGGCACTCCCGCGGACAGCGCCTCCTGGGCGAAGAGTTGGCGCGCCTCACCGTCGCTGGTGATGACCGCGATGTCGGCGGCGTTCAGGAGGTCGGAGATGTCGGCCCGGTGCCCGGCGAGGATGACCGGCGCGCGGGCGATGGCGACCTGCGCGGCGAGGTCCCGATAGGACGGGCCGGTGCCGGCGATGATGACCGCAGGCACCGGGCGCAGATGGCGCCACCGGGCCGCCGCCGCGACGAGGACGTCGTGGCGCTTGTACGGGTGCAGCCGACCCACCGAGAGGATGAGCAGCAGCGACGGGTCGAGGCCGAACTCGGCCATCACCTCGGAACGCGTCCGGGACGGCTCGGGCAGCGCCGGAGCGGCGATCATGCACAGCCGCGCGTCGCGGGCACCCAGCCGGGAGGCCGCGCCGACCAGCTCGTCGGACGCGCAGAGCGTCACGTCGGCGGCCCCGGCGACCGCCCGCGCCAGGCCGAGCTGGGCGACGCGGCGCAGACCGGTCGCCACCAGGCTGCTGTGCCAGGTCACCACGAGCGGTACGGAGCTGGGGCGGGCGAGCCCGGCGACGAAGCCGGCCCGCAGGCCATGGGCGTGGATCACGTCGGGCGGCGCCGGCCGCAGTGCTCGGCGCAGCTCCCGCATGGCGCCGACGTCGCCCGGCCCCGCGGCGGCGGCGATCTCCAGGGCATGCACGACGGCGCCGGCCGCCGCGTACTCGAAGTGCTCCTCCGTTCGGAGCGGGCAGAACAGGTCAACCTGAATCCCCCGGGCCGTCAGGCCGCGGGTGAGGGAGAGCACGTGTCGCCCCATTCCGCCCATGCTCGATCCGAGCACGACCGCCACCCGTTCCCCGTCCACGACCACTCCTCCGAATCGTCCCGCCCGACGCGCGAATCGTCCCGCCCGACGCGCGAATCGTCCCGCCCGACGCGCGAATCGGCCCGCCCGACGCGCGAATCAGCCCGCCCGGCGCGCGACGCCGCCCCCCC